>SMWT01000061.1 GCA_004356615.1 Deltaproteobacteria bacterium | reverse complement strand
CTAGATTAAATTGTCCCTTGGCCGATGAAAGAGTTGAAAGGATTTCCCCTCTCGCCTCAACATTTACTTTAGCTGCTTTTTTCTTGCCTTCTTTTTTTGCCTTTTTTGGTTTTTCTTTTTTGGCCTCGACCTTTTTAGGAGCGGCCTGCTTTTTCTCGGTCTCTTTAACTACCTTTTTCTTGGCGACTTTCTTCGCTACCTTTTTCTTGGCGACTTTCTTCGCTACCTTTTTCTTGGCGATTTTCTTCGCTACCTTCTTCTTGGCAACTTTCTTCGCTACCTTCTTCTTGGCAACTTTCTTCGCTACCTTTTTCTCGGTAACTTTCTTCGCTATTTTTTTCTTGGCAACTTTCTTCGCTACTTTTTTCTTCGCAACCTTTTTCTCGGTCACTTTTTTCTTAGTAACTTTCGTTTTGGCCTTTTTCTTCGCCATACCTATTTTCTCCAAAAATGTGGTTATTTTTCCTTTTTTCAACTGGCCCAGAGTATTAATTTTTCAAGGGCGAGTCAACTTGAGTCTTTAATCTAGCTCGAGAGCTCGCTATGGGCAATCACTAGCCTTTGAATCTCTGAGGTTCCCTCATATATCTCGGTAATTTTGGCATCCCTAAAATGACGCTCTACTGGATATTCCTTACAGTAGCCTGCGCCCCCACAAACCTGGATGGCCTTAGTAGTGATCCACATGGCCGCCTCTGAGGCAAAAAGTTTTGCCTGGGCGCTCTCTTTGGAATAATTCACTCCCTCATCTTTAAGCTGAGAGGCATGTAAAATTAATAGTTTTGAGGCAGCGAGCTTAGTACTCATATCCGCCAACATAAATTGAATCGCCTGCAGATCACTTATGGGTTTACCAAATTGGATCCTCTCACTGGCATATTTTTTGGCGTAGCGAAATGCGGCCTCCCCAATACCTAGGGCCTGGGAGGCAATGCCAATTCTTCCCCCATCGAGCGTCTCAAGGCCTATACGAAAACCTTTCCCCGCGGTGCCTAAAATATTTTCTTTGGGAACTTTTACTTTTTCCAGCGAAATTTGGGCGGTGGAGGATCCCTTTATCCCTAGTTTATCTTCACATTTTTGGACATTAAATCCTTCCCAGTCCGTTTCAATGATAAAGGCACTCATCCCTTTGTAATCTTTTGTTTTTTCCGTCTTGGCAAAAAGAACTGCTATATTGGCCTCTCTGCCGTTGGTGATAAAGTTTTTAGTACCTGATATTTCAAAGTGGTCACCTTTATCTTCTGCAAAGGTGGTAAGAGATCCGGCATCTGATCCGGCATTTGGTTCACTCAAACAAAAACATCCAAGATGCTCACCCGAGGCCAACTTGGGCAGATATTTTTTCTTTTGTTCATCAGTGCCAAATGTTAAAATAGGATAATTACAAAGAGAGTTGTGAGCAGAAATTAATACTCCGGTGGAGGCACAACCACGAGAGAGCTCCTCCATAATAATGGCATAGGAGGTGTAGTCCAGACCGGCACCACCAAATTCTTCCGGAATAAAAATCCCGAAAAATCCCATTTCTTTTAATTTCTCTATTAGGGAAGCTGGAATTGAGCAATCAAGATCTATCTGGGCGGCAAGTGGGCCTACTTCCTTGTCGGCAAATTTAGCTGCCATATCTCTTAATTCTTGGTAGTCCTTATCTATCGTCATAAGATTTCCTATTTATATTTATGAAAACCTTGGCCGGTTTTAAGGCCAAGCCTTCCTGCGGCCACATACTGTTTTAGCAGCGGACAAGCACGATATTTAGGATCTCCATAGCCCTCATACAGCACATTTAAAATAGCAAGACAGGTATCAAGTCCTACAAAATCTGCAAGGGTTAATGGGCCCATCGGTTGGTTAGTACCAAGCTTCATGGCAGTATCGATATCCTCGGCCGAGGCGACCCCTTCATATAAAGCAAATATGGCCTCATTGATCATCGGTATAAGAATTCTATTGATGGCAAAACCAGGTACATCTTTGGCGGAAATCCACACCTTTCCCATTTTCTCTGCCACCGCCCTGACAGTAGCAAATGTTTCATCGGAGGTTTCAAGGCCTTTAATCCCCTCCACCAATTTCATGATGGGAACAGGGTTCATAAAGTGCATTCCGGCAACTTGCGCAGGCCGCTTAGTTTGAGCTGCTATTTCGGTGATGGATATGGAAGAGGTATTGGAGGCCAAAATGGCGTCTTTTTTAACTATTTGGTCCAATTCCTTAAAAATGCTAAATTTGAGATCTTTATTTTCGGTGGCGGCCTCGATAACTAGATCGCATTCTGCCAGGGGATCTTTGAGCATATCAGCATGGATTCTGGCCAGAGTTTCTACTACAAATTGATCTTCCCATTTGCCTTTGGCCACTCCCTTGCGTAATTGTTCTTTAATAAAATCAAGAGCTTCAGCGAGAATCTCCCTATTTAAATCTTGTAGCTTAACCTGATATCCGGACATGGCCGCAATTTGTGCTATTCCCCGGCCCATTTGACCGGCGCCCACCACCCCTATGGTTTTTACCTCAATCACTACAAAACCCCTTAAATACTGGTTAAAAGTGCCCGCAGTTTAGGCCGTAAAATCCTTAATTTCAACCTTTTAGGGTGTAAACTTTTTAATTAAAGCTTGCCAAGATTTTAAATTTAGAATAAAAACGATCCTTTACTGCATTATAAATAGGAGAAGATTTTGGCGAACCACAAATCAGCTAAAAAGAGGGCCAGACAAACAATAAAAAGAACCCTCAATAACAAGGTTAAACATTCTAAAACCAAGACAGCGCTTAAGGCCATTAGAGCTGCCATCTCTGGAAAAGAGAAAACTAAGGCCCAAGAGCTTCTTCCATCTGTTCAAGCACTACTATCAAAATTAGCACATACTGGTTTCATTAAGCCTAATAAGGCCGCAAGAACCACCTCTAGACTTTCAACTCAAGTTCATAGTCTTTAAGATACGCAAGGCGGAGCTTTTCTTTTAAGTTTCCGCCCTTGGCCTCTATTTGAAGCTCCCCAAATAACTTTATTTCATTATTTATTTCACTCAAACTCCAAAGATTTTTTTGTTTGGCCAAATCCCTTTCGTATTTTGAGTTGCCACTGGGATTTCCCGTTAACTTAAGAAGATGACCTATCATAAAGTTGAAAAAGGAGAGCCATTCTTTTTGGGATATTTCAAGAGCAATGAGTTTACTAAAAAATTCTTTCTTATTCTTATTTCCAAATAAAGAGGCCAAATGAAAGATATCCATTCTGGAGGGAGGAATGATTTCTCTTAAGCTTTCTAGCTCCACTTTATTTCCACCGAAGTGAATACTAATTAGCTTTAGGGCATTTATAAAGCTGCCCACCTCGTGGGTTACATGGGTGAGAATATAATTTCTAATTTGGGGGTTAAGAGAAGTCCCAAGTTCCCTGGCCAAAAAGTCTAAGAGTTTATCACTCTCCCAAAACTTAGGCGCCTCCATAGTCTTAAACTCACCTTCACCTTTGCAGAGTTTTAAAAAGAACTTTCCACTTTTTGAAAAAGAAATAAAAAGAAACTTCTCGGTGAGATCCAGCTCTAAAATTTGCTCTTGAGAAGCAGCTGGGATGTCCTCTCCATTTAAAACCATATAGGAATCCTGACCACCAAATAGATCTAATGAGGTAAGATTTTCATCAATCCAATCAGGAGTTAGTTCATTTCCCAGAATAACATGATGATTTAATCCCATGCCCTTAATATGAGTGGACCATTTATTTTGAATTAACCTTTCCAAGTAAGGATCAAAGCAATAGGTCCCGTAAAGTCCTGGATTTTTACTGGGGGGGAAGTTTTCAAAAAAACTCCAAGGCCTTGCTTTAGAATGCATTAATTATTTCCTCATTAAATTTCACTACCGCCAGCTTGGCCATTTTTGCTACACTATCATCTAGAAAGTAGGAATTTTTTGTGTAATTGACAACACCTCCCCTGTCGACACTTAAAGTATCGTATAGCGACCTGGTGAAGGTATGATTGAGGTTAAAAACGCGGTTAAATATTATTTTAGGATGCCTTTTTAAATACTTCCCCATTTTGGAAGTTACCACTTTAACTAGTTGCGGGGTAGGTCTCTTAATAAGAATAACTCTTAGTTTAAGCGAGACCCGTGATGTCAAAGGTAAATAAAACTGATTTCTTTTTGACCCGATAGAACTTTGCAATAAACCAGTTGTGAATTTAGGGTTTCTTGTTTTTACCACCTCTTTTCTAAAATCACTTGATTCCACAATACCTAAAAGAATAGCGTCTGCATCATTTTTATCCCCCAGGAAAATTCTAAGTCCGCTAAAGCGGGAAAGAAGTAGAGAAAATTCCTTGGCAAAATGGCCATTAACGCTTGGAAGAATAGAGTGATTCACAAACATGGGAATAGCAACAGTCTTAATCCCTTGAAAAAAAAATGGGTTTTTATTGATTTTTAACTTATACCCTGAACAGGAACTAAGGAGCATTAAGATGGGAATCAATACACGAATCATGCGTGGAACATAACACCAAAGACCTTGAATAGAAATAACCGAAAAATTAATTTAAAATCTAGCATACGCTCCTTTTTTATGCAAAGAGTCTAAGATGTTTAAAAAACTATCAAATATACTGAATAATTTAGGGCACAGGCCTGCTAAAAAATTCTATCGAAGTAAGGTGGACCAAAGTGGCTTTGATTTTCTCCATCTCATTGATAGGTGGGAAGAGATTGTGGGAGAACGACTAATCAAAAGGACCATACCGCTTAAAAACCAAAACGGTATTTTAGTAATTTTAACCTCTCACCCGGCCATCGGTCAGCAACTCAGCTTCATGGAAGAGCAGGTAAAAAAACGAATCGCTGAAGTTTTTCCAAATCTAAAGGGAAAAATAAAGAGTATTCGCTATCAAATGAATTCCTCATTTTTTGAAAAAAAGATAGAGGAGTCTAAAAAAAGGAAAGTAACGAGTAGCAGTCCTGAAATTTTTCATCCCTACTCCCCTGAGTACCGACAGTATAAAAAAGAGGCCGATGAAATATTTTTTGATATTGAAGACGAGGAAGTAAAAAAATCACTTACTTCACTCTATATCCAGGGGAAACACCTCAACTAAATCGGTTTTGTGATCTTTTGGAATAATATTAATACTCAAGTTAAGTTTATTGCCATCTAACTGGCCCTTTCGGCATAAAAACATTCCCGTACCATCTGGGGTTAGATGTTTTTTAAAAAAACTAAGTAGGTCATCCAAGTCGCCATTTAGAAAAAACCGACAGGTGTTTTTCCTCTCACAGCTTCCTAAACGGTTTCCACTAACAGAAAAATATGGAGGATTACTAACAATTAAATTATATTTTTTCTCTAAAGATATTTTCGAGAAGTCTCCTAAAATAAAATTAGCATCATATGCCTTTAAATATTTTTTATTGGCCTCAAAAAACGGTTTGAATTCCGCTTGGATTTCTAAACAATCTAGCTGGGTTAAAAAACTTGTTCTCTTGATTATTTCAAGCCCAACCACGCCACAGCCTGCCCCCACATCTAATATGTTGGTATTGGAGGTTATCCTTTTCACCGCGTGCTTTGATAAAAAGATTGAATCCTCACAAAATTTATAAAACTCAGGTTGCTGGTAATCCCAAGGCCCTTTTGATTTTTTCAAGATTGGTTCCGGATCTAATAATTTCATAAATATCTTTTTCTTCCACTTTAACAATTGTCGAGGACATCCCCGACATCTTATGAACCTGTAGATTTATCATCTCGGCCGTGGGAGCGGCATTTTCTAAAAAAGATGTGGCATCCTCACAGGTTATAATGGGGTCTCCTCCGGCCAAGTTTAAACTGGTACTGGTAATTGGGGCATTTTCAACTTCTCTAATGCTATCAATCTCATCGTTTCTAAAGCATCTAATACCCAGATATGGCCCTTTGGTAATCCAACTTGGTATTTCCCTTTTACACCAACCAATAGGTATTAAAAAAGTTATTTCCAGATCAAAAAGAGAGTCCCAGTTGGAGGGATAATCCACATATTCCTTTAACATGGATGTTCCCGGAAATAATACTGACATGGGCCTATCAGCGCTTGATTTTTTTATTGCTTTAATCTTTTCCTGGGCCTTCCAAGAATTGATATTGGCGCCAATGCCCCAAACCGTATCTGTTGGATAAATATAAATTTGATCACTCATTAAAAGGTCACCCACCACAAAATATCTTTTTCTGCATTTGTATCTTCTAATTTTAACAATTGGTAAACACTAAAATCTAGCACTTCTCCTTTTCTTAGAAGTTCCTTGTAAAAGGTACGCTTTTGCCGGAATAAAGGCATTGAAAGTTTCGGGTAGCGTTTTTTAATCTTGTTTAATACTTTAAAGTACTTTTGCTCATTAAGAGTCTCTAGTAGCCTGATAATTAAATATTTATGGTACATCTCCTTTGATTTGACCAACTTCCCCATGATTTTCAAGGTCTCTTCTTGGGCCTTTTCGTCCTCAGGAAAGTAATAGGAAAAGAGCCAAATAAAATTCTCTCCATAGTTTTTTATATTTTCCCCTGTCAGTTGCTCTTTCATAAATCTGTCAACTTGCGCGGAAAAAGTATTGTAATTATACATTTCATACCAAAAACCCAAATAAGGAACCCCATAATTTTGAGATTTAAACTCATTTTGAATTTGCTGAAAGGACCAATTGGCCCTCCACTGTTCCAGCTCAAAAGGTTTTTCGCCTGCACTTGAGAGGATATAGAGTTGATTGAAAAACATATTTTTCCATTTGGTATCTTTTAAAAAGGCCTGAACCTTATCTAAAAACTTAATGAAATCTTCTTTTATTTTCTTAAAATCCTGATTACCCCCTAGCCGGTGATAAAAGATCATTTCAGCAGGGCCCATATTGATAAATTCGCGAATCACTTTTTTGGCCCACGCCTGATTTTGTGACCTCATGGCAATAATAATTTTTAAAATACCGGATAAAAAGGTCTTTCGTTCGGTTTCAATTATCTGTAGCACCTCTTTATTTTGGCGGAAAATTTTTATCCTATTTTCCTTACTATCAAAGCCCAGCTTCATCGCCTTAATAAAGGTATCCCCCCAATCAGTCTGATTATAAACCTTTTCTCTAACCTGGTAGATCTCCATGACTTCAGGTAACCTTTTGGGTGGTAAAAACTTTTTAATTTTAGATTTTAACTTGGCCAAGTTTTTAAAATTCTCTCTTTTATAAGAAATTTGAAATTTAAAAGCGGGAGATATTTCCTTGAAGCATTTTGCTATAAACTCCTCCCATCCATTTTCCAGTCGGTTTTTTTTTGAAAGGAGAATTAATAGCTTCAGAGAAAAATCATCCGAATCTTCACATTTTTTTGGCCAATTAAGCTGGATCTTGTGGAAATAGAAACCCCGAAGGGCCACGTTGGGATAGAGATAACCCCGTTTTAGCTCAAGGGGAGGGAAGTAAACTGCACTTTTTTTTTTGTTAGATTTAAAGGAAATTCTTGGGCCTTAAGATTACTAGGAGCAAAGAGCAAGTTCCCCATTATAAAAATGATTACTGGCCAGAAAGCTTTCTTTCCATTTGGCGAGGTTAATATATTTTTGGCCTCACTCACTGGATTGAATCCTTGAATATAGTCACCATGTAAAAATTTATCCACCAAATCATTTTCCTTAATTTTAAACCAAAACCCATTTCCAGAACAAACCTCATCTTCTAAATCTAGCGACCCGGAACTAATGAGTTCCTTAACTTTATCTTTTGTCACAGGACCTAAAATCTGGTTTTGCCCAGTTCTAATAAGCCAATTTCTTTCCATGATCATCTTCCTTAAACATCATCGACTGTTTTAAATTATAACTTCTTGGCACCCTTGGAGTTAGCTGGCAAAAAATTTCATAGGGAATGGTTCCCGTTTCCTCAGCAAACCTGAGTATTCCTTCCTTGTCATGTCCCCATATTTCCACTTGATCACCAGGTCTAATATCTTTTTCAGCTTCCAGTGGAAAAAGAACATGGGTCATATCCATATTCACTCTTCCAACTATCTTACCTTTATATCCCTTGTGAAATAAATGGGCGCCCTCAAAATGGGTTGAAAATCCATCACCATATCCCAAGGCCAAAATAGCAAGCAGTCCCTCACTAGGACAAGGACTCGCTCCATAGCCTATGGGTGTTCCTTTTTTTATAGGAAAAGTTTGTAGAATTCTAGTCATAAGTGATGAGACAGTTCTACCCTGCCAATTAGAACGGGAGCGATATCTTTTTATCAGGCTGCTTGGGCCATATAGCATCAGTCCAGGCCTTATATGGGTCTCTTCCAGCCCAAGGCCTTGCTCTATGGCCCCTGAGTTGGATATTGAAGTTCGCTCAAGAGATATATTTCCCGCTTCAAAAGCATTTTTTATATTTTTAAATGCTTCAACTTGCCCCACGTTTCTTTTATTTGTTGCCGGCATGCATGCTGAAGATAAATGGGTCATTAGATGGTGAATGGAGGAACGACCTCTAACTCTCATCATTGATATAATTTCTTCCACATGGGACAGTTCAAAACCTAAACGGTTCATTCCTGTATTAAATTTCAGGCATAGAGGAACATTTTTATAACTCGAATCGATTAGAAAAATATTCAAATCCTCAAAATTTGAAATGACTGGAATCATGCTACCTTGTCCGTAAAAATCACGATTTTGCTCTAAAGCAAGATCTGAAAAAACATAAGTGGCAAAGTGCTCAGTGGGAAATATTTCTCTTAACTGTCTCGCTTCCCCACAGGTAGCAACCCCAAACTCTCTTATATGTGAATTGCTCAAACAAAAATCTACCAAGTGAAGCATTCCATGGCCGTAAGCATTGGCCTTAACCATAAATAGGATTTCATTAATAGGCGCTAATACACCTAATTTTTTAATGTTTTCGTCCAGAATATTTAGATCTATTTGAAGTCTGCTGCGATCGCTCATAGTTCTGACCTAGATATACTATTTTCACCAGAAAAGGGAGAATTTTCCGCTAAATGCGATAATAGACCTCTCACTGAGGGGGGAACCATTTTTATCCTCGGGGTAAAATCTCCGGCCAAAAGCTCCTGGCCCTCTTCAAAATATTTCCAGAAGGGAAACTCTTTTATGGCCTCGGTAAAATACTCAAACAGGGCATTGCCATTTTTCCAATCAGTTAAAAAAGTTAAATGACCGGGACTGGTACAGGAGACGTTAAAATCAAATTTTTCTCTCACCGGGGTACAAAAATCCATTAGGAACTTATTCCAATAAAAGCGATTTTTATGATCCATGAGTACTTTTAAATGGGAGGAAAAATTCACATCTATCATGGAATATTTTTTGCCGTGGATCTCCATATTTTCATCTAACAGAGAAAATAGTTCCCAGGGCCCAAGAATCATTTTTTTCTGGGCCTCGAAAAAATTATTTCTACCCTTAAATGATAAGTAAAATACGCCTAGAAATTCTTCCAACATTTTAAAGTTGAAATCTTTTAAAGATTTATGGACTTTAAAAAACATCAGAATTTCTGGATATTTTTTATTTCCCTTAATTTTAAGAGATATGGTTTCCCCTTCTAGCGTTTCCTCCACGACCTTTTTACCCATATCTTCGGCCAAGGGGTCTATCCCTTCTAAATGATTTTTACCCAGAGTAATTGCTGGAATCTCGATAAATTTGAAGGCGGATATTTTAGGAGAAATTAATTTTTGACCACTCGAGTCCAAACAAAGCCAGGTATATTGTTCTACTTCCGGCCAATGACTAATAACCCTTTCACTGGCATGAAAAAAGTCCTTTTCATTTTTTTGGATAAGCCAGGATTTTATCATCTTGAGGTAAATTCTAACCCCTGCATCCTGCAAGCTTCTTTTAACTGATTTTTGAAGTTTAATATTTAAGTTGCTCGATTTTCCCTTAAAAGACCAATACTTCACGGCCCTTTTTAAAGCACATTTAAGAGCTGGAGCATAATTGACAGACTTCTTCACCAGTCCCATATGAAAAATTTCGTAGGTTGAAATAGTTAAAGGAGCTGTTTCATCACTATAGTAAAAAGCGATTGGTAGGTCGTCATTTAAAATTAAGGGATGGTCTTTAAGAATTACCTCCCCTTTACTCATCAACTTAACATCAACTATCGATAAACTCGGCCTTTTTTTCTCCACTTTATTCCAGAAAACTTCTAAGTCTTCATAGCATTCAGGAGTAAATCCCATCCTTTTAAAAAGGGATGATAATTTTTCAGTCTCAACCGGATCATCTATGAGAAGCGCTACAATGGGGCCATTGTTTGAGTTCACCAATTCCTCCTTGGCATCACTTTAAATATAGCTCATATAGGCCCTATGTGTGAAAACAAATCTTCTAGACTGTTAATTTCCTGCATCTGATCAAGGTTTAAAACGTATTTACATTTTTTATATTGAAGCGCCCGTTCGCCATAAAGTTTTAGCAAGTCTTCTCGGGATAATTTTACCAGAGGTCGCTCTTTTGATTCCTTAATCCTGGCAAAGCAAATATCAAAAGGAGTGTTAAGCCATATGATTACGCCCTTCTCTAATAATTTTTGATTATTTTCACTGAAGGCCCCGCCTCCTAGAGCAATTACCAAGTTATCTTCTGAGGCCATTAAATCCCTTAATAAATCATGCTCCATTTGCCTGAAGGGGCCCCATCCCACTCTTTCAATAAGCTCTCCTAAATGAGAACCACGGGGAGCTAGGATTTCTTGATCTAGGTCCACGAAATGATGAATTGCGCTATTCTCTTTTAATTTGGCCAAAAAATGGGATTTACCGGCCCCCATGAAACCTGTGAGAAGTATTTTTTTAATGCTTTGCATAAGAATATATTTCCGAAAGACTATACTTAAATCGAGGTATCATATAAAACATTTCAAATATATGGAAAATATCACGCAAAGTCCCAATTTAGCGCCAAAATTTCATAACGGTCGGATTAACGTCCGAAGCTATCCTTTCAATAAGGAAGAAGAATTTCAATTAGATAAAAAGACTACATGGGTCAAAGATCTGCTAGAAGAACTGGAACTAGATCAAATGATGGCTGAAGGCCATACCCCATCAGGAACCATTGAAGTTAAGCTAAGTATTGAAAAAAAGAATACAAATACCCTAAGAGATCACTTTATTCTCTATGGTTCAGTTAAGGCCAGCTATCCTTGTTCTTGTATTAAATGCTTGGAACTCACCAGGGAGTCCTTTGAAAATGAATTTTCCTGTTGTTTTATTGACTCAGAGCTAGGGAGAAGTCCTAAATTTGAAAATAGCACTCATATAAACCATGGCATGAATGAGCTAGAGCTATATACCTTTGAAAATGGATTTTTAGACCTAAAAGAACTTATCCATGAAAATATCTATATGGTAGCAAATCCGCTTCCTCTACACCACGTAGATTGTAAGGGTCTTTGCCCTAACTGCGGGGTCAATCTAAACCTTGAAAATTGTAGTCACTTCCCCCCGAAAAATTAAAAAATCCTTGCCTTATTGCCCCCTATGTCGTACCTAACTAGTCTTATTTAATTATGGAGATAAAGACATGGCAGTTCCTAAGAAGGCAACCAGCGTAAGTAGAAAAGGTAAAAGACGCGCAGGTCAGCACCATAAACTTTACAGAAAACATCCAATTTCATGCCCAAATTGTGGGGATTTCACTCTTCCTCATTCGGTTTGTCCATCATGTGGAACCTTTAAGGGAATGGAAGTCGTTAAAATTAAAGTTGCTGAAGAGTCCGATCAACAATCTGAAGCTTAATTTTCCTGGAAAAATTTAATGGAAAAATCAGTAACTCTCCTTTTTCCCGGACAGGGCTCCCAGTATGTGGGCATGGGGAAAAATTTTGGGGATTCCTCCCTTTTTCAAGAGACTAATCAGGCCCTAGGTTATGATTTATCTGGAATCATGCTCGATGGGCCGGCAGAAGAATTAAATCTAACCAAAAACACCCAGCCGGCGATCCTAAGTTATTCCACTGGATTATTTAGAACCCTCAAAAAATATTTAGACAAACATAAAATAAAAATCGACCGTGTGCTAGGCCACTCTCTGGGAGAATACTCAGCGCTTGTCGCTGCTGAAGTTTTAAGCTTTGAAGAGGCGCTAAAGGCCGTACACCTTCGAGGCAGCTACATGCAAGATGCTGTTCCTATGGGAAAGGGTAAAATGTTTGCCATTTTAAAGGTTCCAGCAGATTGGGTTTATAAGGCCTGCGAAAAATTTGAAAATGTAATCCCGGCAAATTTCAATGATCCGGGACAAATAGTCATATCTGGGGAAGCAAAATCCTGCGAACAAGCTGTAGAGTGGCTTCATGCCAACTATGACCAACCATTTAGGGCCATGGAACTCAAAGTTTCTGCCCCCTTTCATTCCCCACTTATGAGACCTGCTGCCTTAAAGCTAAAAGAGGCCTTGGATAATTTTTCTTTCAAGGAAAATAAAACTCCATACCTGGCAAATGTTGATGCCACCCTCTATCCCAAGGGAACTCCGATAGAAAAGATTAAAGAGAACCTGGTCCGACAAGTGGACTCAAGTGTGCTTTGGGCCCAGTCTTTTGCCAAAATCCCTGATGGAAGCATCTGCATTGAAGTAGGTCCTGGCAGAGTGCTTAAGGGACTCGCAAAAAAGATAAACCGAAATATAAAAGTAATTTCGATGGATTCGGAAAACTTCGCTGCAGAGCTCAAGGAGATCCTCCAATGATCTATTCGGATTTAAAAGAAAAGAAAATTCTAGTTACCGGTGCCACTAGGGGCATTGGGAAAAAGATTGCCATGAACTTGGCCAGTCAAGGCGCCCATGTAGTTTTTAATTACCGGGAAGGCAAAGAAGAAATTGCCCAAGTATTAAAAGGTGAGCTGGAATCTTTAGGTGCTCTAAAAGCAACCCCAATTCTTTTTGATGTAACTCAAGAGGAACAAATTAAAGAGGCAATCAATTCATTTGTAAAAGAGTACGGGCCTATTTCAGGGCTGGTAAATAATGCTGGTATTTCTAAAGATCAGATCTTTTTCAGGCTTAAAAAGGCCGATCTAGACCAAACCCTGGACACTAATTTAAAAGGGGCGATGCTTGTAACTTCATCCCTTTCCAGAAGCTTTCTAAGGGCAGAGAATGTTTCTGTGATAAATATGAGTTCAGTTGTAGGACTGATGGGAAATCCTTCGCAGGTCTCCTACTCTGCCTCAAAAGCAGGGCTTATTGGCTTCACTAAATCCTTTGCCAAGGAAGTAGCATCGAGAAATATTAGATGCAACGCGATATGCCCGGGATTTATTGAAACAGAAATGACCGAAACCCTTGATGAACAGGTGCGAAAAGCGTATTTATCTAAAATACCACTGCAGAGGATGGGCTCAGTAGACGATGTTGCTCAGCTAGTGTCATTTCTTCTAAGCAAAGCATCAAGCTATATCACAGGTGAAGTGATTAAAATTGATGGTGGACTTTATATATAGTTTTAGTTTTTAATTTTAAGATAGAAAAATGAGGAGTCAATTATGCAACAAGAACAAATTATTAAAGTAATTTCTGAAGCTGCCAAAGTTGAAGCAGCTACAATCAAACTAGAAACCAGTTTTGTAGATGATCTAAAGTTTGATTCATTAGACATTGTTGAGCTAATGATGAAAATGGAAGATGATTTTGGAATTGAAATTCCAGAAGAAGATGCCGAAGGTCTAAAAACTGTCGGCGATGTAGTAAGTTACATTACTACTAAAAAACAATAGAAAAATGCCAAGGTTGAATAACCGTGTTGCCGTTACCGGAATGGGTACCATTTGTGGTTTGGGCCATTCCCTCGACGAGGTTTGGACAAATCTTATTGAGGGAAAAAACGGCATAACTGAAATTGAAAGAAAATCCCTTGACCCGGAAAAGATCTCCATTAAAATTGCCGGAACGGTTAAGGATTTTGAACTAAGCGAAGATATCCTTTCTAGAAAAGAAGCGGCCAAGTACGACACGTTTATTCACTATGCACTTCACTCGGCAAATGAGGCCTTAAATCAGGCCGGGCTTTTGAAATCCTCCCCCTACATCCCAGGAAAAACGGGAACCATTATCGGTGTGGGAATGGGTGGATTTCCGATTATTGAAAAAACCATTAATATTTTTAATGAAAGAGGTGAGCGAAGGGTTTCTCCTTTTTTTATCCCCTCTATTATTCCTAATATGGCATCTGGTGTAATTTCCCTGCGTTTTAATTTAAGGGGCGTCAACTATACAACTTCCAGTGCCTGCGCTTCTGCCTCACACGCGATCTCTGCCGCATTTTTTGAAATTCAATCAGGAAGGCAAGACATGATGGTAACCGGTGGCGCGGAAAGTGTCATCTCCAACCTGCCTTTTGCCGGATTTAATTCCATGAGAGCACTTTCTAAAAATAAAAATCCCGAGAAAGCATCGAGGCCTTTTGATGTAGACCGAGATGGTTTTGTCATGGGAGAGGGTGCTGGAATTTTAGTCCTTGAAAACCTTGATAAAGCAATTGCCCGAGGGGCCACCATTTATGGTGAAGTCGTGGGAACAGGATATTCCTCCGATGCTTATCATATCACTGCTCCTCATCCGGAAGGCGAAGGGGCCGTTGCGTGTATGGAGATGTCTCTTTACACTGCTGGAATCTCCCCCGAGGATATTGGTTATGTAAATGCCCATGGAACTTCAACTCCGCTTGGAGATAAGGCAGAAACTATGGCGCTTAAAAGGACCTTTGGAAATCACGCTAAAAATCTACTTATTAGTTCATCTAAGTCCATGACTGGACACCTCTTAGGTGCGGCCGGTGGCCTTGAATCCATCGTCTGCCTTAAGGCCTTATACGAAAAAATGCTTCCTCCAACTATCAACTTAGAGAATCAAGATCCTGAATGCGACCTCGATTATATTGCTAACAAGGCCAGAGCTGTGGAAGTTGAGTACGCCCTCAATAATTCTTTTGGTTTCGGAGGAACCAATTCTTCATTAATTTTCAAAAGTTCAAATTAAAAAGGAGTTTAATAATGTTTCATCCAAATGCGAAGTCTCTTGCGGACATGGATAGTGAAATCAAAGATATCGTAAGAAAAGAATGGCTTAGACAGGAAGAAGGATTAGAGCTAATCGCTTCTGAAAATTATACTTCTCCCGCTGTCATGGAAACCCAAGGGACCACCCTTACCAATAAATATGCCGAAGGACTGCCCCATAAAAGATACTATGGTGGATGTGAATTTGTTGATCAAGCGGAAGATCTGGCGATCCAAAGGGTCTGCAAACTATTTGGTGCCAAATATGCAAACGTTCAACCTCACTCTGGTTCTCAGGCCAATATGGCCACCTATTTTGCCTTGATTAAACCAGGGGATAAAATTTTTGGCATGAACCTCTCGGAAGGTGGACACCTAACACATGGATCTCCCGTAAATTTTTCCGGAAAACTTTATGAGGTTGTCTCCTACGGACTAGACCTTGAAACTGAAACTATTAACTATGATGAATTGGCAGAACTAGCTCTAAAAGAAAAACCCAAACTGATTATGGCCGGAGCTTCTGCTTATCCCCGAATTATAGATTTCAAAAGATTTCGTGAAATTGCCGATTCTGTTGGCGCTTATCTAGTTGTAGACATGGCCCATATTGCCGGCCTTGTGGCGGCAGGAGTTCACCCAAGCCCAGTTCCACATGCTCATGTGACAACTTCAACCACCCATAAAACCCTAAGAGGGCCCAGAGGTGGGATTGTTTTAACTAATGACGAAGAGCTTATTAAAAAAATAAATTTTAATATTTTCCCAGGCATTCAGGGTGGGCCACTTGAACACGTTATTGCCGCCAAAGCAGTGGCCTTTAAAGAAGCGCTAATGCCTGAATACAAAACCTATCAGGAACAAGTCGTAAAAAATGCACAAGCTCTAGCTGCAGCTTTAATAAAAAAAGATATTGATATCGTCTCCGGTGGAACTGATAACCATCTCCTAATGTTTAAGACCGATTGTGTGAACCTAACTGGTAAGCAGGCGGAAATTGCGCTCGAGAAGGCCGGTATCACCACTAATAAAAATATGATTCCTGGTGACACCAGGTCTCCCTTTGTTACCTCGGGAATTAGGCTTGGAACCCCAGCGATAACCACCAGAGGACTGAAAGAAGATCACATGGCCCAAATCGCAAACTGGGTCCACCGTGCCTTAACTAACTTTGAAGATGAAAAGGCACTCGCTGAAATAAAAAATGAAGTGCAAGCGCTTTGCCGAGACTTCCCAGTCTATCCTAAAATGGATCTATAGGATGAATTCTGATTCCACACTGTGAATGGCCCCCTTCGGGGTTAGGGTGGAAGAAAAAAGGATAAATTTATCCACCTTTATCTCCCGTGATTCAAAGAGGGAAAATTGCTCCAAAAGTTTTGCCAAATCGTCCGCTTTACTCCCCTTTAACCTGGCCAGAGCGATATGAGGTTTATAGCTTTTATTTTCAAGTTGAATGCCAATACCCAAAAGCTTCTGGTCAATCTCATCTTTTAATAAACCCAAGTCCTCGTTTGGGTTTATTCCCGCCCAAAAAACTTTCTGAGCAAAATGTCCAACGCCATAAAGTTTTAGAGAAAAGGGATGAAAGGAAATTTGATTAAGTACCTCTGTTATTTCCCTTAATTTAAATTCCGAAACCTCCCCTATAAAAGTGAGCGTTAAATGCATTTGCTCCCGCTTCACCCAATTGGCACATTTAATTTTAGACCTAAGGGAAGTTAGGGAACCTTTTATATCCTCTGGAAGATCGATGGCGATGAAAATTCTTATCATGTAAGACCTTTTAATTTAAAAAAAATCATTCCTACCGATATTCATTATAAAATATAGATATCAGTATGAAAAAATACATAATTATCATTTTAATCTTTGGCTGTGCCAACAATTCACAGGATCAAAATAGAAAGACTGCCAGTATTACTCAAACCGGTAATTTTAAATATTGCCACGTCAATACATCAGGCTATCACCAATGTAATTACAAATCCTTAGAGAAATGTAATCATGCTCGCAGATATCTAGAGGGCATCTGCGTAAAAAATGAAATTTAAAAATTGATTTAAACCCAGGGCCCACGTAATATTCCCCCATGAATAAAGATCTCACAGAGGCCATTACTCCAGATTATCTGGGGATCATATGGGTGACAAAAGATAAACTCAATAGAATGCCTAAGCTTTTTAAGCAAATCGATTACCTCTTCGAAGGTCTTTTAACCAGATCCATGGCCCAAAACATACCTAAAAAAAAGGCCCTCTATATGGGGAAATCTTATGGGCACCCTTTTTTTCTCGCTCACTTCGTGGAAAACAACCCTGATTTTGATAGGGATATGGATGAAACCATTAAGATGGTAAGCAAGCTAAATTCAAGTTCCAAGAAAATTTTGGTTATCAGTGAGCGTAAATTTAACTTTAAAAGTTTTAGAAATTTCCATCTACGAGATTATTAGACGTATTTGATATCAATTTTATTCACATGATCTTCATATTCCACAATTAATTTATCTAAGGCCCCATCATCATGATCACTAGCGGCCTTTTCTAATCTGCCGCCTATCTCACTTAACTCCATAAATTCATAACTTCCAGCAGTTCCCTTAACTTTATGGCCTATGGATCTAATTTCCTCGTAATTTTTTTCAGCAAAGAAATTTTTAAGCGATTCGATATCCTTTTTTCTAGAATTCATAAATGCTGGAACTATTTCCTCTAATTCCTTATCAATTTCATACACTATGGCCATATTTTCCCCCTGGGACATTTTTTATTAAATCATAGAATTTTGATTTCTCAATAAAATTAATTCGATTTAAGTCGATAAGTTAGAAGCTATGGATCATGTAAAAGTAATATATTACGGAACAGACAAGAAACTGACAGATCTACTCAACAAAGAGAAGGTCAAATGTGTGGATAATCCGGCCAGACTTTCATTTAAACACGTATTGCCTGATGAAAAGCATCTGATTTTAAGTGAACTCATTCTTACAAACGAAATGGATTTGCTCCTTGTAGATTTATCTGAGTCCAAGGATATCGATCAGGCGCTTCGGGCACTTTTATATGAACTCCATCTCAAAAACATCGCAATTATTGGGCTTTGGAATAACCTGGAAAACCCCAACCTTAAAAAATGGCGTTTTGAACTAGGAATAAGTACCCACTTTTGTTATTGGATAAGGGACCCGGGCTCTATGGAAGATCTGATTTTAGGTCTTACCAAGTTTTTAGGCATGGCCAACGATAAATTCACCTTTTATACCAAAGAAGAAGATAAAATTTTAAATTTATCAATTCCTATTCGGGTTAACTATTTTGCCAGTCATGGCCTACAAGTTGAGTCTGATATCGCGATAAATGAAAATGAGATTGTTAATTGTTATTTCCCCTCAATTCCCAATTATCCCTTTACCGATTTTTATGTAAAATCCATTTCACGCCTTAACCTAAGCTATCCGCTAGAGTTTCAAGGGACCATGGAAAATGTTTTCTATGATAAATTCGGACAACTCTACCGAAGTTCCTTTGATAATTTAGAAGATCTCGATTATCTAGAACTCCTTGCACAAAACCCGGTTATTTCAAAAAATCTGGATGAAAATCAAGTTAAGTCCATTATTGATTCTTTTAATGAAAATAAACGGGATTCAAAAAATAAAAAGTCTGTTCTGCAAAGACTTGTAGGAAAGCTCTCTAACTTTTCCGATATGGATGTTTTAAAAAACCTGGTGATTGATCCTAAATTTACAGTCTATAATACCCTCCCCAATCCCATTTGGTCTTATCCCTATAAATTTCTCCTGGTAAGCACGCTTGAAGACAATTTGAATATTTTAAACACCTGTGGTGCCCAGTTGATCACTTTTGTCATCCACGATAAAATTAACCCTGACGAATTTAGCGATACTACCGCATTCGTTCAGCTTAAAACTATAACTTCAAGACTTAAAAATAACTACCAAAAACTAGGGATCTCCCCTCCCCAGCTGCAGATCTATGGCCTTGATATAAAATCACCTGATTTAATTAATATTCTAGATTATGAAAACATTCACTCTTTCAAGGAAAGCTTAGAAATAAATACTCACCTAGACTCCATTCGTAAGTTCATAAAAACGCCTACCTATCTTGAAGGTATAAATTTTTATGGCCAAAAGCTAGAGATAGTAAGCCCTAAATCCTATTCAGAAATGAGCCATGGTTTTCTCCTAAGGGAAGTTAAATTAAACTCCATATCTGAAAGCGAAATTATTTTCCGGACATCGATGAAATTAGAGATGAATTTTTCATTTATGGTTCAAATGAATGAAAATACCAATATTTTTGCAACTATTTATAATATTGAAGAAGATGAAGAAGGGAAAATCTATTATGGATTAATTAATTCGCTAAACGAGAAAGAAAAACAAAATCTAAGAAAACTAATTATAAAGGGATAAATTGTGGATCTTAAAGACATACTGATAATTGACGACGACCCGGCCATCATCAAACTTTTTGAACTGGTAGGAAAAAAACTCGGGTTTCGGATTATTCCCGCAAGAGATGGTGTTGAGGGACTTAAAAAGTTCAATCAACAAAACTTCCTTTTAGTAATTACCGATCTTAAAATGCCTAAAATGGATGGAGTGGAATTTATCAATAAGGCAAGGCTGGCCCCTAAATTTCAAAACTTTCCTTTTGTAATTGTCTCAGGGAACCTTCAAGAGTTCAGTGCTGACGTGGCCCTCTTGAAAAATCTAACTATTTTGGAAAAGCCCATCAAACGTAGTGCAATTGAAGAGCTTTTTAAAACTACCCTAAAAATTTATTCCGGTGAAGAAGTTAAAGCTGTTCCCTTTTCAGAGATTGAAATATTTCTAATTCAAAAGCTGCAAAAGACCTCAGAGCTCATGCTAGAAATTATCACCAAAGACAAACCAACGGTTCAAATTATGCCAAACCCTCCCGTAGATGGGTATATTTCCAGTAACTTTTTTATTAGCTGCCCATTAGTTATTGGGGCCAATAGAGTTTCAATAAATTTTAATTTTGATTTTAAACTTGCTCTGGCCATGAAAAATGCCATTGCCGCCAAGAGTGGAGACTCCCGTGAGGACATCTTAGAGGCGCTGAAAAAGATCGTTCTATCTCTGGTAAAGAAGCTATTTGAAAGCTCTCCCTACGTTGATGACTATATTAAAACCAGGCACTTATCACTTTTTGGTGCTGGTAAAAATGATATGATTTTTGGGGTTGAAAAGGGAGAACACTTTTCATCCTTGCAGGTTACCAATAAGCACGGCGAGCTTTTTGTTCATCTTTTTAAGGATCTTTAGGTTTTATCACTTTATCTAGACATTCAAAGAGAAGGGCCTTTTTAAAAGGCTTCTTTAGATTTCCATTTAATGGATGATCTTCTATTAAGGTAGAGAGTTCATCATAATCATCCGGAACGTCGGTTGAGGCCATTATATAAGGACAGGGAAAGCCCTTATCCTTAAGCCACTGATAAACCACCCCGCCATTTCCATCTTTCATTCGCCAGTCCACGAGTGCCACGGCGACCTGATCAGCTTGTTCTTCTAAAATCTTGATGGCCTCATTGCCTGATTGGGCCTCTATAATTTCATTATCGTAGCGGCCCTTAATAAAAAGCTTAAGGATCTCTAAAATTTCAATTTCATCGTCAACTATAAATATTTTCATCTAACCATTCTTTCGGAAATAAGTGGTAAGACCTTAAGGGAGCGCCATTATATAGGTAATCCAGGACTCACAATTCTCTTCATTTTCAGTCCGGTAAAAGACGCCATTTCCTTCACCATCATCATCCTCGTCATCCTCTTCCCAATAAGTAATGGTTTTAGAGAATCCGGCATCCTCAAGTATTTCCCTAAGCTCTGGAAGAGACCAAAATCTCCAATCATAGCTAAATACCTTATTGTATTTTTTCCCATCTTCGTGGGTTTTAAAATGGATAAAGTATTTGCATTCATTGGTGATGGGGTCAAAGGAATCACAATCCCAAAAATAGGTGTGATTATCGTGCTCAGTTTCTTCTAGTACCGTTTCCTGAGCATCCTCTCCACCAAAAAGATCTATGAAAAAGGCGCCCTTATTATTTAGACCGGCCCGAACCTTTTTAAAATAATTTAAAAGATCCGTTCTCTTTTTAAAGCAAAAATAAGAGAAATTAAAAGCAACAATAATATCTGCCTTAAATTTATAATCATCCAGAACGTTACCCATAATGAATTCCATTCTGTTTTGATCTTTTTCACTTAACTTAGTCAGATGATTTTTTTTGCCATATTTTACAGGCTCTGGATCTAAATCAATCCCCCACGCATAATGCTTATCACTTTGGGCCACCCAATCAACGGCCATAGCAGCGGTGCCACCAAAATCTTCTCGCAAGGTTAAAGGTGCTCTGCCATATTCTTTTTTAAATTCTTGATTTAAAAATTCAATATCACTTTCGTGG
>SMWT01000060.1 GCA_004356615.1 Deltaproteobacteria bacterium | reverse complement strand
TTTTTAATTGGCACGGCTTGATCCCCATTATCCCAGTCTTTACTTCTTGGGAGGACCCACTCTGAATTTAAAAACTCAAGATTACGTTTCAAATCAAGAATAAGGTTCCTCAGACTATTATTAATGGGAACAGTTCGCCAGTATCTTCCTTTGGTAGGACCAATTTTTTTCACATTTGAATCATAGGATCGATCAACTAAAATGATGTTCTTCTCAAGATCAATCTGATTCCAGGAAAGAGCGTGAAGTTCTCCACTTCTCATGCCCGTTAAAATTGCAAATGCCCAAATTGGATACCAGCGCTGGTCTATCGCTTTGGCTGCCGTCAAAAACTTTTTAATTTCTTCCAATGATAGAATCTGGGGAACCTTCTCTTCTCCCTTATCAATTAAGAGTCCCTTTAAAGGTGATTGCTTGGTTCCAATTATAAATTGAAACTCAATCCCCCATTCATAAACCTTATTAATAATATTTTTGACTTTCTTTTGATAAGACCTAGCGGCCTAGACCCTTTAATATGGAGACTTTAAGCTCGTAATTCTTTTTGCCTTAATTCCTCTTTCTCTGTCCAGCTTTTTCCAAATTCATTAGGCGTTTTATAATCTAAAGACCCATGAATTCTATTCTCGTTGTAATGTTTTATGAAAAGGATGGTCTTCTCATAGGCCTCGCCATAAGATTCAAAAATATTTGCCTGAAAAAGCTCTGTTTCTACTATCGAAAAAAATGATTCTATAAAAGCATTTAAGTTTGGTGTTGATGGCGGCGTAAACTCATGCTCGAGTTCTTTGGATTCGATAAACTTTTTAAACATATGAGAGGTCATTTGCGTCCCGTTATCACTTCGGATTACCAAGTTCGATTCATCGATCCTATGCTTTTTTAAAGCGTTCTCAAGCGTGAAAATAATGTCGCTGGCCTTACAGCAAAGACCTATATGGTAGTCCCTTATCTCCCTTGTAAACACGTCGATGAAGGCCATTAGAAAAAAGAATCTATTTTCTCCGTGGATATATCCGTATTTGATATCAAACTGCCAGAGCTGATTTGGTCCTGTCACTTTACGGTTTTCGCAGATCTTCTTTCCACGACGTTTTTGTTTTTTCTTCTTTGGTAATAGAAGCCCGTTTTCCGTACAAAGCCTGTAAATTTTCTTATGATTAATATAAAACCCATAGTCTCGTCTTATGTACTTGGTAAGTTTATGATAACCTCCGGCCCTAGTGAAAAACACCCTAGACCTAATAAC
Source organism: Deltaproteobacteria bacterium (assembly GCA_004356615.1). Taxonomy (GTDB): domain Bacteria; phylum Bdellovibrionota; class Bacteriovoracia; order Bacteriovoracales; family Bacteriovoracaceae; genus SMWT01. The sequence goes on along the minus strand of SMWT01000060.1, from coordinate 8,731 downwards.
TCTTAAAGCTTTAACCGCAGAGCTATCTAGAACGATCGTATTGTCTGGATTTATAGTATACCCAGGTATAGGACGTCCTTTGTTTTTAGACCTACCGTCCTTCTCATTTTTTAATTGCCTCTTGTACCAAGTTGAACTTGGTACTTTACAATATTTTAAAACTACCCGGACGGCATTTCCTTGATTGATGAACATTTTGGCGACCCCTAATCTTTGATCAAGATTTGAGTTGTTTTTTTTAGAAGTTCTTTGAGAATTTTAATCTCAAGGTCTTTCTCATCGAGTTCTTTTTTCATCTGAGAGAGAGGTTTTTGGTTTTGGGTAATGTCTTTATTTTTAAAAACCTTTACCCAACAGTAAACAGTTGACGGTTTTAGTTCGTACTTCTCCGCAGTGGCCTTTGTATTTCTTGACTCGATGGCCTCTTTGGCTACTTTTTCCCGAAACTCTTTAGAATGGCTTGATTTTCCTGATGTCACTTTTAACTCCTTATTTTTATTATAAAATTAGAAGCTAAAAGTCTCCACTGAATTTAGGGGGCTAGAGAGGAAGTTCTCACAGGGTTGGCAAATACTGCAAAAGAAAATAAGAAAATTACATTCCAAAATTGTTAGAATTAGACATGATTTTCTTCATAAGATCTCAACGAAACTGTCCAAGAACCACGGACTAGTTACACTTGAGGATTTGAAGATTAAAAATATGTCAAAATCGGCAAAGGGAACAATAACGAGTCCTGGTGAAAATGTGAGAGCAAAATCTGGACTCAACCGAGAAATCCTTTTTCAAGGGTGGGGAATTTTCGCTAACATGCTTAGATATAAATGTTCCTGGAGTGGAGGACATCTTGAGCTTGTGGATCCAAAATTCACCAGTCAAAGATGCAGTGAATGTCTTTTTAAATCCAAGGATAATAGAAAAGGCAAAAATTTCAAATGCCTCAACTGCGGACACGTTGAGGATGCGGATAGCAATGCTGCAAAAAATATAGACAGGGCAGGGCGTGCCCAAAGAGATTGTGGAGATGTCGACATTGGTCGAATCTATGAAGCAGTAACCTCTAGTTGTGCTTTAGCACACTAGGAATCCCCTTCCTTTATGGAGGGGAGGACGTCAAGCGGCTTCAATGACCTGATTGACCTTGTCCACGTGTTCTTCTAGCACTTCATAGAGCTCAAACTCGGAGGATTTGGGGTCTATTCCTGGGGGAAGTTCAGAGTAGATACAATCATCTCCAATCTGGGTGAAGAGATACCAACGGTTTCCCATTTTCTGGAATAAGATGTCGGCGTCATGATATTTTAACTCATTAGACATGAGGTTCCTCCTTGCAAGGTCCTATCGGCCATTAAACAAAACTTCTTTAGATTTATAAGACTTTAGAATGTGGGGAATTTTTAAATTTTAGCTTGCAGCCCAATGTAGACTAAAAAGGTCGCTCCCCCTGGGACAAAGATAGTGTCATTATTTGCATTCCACATAGGTGGTATTACCGGGTCCTGTCTAGAGGTGTAGGAGTGGGGGTAGTCAAAAATAGCTTCAAACTGGCCTAGCAGATCCACACTATCGAAGAAAACTTTTTTCCATTGGAAGGTGCTAAATATTTTTGGAGTTAGGTACACGCCGGAAAAGGCCCGTTCCTCTATGGCGTGATTTAGCGTCTCTTGTTCGACGAAGTACCGAGCATAGTTAAAATTAAGGCCAGCACTATAGGTTATTTGAAAGGTTTTTCCTTTAAACTGATCGTAGTTGATGGAAGGCCCAAGGGATAAAGAGCCACCATTTTCAAAAGTGGAGCGTCCATCTTCTAAAAGAAATTTTCTCATCTGGATATACATTCCAACATTTAGGCCAAATCTAAAATGGTTAAAGAGTCCCTCTGGCCAAAAGACATTCAGTCCCCAGGCACTTCTTACCCGGTAATCTTCTCGTGTTATGGGAGCATTGTAGTTGTAATAGGATTTTTGTGACGGCCCCACGCCAAGAGTTATATTAAATCTGAATTCATGTCCCTCGGTGAAGGGATATTCGGCGGGGAGGGGTTCGGTTAACCTATAATCAGTGGGATCGTGTCCTTCGATTGAAACTTTTTCGTTGAATTCTCGAAAGTCGTTGTAGATGACTTTTATGTGAGGGCCTAAGATATAGGCATCCTGGCCGTTGCGGTCTAGGGTTTTATACCATCTTTGTTTTCCCGAGGCGGGAATAGGGATTTCGGTTTTTCCGGTAAAGTCGTCAAAGGTGATCACTCTCTGGGTCAGTGCTGTGGGATCATTTTTTAAATCCCTTCTATCCACGTAGATAACAGAACCTTTTCTGGCGTATTGGACAATTTTGGCATCAATGCTTGGTTCTTTAAAGATGGGGGCCTCAAGCACGATGACCATGGCCTTTTCAGCGAATGAAATTTGGGGCCAAAGGAAAATGAGTATCAAGAGTTTTTTCATAAATTAATTATACTGTTAAATTTTAACCCAAGATTGACTCCAATAGCAGAGCTACTGCTTTTTTCCGCCGGTAGCTCAATTGGCTGGTTTTTGGCCGACCAGTATATTTTTTTATACTGGACGCCCACAAAGTAATCCCCAGCTCCGGTTTTAAAAATAAGCTCTAAGGCCAGTCCGACATAGTTATTGGTTAGATTATAAGAGGATCCATCGCCTTTAAAAGAAAAGAACAGGGAGGTTTGCCAGGTGATATGTCCTTCTAGGGTAATCCAACTAGCTATATTCCAGGGTATTTTAAGTCCCATGCCAAAATAAAAGGAGTTCCAGGCCCAGGGATCCCAGGAGCCGTTTTCATAACTGATAAGGAGACCAAAGTTTACGGGAAAATCCCACAGGTGATAGAGCTTATAATCGATTTTAAAGGCGTTAGCGTCTGAGGTATTTTGGTTTTTAGTTAGTGAGTAAAAATAACTTGCATCCCAGCTTTCAAGGTTTAGTCCCAGGACATGTTGAAACTTTGCCTTGATATCGTAGGCGCGATTTTGCGGCCCCTTGGTTTGTATTTCAAACTTTTTTGGTTTTGGGTTTAGATCAATAGTGTCGCCTACATAGTTTACGTCACTGGCCCCCACTTCAAAGCGGGGTTTTCCTTTTCGGTCTAGAATTTTAAAAAAGGGAGCGCTTGGATATTCCCGCACCGCTTTAACTAAAATATCCCGGTAGACCGTTTTGGTGTAGTGGTACTTTAAATCTTTTACCCGCGTACCCTTTTTTAAATAGATGTGGAAATCTTGTGGTTCTCCCTTGGGGGACTCCTTTTCCTGTTCGGCCAGTTCCTTATATTTTTTTGGGGGAGGGGTAAGCTCCTCCACGGCGCTAAAGTCCGCATCGCCCATGAGTTCTTTTTTCCGATACTCAGTGTTGAGCTCATGAATTTTTATCAGCTCGGCAAATTCAGGTTCTTGTTTGATCAAGGCAGGTTTGACGATCCCCTCGAAGGGGTCTTCATCGGGAAAGAAATCCACTGGTAGGGCAATGGGAGCATTTTCGATGTCAAAGATATCAAATTCTAGTTCCTGGGAAAAAAGTGTCAGGGGAATAATAAAAAGTAGTATAAATCTCACTTGGCCCGTGCCCGGGCCTTAACAAAGGCCTCAAAGTTGGTGGGGAATTTAAAATCATCGGCAGTTATGGCATCGAGGGTTTTCCATTTGAAATCTTGATGCTCGTGGGGATCGAGTTTTATCTTGGTGGGGGTATGTTCTAAAAGTGCTACAAAGACTTGTTCCACCACCTCTTTGCCGTGGCGATCTTTAAATTTAAAATTAAAGTTGAGATCAAAGAGATTACTTGATTTGATACCGGTTTCTTCCTCCAGCTCTCTCCTCGCTCCAAGAAAAAAGGTTTCATCCCCTTCCACCGAGCCGGTTACATTTTGCCAAAATTCGCCTCTTTTCTTATTGGTCTGTAAAAGCAGCGCCTTAGGGCCTTTGTGGGAGCAATCGATAATGACAATCTGAACTTTTTTGTGCAACATATCTTAATAATAGCCTAACTGATAAAATACTTTAAACGCTATGCATTAACAATTGCCCCCACTAAGGGATTTTGATAGAAAAGCGCCATGGAAGATATTATTTTACGCATTTGCACTCAGCTACCCGGACTTCTCTTTGGCATCGTATTTCACGAATACGCCCATGCTTGGGCCGCCACCAAATTTGGCGATAATACCGCCAAGCTACAGGGAAGACTGACCCTCAATCCCGCCGCCCATTACACCCTGTTTGGTACCATAATTTTCCCCCTACTAGGCGCCGCTTTTGGCGGGATCATGTTTGGTTGGGCCAAACCAGTACCCATTGATGGGCGCAACCTAAAAGAATATAGAAAAGGAATTTTCTGGATCAGCTTTGCCGGCCCTCTTGCCAATATAATTCTAGGAATGGTTTCAGCGCTATTTTATGCCATCTTTCTCACCCAAGTTGGTCAGGATTTTTACCTCTATGGTTCCATCGTCACCATGCTTGAGGCGGCGGTATATATTAATTTCATTCTCGCCTTTTTTAACCTCATTCCTTTCCCTCCACTAGATGGATCGAGAATGGTCACTGCTTTTTTAAACTATGAACAGGCGAGAAAATATGAGGAATTGCAAAGGTATGGATTTATCTTTTTAGTTCTTCTCTGGACCACTCCCATACTCGGCTATATCTTGAGTCCCGCTTATTATTTGGCCAGAGGAAGTATCGGATTATTTTTTAAAATGATGGCATAGTGAGAAAAATTTTATAAGCTTTAAGTCTAATGATTGATACAAGTATCCAAGTAAAAACCGACCAATTCGATGGGCCCCTGGGACTCCTGCTGCTGCTAATTCAAAAAGAAGACATGGATATCCGCGACCTCGATATTGGGCCGCTCTCAGAGCAATACCTTGATTACCTCGAGGGAATGAAGCGGTTGGATTTTGACATTGCCGGAGACTATCTCTATCTGCTGTCCATGCTCCTTTTTCTCAAATCTCAATCGGCCTTAAATGAAGAATCCCCGATGGATCTTCCCGAGGGACTCGACGTTAGTCTTGGCATAACTTCTAAAGCTGATCTTATTCAAAGACTAGAGGAGCTAGCGAAATTTCAGTCGCTGGGAGATAAACTGTGGGAGCTACCAAAGCTAAACCACACCATCTTTACCAAACCAAAAGTAAATAAAAAGGCCATCATCGATTCCATCCTGACGCCACTAGAGCTGGATGAGCTAACTGGTAGCATGATGGATCTGATTAAAAGAAACAATAGAGAATTTACCATCATTGAAGGTGATAAAGTCTCACTCATAGGTAAGCTAGAGGATTTAAAACCTCTTCTCTCTAAGGGAGCAAAGGTCTATTTTGATGTCTTGTTAAAAACGGGGAAAGACCCCGCCTGTCCTATTAATATGGTGGTGACTTTTATTTGTGTCCTAGAGCTGGCGAGACTTAAAAAAATCCAAATATTTCAAAATGAACCCAAAGCACCTATCTATGTGGAAGTAGTGGAATCTTTAGAAGGAATTGAAGAGTTTTTTACTGAAGGGGAAAAAAGGGCAAAAGAGATGATTCATCTTCTGGCCGAAGAACCCAAAACGATGCAATAAACGGAATTATAATGGAAAATAAAGAACTAAATGAGCAAATTGCTGAGGAAAACAAGGCCGCTAGTGAAGGATTCAAACTAGAACTTGATTACCTCGACGACTGCAAACAAGAGGACTCACTCTGGAAGGCCAGAACCGGACTCGACGAAGAGACCCTATGCGGGGCGATTGAAACCATCGTTTTTATGAGTGATAAACCGGTACCGCTCCTTAGACTTCGTTCCATCATCGACCCAGACATGTCTCTTCGAGTAATTCATGAATCTCTGGCCAAGCTTATTAGCAGATACGAAGAAAAACTTCACGGCATCAGACTGGTAGAAGTTGCTGAAGGCTATCAGTTTAGAACCAAGGCCACTTACGCCAAATATATCCAAGATCTTTTTAAAGTTCACGCGCTTCATCTGACTCCCGCGGCGCTAGAAGTGCTAGCGGTGATCGCTTATAAACAGCCGGTCTCACGAGTGGATGTGGACTCGCTTCGTGGAGTGGATAGCTCACACTTGGTCCGGGCCCTGATGGATAAGCGCCTGGTGAGAGTGGTGGGTAGATCACAGGAGATTGGTCGGCCGGTGCTCTATGGAACCTCCAAAGAATTTTTAGAGGTCTTTAATCTGGCCGATCTAACTGAGTTGCCCCCAGAAGATGAGCTGCACGAGCTGGCCGCTAAAAATGAAGTGGGTGAAATCTCGGATATTCAAGAGCTGGTTAGTGATGGAACTGAGGGATTTTTCTATGATGAAATTGAAGAGCTCGACGAGCTGGCCTCTAAAATTAAGGCGATCGCCAGTGAGACGCCATTTACTAAAAATCTAAGAGAAGAAGAAAAGAAAAATATCGCTAAAGAAGAGGGTAAATCGGCCTTTGATATTTTGGAAGAGCACCTGACAATTGAACAGGTGATCGCTGCTAACCGCGAGGCGGTTTTAAGTGATCTCATCAACGAATTTGAAGTGCAACCTTCAGTTTTAAGAGAGCTAACCGGTGGGCCCTATAATATTCCCACGGGAGAGGTGGACTTTGAGATGATCGATCTCGATACCGGAGCTCGTCTCGATGATCTAGAAGAGAAGGAAAATCACTTACAGGAAGTGACCAAAAATGTGGTGGATAAGGCATCAGATTTGGGGCTAAACCTTGATTTTCTCGAAGATGAACCCAGTTCTTGACATAGCGCGCACTGCCATATAAAACCTATTTTTACCTTAACTGCCGTGAGGCGAGAACAAAGGAGTATCTCTTGGAAATCAGACTACAAAAATTCATTGCCGATTGTGGCATCACCTCTAGAAGAAAAGCAGAAGATTTAATCACCCAGGGACGAGTAACAGTAAATACTATGGTTGCCGATGTCCTGGGAACTAAAGTTGATCCTGCCAAAGACGTGGTGGAAGTTGACGGCCAACTACTGGATTTAAATAGCGTCTCAAAAGTTTACCTGGTGATGAATAAACCCCGTGGTTTTGTTACCACAGTATCTGACCCGGAAGGACGACATACGGTCATGGAGCTTATTAAAGAAGTTAGTGAAAGAGTTTATCCAGTAGGAAGACTCGATTATCTTTCGGAAGGATTACTGCTTCTCACCAACGATGGAGAATTGGCCAACAGGATCATGCATCCAAGTAACCAGATAACTAAAGTCTATGAAGTTAAAGTCTTTGGACTTGTCACCCCTAAGATTTTACGAAAGCTCAGAGAGGGAGTTACCGTGGACGGAGACTTCTTAAAACCGCTTTCGGTGAGACCTATAAAACAGCTAGAACATAAGACCTGGCTGGAATTTACCTTGGGTGATGGTAAAAACCGCGAGATCAGAAAGATCTGTGAGTCCTGTGGACTAACGGTTGATAAGCTTAAAAGGGTGGCGATTGGAAATCTTAATATCAAAGGAATTGCTCCTGGAAACTACACTTATCTGACTAAAGGGCAATTAGAAAAAAAGCTCTCCAAAGACTATCAAACTACCAGGGCATCAATTATTATAAAGGCCAAGAAATTCGGTGAGAGAAAGCTCGCCAACGATGAATCCTACGCTAAATACCGTAAGGCAACTTATCTAGATGTGATGAAATCCTATAAGGAAAAAGCTCAATTATCGTAGATATCTATTTTAGATCTTTGAATACGCTCTTGTAGATTTTCCAGGGCGTATTCCAGGGCCTGGTGAGATTCCGTTGAGAAAGCGGCATAGGGCGCTTCACGAATAAGGGCGGCGGTAAGTCTCAAAAGATCCGCAGCTCCTTCAAAATATCCCCGTTCTTGATCAGTCTTTAAAACATGCATCAGGGTGGAGTAATAAGTGCGAATCAGCCTGATCTGGCCTGGACTGAGTTCACTGGTATCGATTTCAAGGAGTATATTTTCTTTTGACATAATGTTTCATATCGCCCAATTTCCCTTTAATATTAGGTTTTTTTTTGGACAAGTTGATTAAACTGGTCTAATGTAGGCCTTCAATTAGCGCGGGGTGGAGCAGTCTGGTAGCTCGTCGGGCTCATAACCCGAAGGTCGCAAGTTCGAATCTTGCCTCCGCAACCAATTCCTATACATTACAGACGGTTTTGAGGATTAGAGATTAAAAGCTGGGCCAATTTTGGACCACTTTTTCTTTTTCTGTAAGATCGAAAGAAATAAAACTATTAGCAATGTGTTAAGTTGTTTTACTCTAAAAATAGTTTGTGCTGAAATCCTTTTTAACAGGCAAATTTGGAGTAAAAAGGAATAAATCTTATGAAGAGTTAGACTTTGGGATAATAGTGTTAAAAAAAATACCATATTAAAATCGCCATTTCACGAGTATAAAATTTTACAGAAGTGTGGGGAAGGTGGAGCTGGGCATGTTTTTAAAGTAGAGAGTGATAAGCAGAAAATTTTTGCCGTTAAAGTGTTAAAGCTAGAAAACTCTAATGGAGAAAAACTTGGAAGATACCGAAATGAAATGACCTTTCATCAAAAATATCATCACCCTAATATTTTGCAAATATTAGATGGCGGTTTTATCGAGATTTCGGATGTAAAATGTCCTTTCTATGTCATGCCTTTTTATAAAGAAACCTTTAGAGATATTATGAATAAGGGCCTAGGAGGGGATTCCCTCCTAGATTATTTTGGTCAAATTATAGGCGGACTCGAATATGCACATA
>SMWT01000003.1 GCA_004356615.1 Deltaproteobacteria bacterium | reverse complement strand
TTGGCAGGTATTTAATTACTTTAAGTTTGGCGGGGTAGTTGCCACAGTCTGTACAGACAGGGACCTTATAGGAAAGAAGTTTTTCTTTTTTAAACTTTCCGCCGCAGGGACACTGACCGCGCACATCTTCATGGATGGTGCCTTCTTTAAGGTAATGGGTGGGATTTATGCTTACAAAGGGGTCCACGACAAAGTCTCCTGAAAAGTTGAAGGGGATGGATAAGGATTTAGTATCAGTTTAAAACTGATAACAGAAACTGTACGGAAACAGAAACGGAAACGGTAACAGAAACGGGATTTATTCCCCCCCTCAAATCCACCCTTTTGACACTCTAAAAGATTGCCAAATTTGTTTCAATGATTTTTTCATAACAACCGATGCGGTTATACCATGAGCATTAAACTATTTTTATATCCATTAATTTTGTTTTCTCTATCTCTTAAGGCATCAGATCTTCGAATCGCCATAGTCGGTGCAGGCCCCTCAGGCCTTATGGCGGCCCATACGCTTAAAAAGCTGGGATATAAAAATATCACCATATTTGAAAAAGAAGATCAGGTAGGGGGAAAAGTTCACAGTTTTACATACAACAACAATGCCTATGAAATGGGGGCCGTACTCCTTGGAGACAACTACACAAGCGTTATAAATCTCGCAGGAGAGCTGGATGTCCCCCTCTCGCCTTTTCCCACCGGTTTAAACTTTATAGGTGTTAGGGGAGAGGTAACTAACTTCATCGATGACCTTCTTCATAAACATGGACTCATGAAGCTATTTGGCGCAATTCTTCACTACAAGGTTCTCACCCACAAATACGGGAGCATCCACACAGATCTTGCACTTGCTCATCCGGACCTCTTCGAAAACTTCACCACATTTGCACGGATTAACCACATAGAACCTCTAATTGATCTCTTTAAACCTTTTGTAACAGGAAGTGGTTATGGCTATCCGGAAGAAGTCCCAGCGCTCTATGTGATGAAGCTGATCTCCTGGCCGCTCATTAAATCCCTTTTTGCCAGCTATATAAAACTCGGGGATAAGATTCTCTATTTTAAGGAGGGCTATCAAAAGCTTTTTATCAAAATGGCACAAAACCTTAACGTAAACCTAAACTCCAAAGTCACCAATATTGAAAGAATTCCCGGCAATGATGGAACCACCACCATCTATCTAACGGCAGGAGGTGTTACTCAAATCTTTGATAAAGTCATAATCTCAACCATCCCAAAAACCGCCCTAAACTTTATTGACGCTAGCGAAGAAGAGGAAGAGCTGTTTAACAAAATCAAAACCTATCGCTACATAACCACAACCCTTCAGGTAAATGACTTAGGAAATAAAAGCTTGTTTTTCAAAAACAACTTCAACCGATCCGCCTTCGGTGAGGTTCTGATCCTGCTGAATTTAAACCCCACCGCAAATCTTTTCGTCTCCTATCAATTTGACTCCCTTGACCCAATACCTTCGATCGAAGAAAGAGGTGGAAGTGTAGCAGAGATACTCTATCAAAAGGAGTGGGACTACTTTCCCCACTTCACTAAAATTGACCTAGAAGATAAACCCTACCGCCAGCTAAATAAGCTTCAGGGAAAACTTGGCACCTACTATGTGGGAGGCACCCTAAATTTTGAAACAGTGAATGATGTGCTCTCTCACGCCAAAAAACTGATCATGGAAAAATTTTCCAAGTAATCTGCCTATCATTTTTAATATTTAGAAGGCACCTGCTGATGCGACGCACAGGATAGTCTTTAAAACCTTATTGACTTAAAGCGCTAGAATGCTAGAAATAGTCTCAAATAAACCTCAAAAGGGACAAATATGAAAATTATAGCACTAGCAATTCTACTCCTTACATCCACCGCTGCTTTGGCCCAAACAGAGCATCTCCAATATGTAAGAGAACCTACCGTTAAGGTTACTCCCTACTTTGGTATAACCAAGATTAAAAATGATTATCTAGACTACAGCTCAACCATAAATCCTGGTGGGGCAATTGATTTTATGCTTTCATCCAGATTTTCCATCGGCCCTAATTTTAACTATTCACTTTTTAAACTCTATGAAGAGGCAAATCTCTATAGCCAAAAAGATATCGACCTTCGCCAATACAACATTGGGATAATGACTAAGTTTTTCCTAGTTCCTGTAGGCAGCGTCAGGCCTTTTATCGGCGCAGGTGCCAACTACATTCACAACAGAGTGGATTTTGCCAGTGATGGGAGAAGAGTTAATAGAGTCAGTGATCGCTACTATACCTTTGGCACCATAGCAGCAACAGTAACCGCCGGTTCTGAATTTAGATTTTCAAAAAACATAGGTCTGGTTCTTGATTTTAAATATGCCAGAAATTTAACGGTAGGATTTAACCAAAAAGTTCACGGTGAAGATTACACCAATGCCCTAGTACCAACGGTGATGAAAAACCGAGAAATTGATCTTAAAGATGCCAACTCCCTCTCAGGGACTGTTGGTATAATGTTTAATTACTAATTCCCAGTCCCTCTCCTTGAGGGACAAAATCTCAAAAAAAACGGGACACTTTTATATAACAAAACGGTGTTAATTTTGCCCTACCAACCCTTTTGTAATATCACTTATGCTGATCGTCATTAACAGGGAAAGAGTCATGAAAGTAGAAAATGAATTAGCAGTTGAAGCTAAGTTTGAAAAAAATTTCGCCTATAAAATTACCATGCTGCTGATCGATTATAGATGGATCTTCGTGGTGCCCATTGTGCTTCCCCTATCATATTTTTTGACCAAGATCTGGGACTTTAGGGACTGGTATTATTATAAATTTAAAAGTCACCCGGAGCTGCATGAAAAGCGGGTACAAGCGATTAGGGATCAAATCCTAAATTGGAGGAACTCGGGTTCAAGTGAACTGCTCTGTACCTCCAGAAAATGGTGGCAATCCATCTCATCAAGAACCACTAGCTATAAGAAAAAAGAAAACTCTATTGAGGTTAAGCTTTTTGATATTCTCGATGTGGACTTTGAAAAGCAAACAATTAGGGTCGAGCCTTTAGTTAATATTGGCAGGCTGCTTAAATATTTAAATCCCAAGGGTTGGTCCGTTCCAGTAGTGCCAGAGCTCTATGATCTAACAGTATCAGGCCTAATCTTGGGTTATGGGATAGAAGCTTCTTCTCATAAGCATGGGCTCTTTTACGATCTCGCCACGGCGATAGAAGTGATGACCGCAGATGGCACAGTTGTCAGGGCAACTCCAGATAATGAACATAAAGATTTATATTATTCTCTTCCTTGGTCTTATGGAGCGATGGGTTTTATCGTTGCGGTGGAGCTTAAAATTATTCCTATCAAGTCATGGGTTAAAGTAACCTATCACCCCTTCAAAACACTTGCGGCCATCACCGATAAATTCACCGCCCTAAGCACTGCTAAAAACCCCACAGATTTTGTGGAAGGGATTATGTATGACAAAGATAGGGGAGTCATAATCGAGGGACAGATGGTTGATGCTCCAAGTGGCACAATCAATCGCCAGGGCCTTTGGTTTAAGCCCTGGTTTTATAAATACTGCGAAACTATCCGTGAAGAACATACTGAGTTCGTTCCCCTAAAACATTTCTACCGCCGGCACAATAAAAGTATTTTCTGGGAAGGGGAGCTGATTATTCCTTTTGGTAATCATCCAATCTTTAGATGGCTCCTCGGTTGGCTAATGCCCCCTAAAGTTGCCTTTTTAAAATTAACTCAAGGTGAGAAGATAAAACAGTACTATGAAGATATGCACGTGATCCAAGAATGCCTGGTGCCCATGACCAAACTAACCAAGACCATCGAATTTTGTGATAGCAATTTTGATTGCTACCCGGTATGGCTTTGTCCCCATAAGGTTTTAAATACCACTCCTCAAGGGACGCTGTCGCCAGAAGATAAGTCAGGCCCCTCTCAAATGTTTGTTGATGTGGGAATATGGTATGCCCCCAGAGCGGTACTTAGAGGTGAACCATTTAACGTGAGGCAAGCAACTAAGAATTTCGAGCAGTATTTAATTGAGAACCACGGTTATCAAGCGCTATACGCGGTCACTGAGTTAAATCGAGAAGATTATAATAAGATGTTTGATCGAACCCTATACGATGCAGTCAGGAAAAAATATAACGCCATTGGCACCTTTATGGACTCCTACGACAAGGTTAAAAGATAGCTAAGTCCTTTCTCCAGGGCCTCGTTTCCTTCTACGAGGCCTCTTCTTCTAAAATAAGAGCAAATTGAGGTGAAATTCCGCGTTTGCCGTTAACTATTTCATTTATTTTTCTAGTGGCACAACCACAAACTTTCGCAAGAGTGGTGTGATTGAGGCCCATTTCAGCGATATACGTCTCATTTAAACATAGGCATTGGATTTTTAATCATCTTTTTATTCCCGGAAATTTAGCTTTACACTATACCGTATAGTGGAATATCTAATCAAGATACAGTTCTATGATATTGCAGTTCAAATGATCATCGTAATAACAACTTGATATGGATTTTTTGTATAAAATAAATGCTAAACTATAGATCAACCCTTTTTGTCTGGAGAGCGTAGTGTCTGATAATCGAATAGTCTGGTCTGATAGGGAAGGCGATCTGAGAAAGAAAAATAAAAAACGATCTGATGCTCCAGTTGATGAAAAAACAATATTGCTAAAATTAAGGCGTCTTACCGCCGGAAAAGGCAGAGCTATTATAGAGCTTTCAGATTTGCCGCCAAATAAAAGATGGTGCCAACAACTTGCCAAAGATTTAAAAAAAAGGCTTGCTGTGGGTGGAACCTATAAAGAAAACAAGATTGAAATTTCCGGTGAAAAGATGGATCAGGTCATGAGCTTTTTAGACGGCAAATCACTCAAATGGAAAAAAACTGGCGGATAAGGCCTTATGCCGACTTGCGCTTTTTCGAAATTAGTTTTTGTGATTCTTTAATAATATCTGGATACATATCATGAAGTTCTTGCAGGCCATTGATGGATAAGATTGGAGAATATTATTCAAAACTGTTTGCTTTGCGTCGTATTGCTGCTATGAAGTCTAAATGATTGAGATCGGAAAAATTAATAGTTTAATTGTATCATCTGAAGTCGCAAATGGATTCTACCTAAGTGATAGAGGCCCTGAAGATGTCGCTTTTATACCCCGTACAGAGGGACAAGATTTAGTTGAGGGCCAGGAAGTAAATGTCTTTTTATACCTAGACAAGGATGAAAGAGTTCTGGGGACTATTCAACTGCCTAATGCCCTACTTGGTGAGTATGCGTTGATGGAAGTCGTAGATACTACTACTTTTGGGGCATTCTTTGACTGGGGAATTTCAAAAGATCTCTTAGTTCCCGATACGGAACAAAAACTACCCATAAGAGATGGGGCAGAACATATTGTAAGAGTCTGTATGGATGAAAATACCAGACTGCTTTATGGTACCACCAAACTTGGTAAATATATTCAAGCATCTGAATTTGATATTAAAGAGGCCGATAAGGTAGAGATCGTACCAGCTATCCCAGAAGAGTTGGGTTATCGCTGTATTATCAATAAAAAATATATCGGCATGATTTATCACAATGAAATCTTTAGCGAGATTATAATTGGTCAACCTCTCATGGCAGTAGT
>SMWT01000059.1 GCA_004356615.1 Deltaproteobacteria bacterium | reverse complement strand
GTGAGCGTTGGAAAAACCCTGGCGGATAACCACAATGTGGCGGTCAAGATATTGGCCCAAGGTTTAAAGGACCTGGGAATCTTTAAAGAGTCATTGGATGAGATAATTGAGAAAAATCTTCACCGTACTTATTATCCCCACGGTACAGGACACTGGCTTGGACTAGATGTCCACGACAACTCCCCTTATCTAACGGATGAATTAAATGATATAAAGTTTACCCCGGGAATGGTTTTTACTGTGGAGCCAGGCCTTTATCTGCCAAAAGATGATGAAAAGGTCCCTAAGCATTTAAGAGGTATCGGAATTAGGATTGAAGATGATATCCTAGTAACAGATAAGGGATGTGAGAATTTATCCCAAGATATTCCAAAAACCATCCAGGAGGTGGAAGATGCTTGTGCGGCCGATTATAGGACTTTTTTGCTTTAGTCTTATCTTTAATGCCTATGCTGAGAATAAGGAATATGTCAGAGAGCATAAAAGCTGTCAGCTGGCCCTTTTTGTCAAAGAAAGAACCACCTACCCAGAAATGTTTGAGGCGCTAGAGACCCATTTAAAAGAGCGTGACTATAAATTTAACTACGTTACTCCAGGCCATAATTTTGCTCCAGAGGACCTCTATTTAAACTTCACAAAAGAGATGCTCAGTGGCATATTTTTTCCACCATGCTACATCAGAGTGGAAATCAAAGAGGCAAGTGGTGCCAAAGTACAAAACAGCGATAAGTTATTTTTCTCTCATGCCACCAAACGCCTCTATCCCCGCCATACGCCTAGTGGAACGTACCGCTGCAAACTCGCCATCAGAGATGTTATTTATCATCTTCCTTACTGCCGTCTGCCAAAAAAAAAGTGATAAAACTCTCCTTTTAAAATTGTTATTTTTTTAGTTAAAATAAAAGAAAGGGGGAGTTTATGCAATTTCTCGAAGATTGGACTAAAGAGTTTGGCCACCATCACCAAAACCGGATGAACCAAGTACTGCACCAGATATTCGTTCCTCTTTTAACTTTAAGTGTTCTTGGAATTCTCTGGTGCATCCCCACGCCTGAATTTTTCTCCCTTATTCCTTATTTAAATTGGGCCACCGTAACTTGCTCAATAGGTCTTTTATTTTGGCTGGCAATGGATCTCAAGATGGCATTTGGCATGCTGGTTCAAACCATCGTTATGATTTGGATTATTAGTAAAGTAGATAACAACCCCAACGTCCCTCTACTTTTTGTAAGCCTTTTTCTAATGGCCATTTCCTGGGGCTTTCAAATGGTTGGTCATATTATTGAGGGAACCCATCTCACCTTAGAAAAAAACATCAAATTTATGTTGATCGCACCTATCTGGGTTTTAAAAAATCTGGTTAAGAGTGGGGGTGAAGACTTATCTTCACCCCAGTAGAAAATTATTTTTTCCAAAGAGGTTCAAGGCCTTGGGCCATTCTTTGCTCATCTAAATTCGTTCTCATGAATTTTCTCCAGTTTAGAAAATTCCATGGCATTTTTTCATTACAGAAAAGTCCCATGTTTAACTTTTCTAAAGTCCATCGATGAAGTTCTGGGGCACTAACCTGCCACTTAACTTTTTTAAGTGCCTTTTTAGTATACCGGCCTATCTTTCCCATTTCTGCTTCTTTAATCAACCCAATCATCCTTTTATAATTTGCCGCTCTTGATCCTTCGACAATTACAGTGGGATCAGAAACCATTAATAAAGGAAAACTGACAGCAGCGAGTTTTGCGCTTTCTTTTCTTTCCACCTTCATTCTTTCAACACAGTCATTAGCAAACAATGGGCCACTGAACAAAAAGGAAAATGCAATTAGGGATAAAAATAAATTCTTCATAAAACCTCCATAAAATTGTTGGAGGTCAATCTAATCTAAATGCGATGCTCAAAGCAATGATTAATTAACACAAATTTAAATGACTTATTGTTCTAACTTAGAATTGGATATAGTGCCATTTCCATAAATTTTAAGATTACCCTCTAAAATCACATTACCGCGAATCTCTACTCGCCCGCAGATTTTCACCAGTCCCTTAACCTTGACGTTGTCACAAACCGACGCGAGAGGGCCTATGATGG
The DNA here is from genome assembly GCA_004356615.1 of Deltaproteobacteria bacterium. Lineage (GTDB taxonomy): Bacteria > Bdellovibrionota > Bacteriovoracia > Bacteriovoracales > Bacteriovoracaceae > SMWT01. The sequence continues at coordinate 5,580 of SMWT01000059.1, read as the reverse complement.
CAGTGGGATCGACTTCTGCGCTGTGGGAGATAAATCCTCCTCGGTAGGCATTGCTAAATTGATAAGTTCCTTCCTGGCCATCACACCAGGGCCTAAATTGCAGAGTTCCTGTTAACACTTTAGCGATTAAGCTTTCAGTTCCAAGATTTAATGGCCAGGATAGGTCGTATTCTGATGGAGGACAATCATAATAGATATCTGATTGGGGGGACCTGAAATACTCTGGAAGAGTTTTCTTTTCAGGGATTGATTTTGTGGCCCTATTTAGATCCGGCATAAAAATGTCCTTTGAATTTGCCATATAGGAAAAGATTAAAATAAGACTAATTATACTCTTCATAATCCTCCTCGTACCCGGGGGCGTAGCCTATCTGTTCTGAGCCCATCTCATACATATCCTCTTCGGTGTATTCGATGCCCTCTTCAAAGTCTCCCTCCATGGTTTCTGTAAATTGAGAATCATCAAAATCTTCTTCATCCATATCGCCAAAAAGGTCCTCTTGAGGACTTTCATCACCTTCCCAGGCATGAAAGATCTCGCCGGAGGAGGAATCCACATAGGCAAAGAAAGATCCGGCCATGTCTTTAGGTTCGGTCACAACGATTTTAACCTTTTCCACATACATGCCTATATCGCCCTTTAAAAAAACCAAACTTTCAAGTTTTTGTACCTCTAAATTGGCCTCCACTTCGTCTTCATCATCGATAAATTCCTGGACCAGTTTTTTTTCCCAATCGGGACTAACCTTATTTTCAAATTTTATATTATTAGGAACATTAGTTATCGGCCGAAAATCGGGGCCGATGAATGTTCTCTCGCGGGGTTCAAAATTCTCTTCCACTTCGCTTTTTTCTATCCCTACATTTCTTGGATTTTCTTCTTCAGTAACTTCATCTTCAGGAAAGTCGTAAGTAGGCAGTTCTTCTTCAGGTTCATAAGTTTCAGCGATGGTATAGTCATCCTCTACATACTCAGGGCCTGCAGTAAAAAAAAGATATCCCAAATACCCCAGTCCTGAAAAAATCAGTAGTAAGAAAACCTTTTTCATATTAGTTTATTGCATCCCTAATAAAATTATTTATCATTTTAGAAAACCCCTGCTCCAACTGCAGTTCGAGCAATCCTTTGTTGAATTTTTCTATCAACTCTTTTTGCTTACCTTGTTTTCCAAAAGCCAAATAAACGGAATTTTCCGCCAGTGCCATTTCAAGATGTTTGGCCTTTTGTGCCGGTTCGTGATTTAGCTGGGCCCTAAGCGCCGACATTTCATCTATCACCAGGCAGTTGGTTTTTCCCGCGGCCAGATCGTCAAACAACCCTTCAATAGTTTTTCTCTCTTTAACCTTGAAGTATTTTAATTCCCGCGCCTTATCCATTCTGGACCCGTAACTAAAACCTTTTTTCCAACCAACCGTTTTAAACTTTAGGTCTTGAATTCTCTCATAGGGAAACTCTTTACCCCGGAGGACATAAATTCTTATGATCTCATCATAGTAAGGTTCACTAAAATCAAAGTATTTCTCCCGCATGGTTGATTTATAAACCCCAATGAGTCCTTTCTTTCCCTTCTTGGCCTCTTCAACTGCCTTGTCCCAGCGAAGTGGTTCAAACTTAGGATTAATTCCCATCCTAAATGAAATCTCTTTAATCATGCTGGGGTAGAGGCCGCGGATTTTTTTATCTTTGTCTAAATACATATAAGGGGGATAATCCTTATCCATTAAAAAAATCACCTCAGGTAGGTCCTTCCCGCCCTCTCCCTTGGTTTTATCTATTATGGTGGTCTTCTCCTCTTCATCTAGGACATCCCCAAGATCGATATCCACATAATCCTGAGAAAACGCGGCCATGGGCAAAAATAGCAAGAGAATAATGTATTTCATTACTAGATATATCGGCCTATTTTAGGCCAAACCTTAGGCCTTAAGCTTTGAAAAATTCACTGAATTTGGTTTATTAGAGCAGAAGGGAAAGCTGTGGAAAGCTTATCCTGATGTCTTCCACAATCCGCTCCATAGCGACGGCCTGGTTGTAAACTCCCGCCTGGGTTTTGGCATTGGTGAGTTTTCCTGCGTGGTGAAGTCCTATAACTAGTCCATCTTTTAAAGAAAATAGCGGAGCTCCGGAAGAGCCTCTTAAGCTATCTGCTGAGTGTCTGATTATATCAAAGTCTGAGGTATCAATTTTTCCTGGTGACAGTTTTTTGGTCCAACTACAACGAGGATTTATTCCATAATCACAGTTGTGATGGATAAGATAAATTAAGCTATCTTCAGCTAGCATTTCAAAGCCTTGTTTTAATTTCAAAACTCCAACTTTCTGCCCCGGTTTGCCGTCACATTTAATAAGGGCATAATCTAGATCCTTATTACTTCCTAGAAACTTGTCACACTTAAAAGTGTAATCATTGGATTTGAGGCGATTCACTTCGTGGGCGAAGTTTACAATTATATGCACGGCCATTTTTTCATCACTTACACAGTGGTGATTAGTGATGATGATATCTTCAGTAATTAAAAATCCAGTACAACGGGACTGGGCGGCCGGAATCATCATGTCCGCCACTGCCATAGCGTTAATTTTTATGGATTTTTTTAGCTTGGTATTTTGGCCTATGTCTTTCCAGTTAAGTGTCCCAATGACCACACCAGAGGCCCTAGATTTAACCAGTTCGGTGCCCTGATTTCCGCAGGATATAAGAAAAAGGGTCGTTAAAAGTAGTAGTGTTTTGATCATGGGGCATTTTACCATGGGTTGGGAGATTCTCAGGAAATCATGTAATTAATTCAGGAATTTAGCTGAAGTAAACGTCATATCGGGTACTTTTACCCTCATAGATATGGCCTGGCCGCTCATTTAGAGGGGGCGCCTTTAAGGATCTTTTTACAATGAATCTAGATGTAGGGATCCCTTTGGCCCAAAGAATGGTCTCATTAAAATCAAGGTCGTCTCCTACCACCTCACGGATAACCCTCATCTCTTTTTTTGGCAGGGCCTTACGCTTGCCCTCCGGATACATAGGGTCATAATAAACCGCCGATGGCCTTTCTGCGGGGGAGTTAACTCTTGGATCTCCCTTTATAAGGGTAAAACGGTCGCGGAAGTGATGACCTATCTCCGGGTCCTGCATGGCCCGATCCAGAGCATCCCTAAGCAGCGCCCACATAATCTTGTTTCTCTCAAAGGCCACTACTTGGAGGCCAAAAAAGAGCATTAAGGTAGCATCTGATCCGGTTCCGCAAGTGATATCCCAAACTAAGTGAGAGTTCTGCCCCAAGGCCTTGGCCAGGGGCTCTTTTTTAAAGGAGTAATTTTGCTTTTGGTGATATTTAAAAGGGCCTATAAAATCCAGAGATAAAGGATTTAACTTTTCCTCTCTAATGGTAGGAGTCATAAGCGACAATCGATCATCCTTTAAAAACAGGTATAGGGATTTAGCGCCCACCTCTTCTGCGGGAGAAAAAAAGGGATCCTCCAAAAGAAATCCCGGAATACTACAATTTGATGTTGTAATTATTGATACCATTTGGCGCATTATGCCCATTTAAGTGGAAAAAGTCTCCTCCCTCATGTAAGATTTCCCTCTAAAAATATAACAATTTAGGACGATTTTATGCCCAGCAACTTTTCCCATTTGCCCTATCAGCCTACTAAGTTACCTCGTGAACTTACCAAGTATTATATTTCCGCCACCGAGGAAGAGCTTGATGAGATGTTAAAATCGCTAGAGCTTAAAAACCTAGATGAACTCTTTTCTCATCTTCCAAAAGAGGTCATGTTTGATCAGGCCCCGGAGATTTGTGATGAGCTGGATTATGAGCACCTAATCACTCATCTTGAAAGCATAGCGGCCAAAAATAAAGTTAAAACTTCCTTTATTGGTGACGGGCTGAAAAACTACCGGGTTCCAGAAATTGTTCCCTTTGTATCAGATATAAGGGGCCTAACCACCGCTTATACTCCTTACCAGCCCGAAAGATCTCAGGGAACTTTGGCCACCTTGTGGATGTATTCCTCAACCCTTTCCATGTTAACCGGTTTTGAAGCAATCAATGCCAGCTTATATGATCGGGCCTCTGGCATCTATGAAGCGATTAATACCAGCATTCGTTTAAAGCGAGGTACCGATACGGTTTTAATCTTAGAGTCTAATTATCCAGGCGATATTGAAGTTGTAAGAACTCACGCCAAAGAAACCAAAGTAAAAATTGAGACCATAGCTGTGGATCCTAAAACTGGAATCACTGATATTTCTGCTTTAAAAGAAAAAGCGAGCTCCATCTCAAACTTGGCAGGAATCGTCTTTCCACAAGTAAATAATCTTGGAAACCTAGAGGATGTACACGGTATAAGTGCACTATGCAAAGACTTGGGAATTAAATCCATCGCAGTATTTGATCCCATGCTTTTAGCAACCGGAGGGCTTGTTCCCCCAAGTGAATACCATGCCGATATTATTGTGGGTGAAGGACAACACCTGGCCATAGGCCCTAACTTTGGTGGGCCTGGTCTGGGAATTTTTGGCATTCGCTACAATGAAAAAAATAAACTAGATATAAGATCAACTCCCGGTAGATATATTGGTAAGGCCCGTGACGCCGATGGAAATGCTTGCCTCTCCATGGTTCTCTCCACTAGAGAGCAACACATCAGAAGAGACAAGGCCACCTCCAACATCTGCTCCAACCAATCCTTTTTGGCAACGTTGGTAGGAGCGGGGATTTTAAACCGCGGTGAAAAAGGCATGAGTGAGTCCTGTCTGGCGGGTAGAGAAATGGCGCTTAAAGCGGCCAAGGCCCTGACTAACTTTGCAGATGTAAATCTCGCCTTTAACACACCATTTTTTAACGAATTCACTTTAGAGCTACCAGTAAACACAACAGATTTAATAAGTAAGGCCGCTGCCGCTGGCATCCATTTGGGTATCGATGTTTCAGCGCGTGTGGAAGGTTCTAGAAACCTAATTCTGATCTCATTTTTTGATATTCATACGGATCATGACTTAGACAAGCTGATAAGCTTTTTTGCTGAGAATTTCTCCACTGGAGATAGCGAAGCTAATATTCCATCCATTCCGGAAAATCTTCTCCGAAAGGATCCCGTAGGACTACCAGATTTTTCTCTTGATGAACTCAAAACTTTTTATACCAAGCTTGGTAAGCAAAACGTAAGTCCTGATGATAGTATTTATCCTCTAGGATCTTGTACCATGAAGTACAATCCCTACATCAACGATTATGCCGCTGGTCTTTCGGGATTTACCGACATTCACCCCCAAGCGCCTGAAGCAGATGCCCAGGGATGTCTTGAAATAATTTATGAAACCCAGGAAATTTTTAAAAACCTAACGGGACTAGCGGGAGTGACCACCCAACCGGTGGCGGGGGCACAAGGCGAGTTGGTGGGAATTAAGATGTTTCAGGCCTACCACAAAGATCGCGGAGAAAATCGGGATGTTATCCTAATACCCCGAACCGCTCACGGAACCAATCCCGCTACCGCCACCATGGCCGGCTTTGAAACCAAGACGGTGGACGGAAAAAAGGTGGGGATTATAACTGTTGAGGCCAATGACCATG
>SMWT01000058.1 GCA_004356615.1 Deltaproteobacteria bacterium | reverse complement strand
TAATATTGGAGGGTTAATAGAAATATCAATTGAGAAGAGTTGTCCAAGATCTTTATCATTTCTAATAGGGGTCATCTTCCCTCTATTGTTAAAAGTAGTGAGAAATAGTTTGCCATCACACTGCTCTATCAAATTAATAGTTTGGGCGCCCGATAAAAACCCTGTTTTAATCCCTTTCGCGGATTCCCTTATATTTAATACCATATCTGCTTTTTCTGGAAATCCGTCATTAATATTTGTCGTTTTTGAAAAATAGATTTCAATATTTGTTTGATCATGGGATCCCACTACATATCTTCCATCAAATAATTTATGAAAAAAAACCGCTCCCGTTTTGGTGTGAGGAATATCAATCCAGGTTTTAAGGGGTATGGGGTTTTCTGGATCTTTAAAGTCATAAAAATATATCTTTCCAACTTTGGACTCTTTCCACTCTTCAACTCCTACTGCCAGGATATTATCATAAACTTGAATTCCTCCGGGATGCCAATAAGGCCACATATCTAAATTTATTCTACGCTGAAATTTACCATCTATAATGACAAAGAGATCGGCCCGCTTAGCGCGGATATCGCCACCTGAGACGACGAAGTTTTTTTCACCTGGAATCCTTTGAACTCCCTGGAAGTGATTATCAATTCCCAGTTTATTTCTAATTCGCATGGTGTAGGAATTTTTCCTAAAAATCCTATCATTATTTTTAATATAAATTCTTTTCCCATGATGCTTTAAATTTTTCCATTGATTTACAACATCTTTTACACATTTAGCGTTGGAGGAGCTCATAAATAAGAAGGGGATAATTAAAAGTGTTTTCATCATAAAATTATATCAACTAAAGGCCAAAAAAATCAATGGAGAGGACTTTTAGGTTTTCCTCTTTAGATTCGGGGATTAATACGTCAACTTCTCTGAAAAATTCTGCGATTAGCTTTTCAATTTTATCTGAGTCTTCCTGGGATATGGATATAACAATGGTATTGTGATGATCTTTAGTTTTTGCTCTATCTATGGATAAGATGGCCTGGTTTCTCCAGTTTTTTAAAAAGTTTTTATACTCATCCGAGTTGACCTCAGGTTTGATAAGCCCCGAGGGCCCCAGTTGGTATTTCTCACCCTCCTTTTCTAAAAGTCCCGTGTCCACTAAAAAACTAAGGGCCTCCAGGATCTTCTCATCTGGTAAGGGTAAAAAATCTATCAGTGCCTGGGGATAACTAAATTCCGGAATGGATACCAGAACATGGATCGCTGAGAAGTACCAATTATTGTAGTATTTGCTTCTTTGGGTTTGATCGAGAAGCTTCTGGGTTTTCAACTTTTCCTTAATCCGCTCCCTTTGCTTAACAAACCCTACTCTTTCGTCTTCATAAAAATCCTCTAGGCCTTTTGAGCCCGCCCGGGCCAGATTTAACAAAATCATAAAATATTTCTTTTCTTCATTTGTTAAATGGATGAAATCCGCGGCCCTTACCCCCTGCTCGAGAGTAAAATTGGTCCTTTTACCTAAAACCTGGGAAATATGGGTGGTTTGGCAATAAAGGTGTCTGGCCAGGTTCTTTTTAATCCCTCTCCCCTTCCTTGGCAGAGATTCTATATAATCATTTAAGAAATCCCGGTAATCTCTATGCTCAAATAACCCTTTCATAAAAGCTATTTTACCATCAAACAGGGCAAATTGACACCAAGTTAATGTAATTTCAGGTATTTATATTATTAAAAATTATTTTTAAATTAATATTTAAGGTGAAATTTATTTATTTTACTATGGAATCTCTTGAGTTTTTCCCTTATTATGCGATTAGTCAAAGGCAAGCCGCCTAAATTTAAAAAGGAGAGAGACCATGAAGAACCTATTAGTATTAACAACCCTGATTTTATCCCTATCGGGATTTGCTGGGGAAGTAAATCAACCCGCATCCTTTTGCCCGGATGGGACTAGAGAAGAAATCGTTTATAACGATTGTGTACCCACAGCTGAGATTATGTGTGCTGCTTGGTACTCAAGAATCGAATGCGTCCCTGTTGAAGTGGAAACCTCTACTTGCCCAGAGGGTACCAGAGAAGAAACTATTTATAACGACTGTGTACCTACTGCCGAAACCATGTGTGCTGCTTGGTATTCCAGAACTGAATGTGTGCCGGTAGAGCAAACCGAAAACACTGAACCTGCACCTTTAACACCAGCTGATGTCACCCATCCTGCTCCAACCTGGTGTACTTTTGATATCAACCAATGGGGACACCCAAGCATTTGCGGTTGTGTTAAAGGTTTCAGATGGAACAAAATTGCTGGAACTTGTGATGACGTAAAACCAAGAAGATGTACTAGAGATAGAAATCCTTGGGGCCACTCTAGCAATTGCTCATGTGACGAGGGTGATTATTGGAACCAGGTTTTAGGTCAATGTAGGCCAGAATACTTGCAAATCTGTACCGCTGATATCAACCAGTGGGGACACGCCAGCAAGTGTAGCTGTGACACTGGACTTTCCTATGATCAAACTATTGGAAAGTGTACTCCAGATCAAAATTTCCCAAAACCATAGTAGAAGGGGTGGAAACACCCCTTCCCCACCCGATTATTTGACTATGCGGTCTACCTAATGATTAAAAACCCCTTACCACAAGGGGTTTTTTTATGATTTTTGATGAAAGCTTATGGGAGCTGGTTCCTGGTTTCAACTTCACTGATATCACCTATCATCGGGCATTAGATGTCCCTTGTGTTCGTGTGGCCTTTAATCGTCCGGAATGTAGAAATGCATTTAGGCCAAAGACCGTTGATGAGCTCTACCGGGCCCTTGATCACGCAAGAGCTTTAAGTGATGTGGGAACAGTTCTCATAACTGGAAATGGGCCTTGTCCTAAAGATGGTGGATGGGCATTCTGTTCTGGTGGCGATCAGAGGATTCGCGGAAAAGATGGTTACAAATACGCTGACGGGGAAAATGTAGATCCAGCTAGACTTGGAAGACTGCATATCCTTGAAGTTCAAAGATTAATACGCTTTATGCCTAAAGTGGTTATCGCCATGGTTCCAGGTTGGGCCGTAGGCGGAGGCCATAGTCTGCATGTTATTTGTGATATGACAATCGCCAGCGCTGAACACGCTATTTTCAAACAAACTGATACCGATGTTGCCAGTTTTGATGGTGGCTATGGCAGTGCTTATCTTGCCAAACAAGTAGGTCAAAAAAGAGCTAGGGAGATATTTTTTCTTGGCGAAAATTATAGCGCCCAGGAGGCATTTGAAATGGGGATGGTGAATAAGGTCGTTCCCCACCAGGAACTAGAACTTGAAGGACTCCGTCTGGCAAAAATAATCTCTCAGAAAAGTCCAACTGCCATGCGTATGACTAAGTTTGCTTTTAACCTTGCCGATGATGGGATGGTTGGGCAGCAAATTTTTGCTGGAGAGGCCACAAGACTTGCTTACGGAACAGAAGAAGCAATCGAAGGCCGCGACTCTTTTTTAGAAAAGCGGCCTAAAAAGTTTGATCAGTTTCCCTGGCACTACTAAGCAAATACTTGAAGCTTAATTCAAATAATCAAAAATCGCCTGATTTAGGGCCCTGCCTTGTTCTTTCAGGGTTTTGATGGTCCTTCTGGCCTCTCCGGCACGCGGGATATTTTTTAAGGTTTCGTGGGTGAGAGAATTTATCTTATAGTTATCGGCGAAAAAGATTCGCGACATCCCTTCTTTACCGTTAGAAACTATATAGTTTCCATTTTGCCAAAAGTCATATCTTCCAAGGGTTTCAATAAAGGTTGATTGATTAAAGTAGTAGTCAAGTGAAAGATAATCCTCATCCACGCGATAAATTATATCTTCAGACTTATGACTGTGCATATCTAGCAGAAAATCAATTTTATTATAAGAAATTAATGTTTTCAAATGATCAGCGACTAATTTAACTTCATCAACTGGACTTTCCCAGGTTCTGTTTAAATCAAATCCATTAGCATTGTATCGACTACGTCCTACCACTCCATCTGGATTAATCATGGGGTAGACGATTATTTGAGTCGTTGATAATAATTCTTGATTTTTTAAATAGGGGACAATGAAGCCTTCAAATATCCAATTGGCAGTTCCTTCATTACCGTGATGGCGCACTAGCATCAACAACGTTTTTTTATTGGGATCAAGCTTTGCAGGCCTAATAACAAAAATATCTCGCGCCTTTACCGATTCTCCGATTCTTTCAATAAGGTAACTGGCCTGGGATGCCTTGGGAGCAATCTTTTTCAGGAAAAATCTAAATCTAGGTAGTCCGTAGTAGTTTAAATATTTATCATTGTAATCTGATTTGTTTTGATCTTCTTCGAGGATTTGTACCGAATAGATTTTTTTTGGATCTAGAGTTTTTATCTTTTTCAGGGATATGAATCTATTTTCCATCTCTACGTAGATATTATCTTTTTGATTGAGATTTAAGAGCTTATTACCTTTTAATAAAACTTCGTCAACACATTCCGAAAATCCTATCCAGGGGATCAAAAATAGCAATAGATATTTCATAGACTAATATTTTACTTAAATTATTTTGAAAAATGCAAATGGACGAAAACTTGACTTAAAAAGTTAGAAAAAAATCGCAAGATTTTAAAAAAATATGCGTTATGATTAAGATATGGAACCTGAAATTTTTTCTACCTTCAATGCTACTAAATTATATCGTGGCGCGTATGATTACTTTGAAAACGGAAAACAATACAGCACTGAATCTTTTGAAATCTTTGAAAACAAGCAAGAACATTTTTATTATTTTAAGGCAGATGTGCTAGGCAGGGCCCCCACAGGAGAAGTCTTATCGTTTAAAATAGATTATAAAATATCTTCTAGATATGCTCCTATTGCTGTCAGAGTTGAAAAACATCTGGGTAAACGAAAGGCGGTTGAAACCTATACTTTTGATGTAAAAGAAAATTTAGTTAAATATAATTTTTTTTCTGAAGATGAGATGGGAGAAATTGAACTCCATACCAAACACAAGATCCATATTGCTACCCCGGCCATTTGCACTAGTTTATTATTTTTAAAATCCAAACGCTTTCAAAACACGGGAGTTAATACTTTTGTAACTCTAGTGAGCCATAACAGATGGAAATATGAGGGCGAACCTGAAAGAAGAGGTATTTCTATTGAAAGAATCAGTGGTACTCCCATAGATATTTTTATGGGTGGAAAAAGGCTTAAGTGCGTTAAATACCAAATGAAAGGCCAGGACCTCACCTCAGAAGTAACTGATCAGACTATAGAAAAAGATGTTCCTTTTTTGGATTTGTACCTTAGCAAACATTTAACTATCCCCTATAGAATTACCGATCCCCAGGGAAACAAGTTATATGAAATGAAATATTTCAACTATCTGGTGGACTCTGAGAGATGAACAAAATCGGTTACCTTCTCACAGGCCTGATCTAATCCAATCTTTTCAATCTTGTATGGAGTCATTAGCTTTATGAACTTCTCCATAGTTCTCCCTTTCCATCTTTTTATCCGAGAATCCACAATAATAACTCCACCGCGGTCATTTTCCGTCCTGAGAAGCCTGCCAAGTTTTTGATGAAGGCCACGGGCACGGTGCGAGAGGTAATAGTCAGTAAATTCATTGCCAAAGGATTTTTCATAGAAATCTCTTCTATTTTGAATAACCAGGTCCATGCGAAGATCGGGGATTTTATCGATAAAAATAAACATCAATGAGTCTCCAGGAATATCAATTCCTTCTCCAAAGGCCTCCATTCCCACCAAGATTCCCTGATCGGAGTTTTTAAAATCTTCCACTACATGAGATCCCAT
>SMWT01000002.1 GCA_004356615.1 Deltaproteobacteria bacterium | reverse complement strand
GGGCACTAAAGACTTTAAATTCACCTTGAAGAAATTGCTTTTTATAAATTTCCGCCATCTAAAAGCTCCAGGGTCTTTAAAAAGATTTCCGGCTTTTCCGCCTCAAACTCCATCTCTTTTCCCGTAAAGGGATGAACAAACTTAAGTTTCTGGGCATGTAGAAAGGGATAGGGATTATCGCCAATGAGCTCAATATAGGGTTGGCCTAATCTTTGTAGGTCTTGTTTTGGATTGCCATAAAGGGCATCACAAAAAATGGGGTGTCGAAGTTCCTGGGCCATATGAACTCTGATCTGATGAGTTCGTCCGGTCTCCAGCTGTATCTGCAAATAAGTCAATTTTTCATAAGTTTTTAAAACTTGATAATTGGTAATGGCCTCGCGTCCATCTTTTATATTGGCGGCCATTTTAAGACGGTTGGTGGGATGTCTGCCGATAGTGGTTATTATTTTTCCAACCGGGTTTATTCTCGTTCCCATCACTAGCGCCTGATAAAATTTTTCAATCTGCCGAGAAGAAAAAAGTAGCATCAGCGGCTCTAAACTTTTTTGATCCTTGGCCATGATGATGAGACCCGAGGTACCTTTATCCAGCCTATGGGCCACTCCCGGTCTCATGGTATCGGCCATTTCCACCATTTGGGGGCAATAGTGAAGAGCGGCGTTGACCAACGTACCAGTAATATTTCCCGCACCTGGGTGGGTTACCATTCCTGCTTTTTTGTTGATCACTAAAAAATGCTCGTCTTCAAATATCACATCTATGGGAATATCTTCGGCCACAGCTTTTTCCACGAGTGGAGGTGGAACTTTGATAAAGATCTTACTACCTGCGGGGGGCATCTTTTTAAGCTCTGGTGGAATATCGCCAGAAATCGAACCACCAGTATAAAGTTTCTTTAAAAGTGATCTGCTTAAATGGGGGCATTTGGCAACGAGAAAATGATCGAATCTTTTATATTCTAAAAGATCTTCCGGAGTAACCTCCAGTTCTATTTCATCGCTTGTAATGGGTTCAAGACCGTCTTGTTCGTCTACCATGGTTATTGTCATGGTAGAGAACTTACTCGGTTTTCAAACGCTTTGTATAGGAGGAGGCAACTAAATCTGGGTTTAGTTTCAGACATTTCGCGTATTGGTACACAAATCCCCGTACATAGACTGGAGCAGGGAGCCCGGGATAATTCTCTTCTTCAATATTGTTTATATAGGTCTTGGAAATCTTGGTCATTTCCGCCAAGCGGGGAATATCCACCTTTTTATACTCGCGGATTCTTTTTAAAAATTCACCCGTGAAATCGGTGGTGCACTCAATTTCTTTTTCAAGATCCTCATCAACACTAAATTCTAGCTCAAACTTCTTTCTCGCTACAAGCTTGGAGATCTGTCGCTCTGGAACGGGACTTCTTTCCGGCTTTTTGTTTCCATAGATGCCTTTTTCGAGATCTTGATTTAGGCCTCTGGCATAATCGTATTTCTGTCTTTTTTCCGGATCTCCGATGATTTCAAAGGCCTCTTCAACCAGGTTTAAAAAACGATCACATTCGTCTTTGCTAAGGAGTGAGTATATCGCTAGGTTGTCCTGAGCATAGGTTTGTTTTTGCCTTAAGTAGGCCTGGTATATTTGATTGGCATCAGCATCTGCTGGGACTTCTAGTACTTCATAATAATTTTTCTCATCCATGGTCTCTCCCTAATTCCAATTTAAAAGTCTTTGGACTATGTGATCAAAATTCGCGACCAGGTCTGAATTGGGAAATTCTGTAAGTAGAGGTTTCCTCTTTTTTATACTTTGCCAAACGGTCGCATCGTATTCTAAATGCCCGACATAATCTAAATTTAGTCCAAAATATTTTTTACAAATTATTTTCATTGAATTGCCGATTTCTATATCTGCCTGAGTTCTCACTTGATTGATGATCAGCTTGGGGCAAATCAAGTTGATCTCCTGTTTTAGCTTTTGCCCCATCTGCGGATTGATACGGCTTATTTTTTCCAGCAGATCGGCAGGCGTTTCGGAGTCTATCATGCGCGAGTTATAGGCCTTGTCGATTAAAGGCCCAAGCTCCCAAAAGTCTTCAATGAGTTTAAGCTTTCGATAGAAAAAGGATTTAATAAACCGATAGGTATTTTCCAGACTTGTCGGCTCTGGCAAGGAAGTTAAGATTCCCTGGTCAGCTGAGATAAAAAAATCAAGCGTGTTATTGGAAGTTCCCGCCCCGAGATCAAAAATCACAATATCGGCATCAAGTTCTCCCAAGTGAGAGAGAATCTTTCGGTTATGCAGTTGTTTTAAATTAGCTATTCCCACATCGTCTTGAGCACCACTGATGATGGAGAGCCCCGGGATGGAAGTGGGTGTTTTAAGATCTTTTAGGTTTCTGGTCTTTTTATTTAAAAAATCAGAGAGGGTCTTTTCGGGGATGGGCAGACCTAGACAGGTATGAAGATTTGCTCCCCCTAAGTCTAAATCGATGGCCACAACCCGGTAACCCAAGAGTGCCAAACAAATGGAGATATTGGCAGTAACTAAACTCTTGCCAACTCCTCCCTTTCCTCCACCTACGGCCCAGATTTGATAGCGTCTTTGAGCTCCGAGTGAATTATGGAGATCATTAAGATAATGCGAAGAGTCTTTTGGAGGTAAACCGGTGTTGGACAATCCTAATCCTTTGTTGCGGTTAGTTTAATTATAAGCGTAAAACGAAAAAAAAGGAAAAGTTTTACCGTAGCTAAACGCGGTGCGTTTTGTGTACGGCCTATTTCTTAGGATATATGGTTCTCTATATGGCCATTCACTCGACTCAACTAGCAAAAAGAAACGACTTACACCTAATGCGCAAACTTTGGCACATAGGAATGGGAGTCACTGGTCTGTATTACTATTTCAAGTTGGACCTCCCCCAGGAATTGACAGCTCTAATGTTAATTGGTCTGGCCTTCATCGCCATAACGATAGATCTCGTTCGCTTCGGACAACCGGTTGTCCAAAAAATAGTGCTTAAAACTTTAGGCCCTTTTATGAGAAGCTCAGAGCGTGATGGCTTCACAGGACTTCCCTTTTACGCCCTTGGAGTAGCAGTAACTCTTGTTCTCTACCGAGAGCCCATCGCACTTCTTGCGGTCCTTTTTCTGGTATTCGCTGATCCCATCGCCTCTTTAGTAGGGGTTCAATTTGGCAAAGATAAGCTATTTAAAAACAAGTCACTTCAAGGTTCCATGGCCGCACTTTTCACTTGCACCTTCATCACCATATTATTCGGCCAGGTTTACGGCATTATCGGATTTAAATTGATTATCTTTTCCGTACTCGCGGGAATTATTGGTTCCCTCTCAGAAATCTGCTCTTTTAAAATCGATGACAACCTGACCATCCCCATCCTTTCAGGACTGGGACTCACCATTTTAAATAAACTCATTCCACTTTTCTAATATGAATTTAAAAGCTCACATCAGAGATATTCCCGATTTTCCGCAAAAAGGAATCCTCTTTAAAGATCTAACGACTCTTTTTAAACACCCCGAGGCCTTCAACAAGACAATTAAAAGACTAGCAGATAGATATAAGTCTTTCGAGTTCGATACCATCGTGGGAATTGAATCGAGAGGATTCATCCTTGGCTCAGCTCTTTCCTACGCTCTAAACAAAGGCTTCATCCCCCTTCGCAAACCCGGAAAACTCCCTGGAGAGGTAGAATCCGTTACCTACAAACTTGAATACGGCACGGATATACTGGAAATTCACAAGGACGCGTTTCCAAGAGGAACAAAAGTCCTGCTCGTTGATGATATCCTAGCAACAGGGGGAACCGCTCTAGGTGGAGCTACACTAATTGAAAAGTTAGGTGGTGAAATTGTGGAGTGTTGTTTTATCGCCACTCTTTCGTCTTTACCAGGAGAGCAAAGACTTCAAAGTAGGGGACTTAATTATTTCGGACTTATTAATTTCTAATGATGAAATTCATCGTGTTCTTTAACTGAAGTTCCATCGAACTGAACTCCAGCAAGTACCATGCAAATCGGGAACCAGGCCCAGGTCGCAAGTAGTATTAGGCCAACCCAAAATCCTTCGCTCATTTTCTATCCTTTTTTAATTACAAAGTTACAGATTTTTCCCGGAACGTAAATTTCTTTTACAATTTGTGCGCCGTCTAATTGATTGGCCACTTTAGGTTCTTTTTTAGCTGCTGCTAAGAAATCTTCCTTAGAAATATCTGCTGGCACACTTAAGGTAGCTCTGGTTTTACCCATGACTTGAACCGCCATAGTGATTAAGTCGTCCTGCGCTAGCTCTGGATCAAACTTTGGCCAGGCCTCGTAGGTGTTAGTACCCGTATGGCCTAAAATTGACCAAATCTCTTCCCCAACATGTGGGGCGTAAGGAGATAATAGAAGAGACATCTTCTCAGCGGTCTCTTTGGTTACTTTGCCTTTTTTAATACAAGCGTTGGTAAAAACCATTAAGGCAGAGATGCCAGTATTAAACTTCATCTCCTCAATATCAGTGCCTACTTTTTTAATGGTTTTGTGAAGTGCTTTTAAAATATCTAAGTCTTCTTCGCCATCAGAGTAGTTATCCGGGTTACCAAAAAAGGTATAAGCTCTTTTTATAAAATTATAAACGCCTTTTACACCATTTGTTTGCCAAGGCTTCACTTTTTCAAGCGGTCCCATAAACATTTCATAAAGTCTTAGGCTATCGGCACCAAATTCATGAACCACATCGTCAGGGTTAATAACATTTCCCCGGGATTTACTCATTTTTTCCCCGTCACTGCCGAGAATCATCCCCTGATTGACAAGTTTTTTAAAGGGCTCATTGGTGGAAACAAAACCTAGGTCAAAAAGGACCTTGTGCCAGAACCGGGCGTAGAGAAGATGCAGTACTGCGTGTTCAACTCCACCAATGTAGAGATCAACTGGCATCCAGTATTTCTCTTTATCCTTATCCCAGGGTTCTTTATCGTTTCTGGGATCCAGATATCTTAGATAGTACCAACAAGAACCGGCCCAGTTAGGCATGGTGTTGGTTTCCCTTCTCGCTTTTTTGCCAGTTTTTGGATCAACTATATTGAGCCATTCATCAATAGTGGCCAGGGGAGATTCTCCGGTGCCTGATGGTTCATACTTTTCTACTTGAGGGAGCGCTACTGGCAGTTCATCCTCATCCAGGACTCTAATCGATCCATCTTCGAATTTTAAAATAGGGAAGGGCTCGCCCCAATATCTTTGACGGGAAAAGATCCAGTCCCTTAGTTTATAATTTATTTCTTTTTTACCAAGACCTTTTTCAGAAAGCCAATCGATCGCCGCTTTAATACCATCAACTTTTTCCAGGCCATCTAAAAAACCTGAGTTGATATGGACGCCATCTCCAGTGAAGGCCGCATCTTCTATATCTCCACCATCTAGGACTTGGAGAATTGGTAGTTCATATTTTTTAGCGAATTCCCAGTCTCTTTGATCGTGTGCTGGAACCGCCATGATAGCTCCGGTTCCATAAGAGATTAAAACGTAGTCGGCCACGTAGATGGGAATTTTTTGATCATTGGCCGGATTGATACAATAGGCACCGGTAAAGATTCCCGATTTATCCTTGTTTAGATCAGTCCGCTCAAGGTCGGATTTAGAGGCCGTGACTTGCTGGTATTTTTTAATCGCATCTGTGTGTTCATTTGCAGTAATCTGGGAAACTAGTGGATGGTCTGGCGCCACAACCATATAAGTAGCGCCAAAGATGGTATCAGGCCTGGTGGTAAATACATCTAAGGAGTGCTTAGTACCATCTATTTTAAAAGAGATGGCAGCACCCTCAGATCTACCAATCCAGTTTCTTTGCATCTCTTTAATATTTTCCGGCCAGTCGAGATCATCGAGATCTGTGAGCAGCCTTTCAGCGTAATCAGTGATCTTAAGCATCCACTGCTTCATCTTCATTTTTTCAACGGGGTGACCGCCGACTTCTGATTTTCCGTTTACGATTTCTTCATTGGCGAGAACAGTTTTAAGTTCCGGACACCAGTTCACTTCTATTTCATCTTCAAAGGCCAGACCCTTGTTGTAGAGTTGCACGAAGATCCATTGAGTCCATTTGTAATAATCAATATTACTAGTGGCAATTTCCCGGTCCCAGTCGTAGGAAAAGCCCAAGAATTTAAGCTGTCTGCGAAAGTTGTTGATATTTCTTTGCGTGGTCGCTTCAGGGTGGGTTCCGGTTTTAATGGCGTAGTTTTCGGCCGGAAGGCCAAATGAGTCCCAGCCCATGGGATGGAGAACGTTAAATCCCTTCATTCTTTTGTAGCGGCTGACGATATCAGTTGCGGTGTAACCTTCCGGGTGTCCCACATGAAGTCCGTTACCGGAGGGGAAAGGAAACATGTCTAGAGCATAATATTTTGGTTTGGACTGATCTTCTGCTGCGGCAAAGGTTTTATTTTTGTCCCAATATTTTTGCCACTTCGCTTCAATAGCTGAAAAATTATATTCCATTGATTCCTCTTAGGTAATTAAACAGATATGTCAAAAAAGATGGAGATTTGCAATCTTAATGGGCAATCTCGGCGGTTTTTTCCAAGGCCTCATATTCCTTGAAAACTTGTGCCACCATTAAATCTTCCGCAAAAGGATTTGCTTCGTTAATAAGCAGACTGAGCATCTGAATCCTTTCACTCAATGAGTCTGTTTTCAAGATTAGCTGCCTTAGTTCCACATCTTGGATAATGAACATGGAGATGTAATCCACAATATGGTCTATGGTGGTCAATCCGTTTAAAAGCTGTTCTCTTTCCGTTTCATTTAAGATGGAGTTATCAAGCCATGAGACGAAGATGGCCCTAAGCTTTTCAACTTTTGGGTCTTCAAGGGATAGTTTTTCCTCGATCTCCTCAATCAACTCAGCTTCATAGACGGGATAGGGGAAGTTTTGGACAACAGCGCCCAGCCTAACTTTTCCCGTGCCATTGATGATCACTTTTAACTGGGTGGGAGTCTCTTCCAAAATTATGGGCATTCCAATACCGCAAATCTCTCGGGGTACATCGCTTACGAATAGGCCAAAACCCTCCATCAGGGAGAGTCCTATGGGAGAGTCAAATTCCACACAATCTTTGATCATTTTGATAACAGTTGGATTTTCAATATTTAGCGGCACCGCAGTCTTAGGGAAAAAGACCAGGTTTTGGATTGGCAGAACTGGGATGTTTAACTTTTCCATTCTTAATTGTACCTTACAAAAACACTCGGAAAAACAGACATTTGCTATTTATGAGCAAAATCAACGCGTTGCATATGTTGCTTTTGAGTTATCTATAATACTCATGGTCAAATAATATTCCTTTAAAAAGGTGCTAACTGTTGGATAATATTCCGCTTCTTTTAAAATTAACCCCCTACCTCCAAGAGAAGGTCTGGGGGGGGCATCGTTTAAAACCCGATCATTTCAATCCTATCGGCGAAAGTTGGGAAATCTCCATCCATCCAGAGGGAAATTCCACCTTTGGGGAGAAAAAACTCTCGGAACTGATAAACAAAAAAGACTTACCTTATTTGGTAAAAATCATCGATACCTCTGATAACCTCTCGGTTCAGGTCCACCCGGGAGATGAGTATGCCGCTAAGTATGAAAACTCCAAGGGCAAAACTGAATGTTGGGCCATATTGGATGCAGGAAAAAATCAGGGGATCTATCTAGGGTTAAAAGAAGGAATATCTAAAAATCATTTTAAAAAGGCCCTTAACACCGGTGAAAATATGTCAAAGCTCTTGGAGTTCTACCCGGTTAAAAAAGGGGACTTCTTCTACGTGCCCGCGGGCACCCCCCATGCCATTGGTAAAGACGTCTTACTAGCAGAGGTCCAACAGAGCTCCGGGATCACTTACAGGGTGTGGGACTGGAACCGGGTCGGCCTTGATGGAAAACCCCGAGAGCTCCATATTGATAAGGCCCTTGATGTTATTAATTTTAAAAAAAATGAAGATTTTAAAATAAGAAGAGGAATCTTTGACCAATTTGGTGAAGTAGAACTCTTAATCCACCCAGAATTTGGCCTAAGCTCTTTTAAAATGAAAAAAAATGAAGAACGTCAACTTGCCTTGAGGTACAATAGAGTAGGCGGACTTGTTTGTTTAAGCGGAGAATTAAGGGTGCAGCGAGATGAATATGTTGTGGAAGTCAGGGAAAAGGAAACCCTGCTAATGCCACTGGCCCCCTCCGAGATAAAAATCATGAGCAAGGAAGACTCTGAATTTTTATGGATTTGTTAAAAATAATCATATTTATTTTTGCTTTTTCTGGGTGTACTAGATATTCCAAGCTCCAGGAAAATGAACACGGGGACTTCTTTTTTCAGACCACAGATTTGCATTTGAAAAAAGTAAGAATTATCCCATGGCCTGTGGGCATAAAAGGAAAAGACACCATCTCTAAGGGGATGAGTCTCTCGGTTACCTATCCCAAACTTAAAAAAGAAGATCTGCAAAAGTTACATGATAAATATGGAGTTGATTCCTGGATTGTAAGGGTGAGAAAAAGCTCAACTCTTGGTTCAAGGGCCTTGGGGTATTTTTATACTCCGATTTTTCAACCTGGAAGATTTGGCATTAAAAATCTTCGTGCTAGACAAATAAAATCCTCAGAAGTTTTAGTTTACTATACTGCGGCGGCCATCTCCGATCGGTTGCAGGCCTTTCCCTGTCCGGTTTTAAATCACCGGCGAAAAATTACAGACTGGAAACTTTCTAAAATTTCTAATGCTCCAATTACCATGACCATAACTCCCGGAATAGGGATACCTCTGCAGGCCAAATTAGATCCCTTTTCCTATGTTCCGCAAATGATCAATGGAGGGATTGAATTACTTGGTCGGTATAGTTTAGAGTTTGCCGCCTTTGACTTTCACAACAAGCGGGTTATAAGTGATTGGATCGATATTCCGGAACATTTCAAAATAGACAGAGAAGAGGAGATCGTCTTACCTGATTGCACCAATTGGAAGCCACCTCCAACTAGACCGGACTACCATGATTGGCAGCGATTTAAATGGAAGAAAGATACCCAAAAAAAATGAAAGATATAGAAATACTTTTTGACCGGATGTATTCGGTTATCCCTGATAAATTGCAAAAACCCATAGGGGCCTTCGCTCTTGATAAATTTATAAAAATAAAAAGAAAGCTCCTTGGCGCTAAAGAGAAATTTACCGGGGGCATTCATTATCTAGAAATTGACCGAGGACATCCGGAAACCCTGCTACTAATCCATGGATTCTCAGATTCTAAGGACGGTTTTTTAGAACCGGCAGTATATCTTGCTAAAAAATTCAACCTGATCATTCCCGATTTGCCAGGCTTTGGCAGTAATGAAAAAGATGAAACTAGAACTTATTCCACTTATGAGATTGGAAAAAGCATACTGGAATTTATGGAAGGTTTAGAAATATTAAATCCTCACATAGTGGGAATTTCCCTGGGAGCGGCCATCGCCATGGAGGTGGTACTTTTAAAACTAGAGTACCCCAAATCTCTATCCTTAATTTCTCCCGCCGGCTTTTTTGATGCCGATAAGACTTGTATCTATCATGAAATTTTAGAGGGAAATAATATCTTTTGTATTGAAGGCCCAGAAGATTACGAGGGCTTTTTAAATAGGGTGATGGAAAATAGGCCTTATATTCCTGCACCCATTAAACTCCACCTAGGTGAAATGATGATTCAAGAAAGAGAGTGGTTAGAGAAGATGTCCACGGATCTATTGGGTGGATTAACCGATTTATCAGAAAAGGAAAAAATCGCGGAGCTTAGCTATAATCACCGCGTGGAAAATATAATTTGCCCCGTCCTATTGGTCTGGGGTGAAAAGGATAGTCTCTTTCCCCCGCACTTATCTGAGATACCCAAAAGCAAAATTAAAAACTCCAAACTAGTTATCCTTCCTAATTTAGGCCATGCCCTTCACCATGAAGGCCCCGAGGTCTTTTCTAGGGAAGTTCTAAAGTTTATTGAGGCCCTATAAATTTCGTTTAATTGACTAGAACACTAAAGTACCTTTGTTAACCTGCCGAAATATATTTCGATGAATGAGAAATATACTGTCCCCAAATTGAATTATCGCGATACCAGCAAAACCCAGTCAGAGCAAATCTACCGGGAGATGCAGCAGACGCGAATTGATATGAATTACAATGCCCAGCAACTTAGAAAAACTCAAATGCCCCAAAGAGATCTCAACTCCCCCTACATCTCAGATCGAGAAGGTTACACTCCCAGAATTAAAGGCTCCCTTGATGAGGGAAATTGGAGATACGTAGCACCTCTTCCGCAAGACAAGTTCGTCTATTTAAACATGAGAAAACTAGATATTGTTTAATGGCCCTTCCTCTGATTTAATTAACTAGATTAAATTTTGGAGGAATTATGAATAAAAAAGCAATACTAGCTGGTGCAGCGCTTACGGGACTGCTTCTAGGAGTAAGTGGGTGTTCGTCATCTAAAACTGCTGGGAGTGAAGTAGTCGGTGAATGTCACGGAATGAACTCATGTAAGGGAACTGGCGCCTGTGGTGGTAAAGGTCATTCTTGCGCAGGGCAAAATAAATGTAAAGGTCAGGGTTGGTTGAAGCTTTCTAAGAAATCATGCCTCGCTGAAAGTGGCTCTTTTAAAGATAAATAGACGAAAGGCCGTCTCCTATGATTATATGCGTCCGTGTGCAACATAGGCGTAGGTCTAAGGGCCGAACACTACTCTTACTTGGAAAAAAAACCTCAAACAGAGATCAAATGGTTTGAGGTTATTTCTGAAAATCATCTAAATTCAAGAGGACGTCCGTGGGAAATTCTCCATACTATGAGAGAGGATTTCCCCCTTTCCTTTCATGGTGTTTCCTTAAACATTGGATCCTATGCGCCCCTAGATTTGGAATATTTAAAAAAACTAAAATATATGATCGAGGTCTTTAACCCTTTTCTGGTTTCTGATCATCTCTGTTTTACCGGGCCTCCTGGGGCCAATATTCACAACCTCTTACCTTTGCCTTATAACGATAAGACGCTAATTCATCTCAGCGAAAAACTAGATCAAGTTCAATCTTATTTAGGTAGAGCACTGATACTTGAAAACCTCTCCGCCTACATAGATTTTAAGGAATCAACCTACACTGAATGGGAATTTATAAAAAAACTGGTTGAGAAATCAGGGTGTAAAATTTTACTGGATGTGAACAACATCTATGTGAATTCCGTTAATCATAATTTTGATCCCAAAAAATTCATCGATCATCTACCGAAAGATAAGATTGAAGAGATTCACCTCGCCGGTTATTCGGACATGGGAGACTTTCTCTTTGATACTCACTCTAGTCCGGTTTTTCCCCCTGTTTGGGATCTTTTTTCATACGCTATAAAAGATTTAAAAGATGTTCCCGTTTTAATTGAATGGGATGATGATATTCCAGATTTTCCTCGTCTAGAGGAAGAGGCCATAAAAGCGAAAACCATATGGGAGTCCCATCATGCTAGGGATTAAAGGATCACAAGAACTTTTAGGAAAAAGCATTTTAACGGGAAATCCCTCCGAGGATCTATTAAACAATATTATTCCCGGGGGAAAATTAGACAAGAAAAAAGCTCTTATGGTTTACCGCGATGATTATGTAGCGAGGCTCAGCTCGGTGATGGCGGAAAATTTTGAGGGCACTCATTCTCTCCTCGGTGATGAAATCTTTTTTGCCATCTGCCGAGAATATCTAGACTATTACCCTTCCACCTCTTTTGATTTAGGTAATTATGGAAAATATCTAGATAAGTTTTTAAAAAATCATTCCTTGGGAGTAGAATATCCCTTTTTACCGGAGCTCTCTAGATTGGACATGGAGTTCATGCGACTTTTTCATCTTCCAAGGGTAAAAAGCATAGATCCCGAGAAACTTAAAACACATGAGAATTTATCGCAGGCCAAGTTTAAACTAGTAGAAGGCATCTACTTAAAAAAATCTAAGTTTCCTATCTATAAAATTTGGGATCTAAAAAATATTGAAGATAGAGAAGATGTAGACTTAGATTGGAATGAAGCGGAAAATATCTGTCTTTATAAGGGTGAGGATGGAATTAAAGTACAATTTCTAACCCCAGAACAAGTGGATGTTTTGGAAAAGATAAAACAAGGCCTAAACTTAGACCAGGCGTTGGAAAATTCCGAGATGGATGTGATAAGAGTTCAAGAATTATTCTCTTTCATTTCCACTAGCGGAATTTTGGTGGATATATGTTAGAACAAGAGCGTTATAAAAGACATATACTGCTTCCTGAGTTTGGTGAAAAGGGACAATTAAGTCTATTAAATTCGAAAGTATTACTGGTCGGTCTTGGGGGACTGGGATCCCCCACGGCGCTTTATCTGGCGGCCGCGGGAGTTGGAACGCTTGGACTTGCCGATTTTGATAAAGTGGATCTATCCAATCTGCAAAGACAGGTGCTCTTTAGCGAAGAAGATATTGGAAAAAATAAATCCATTATAGCGAAGGAAAAGCTAAGTAAGATAAACTCCACCATTGTATTAAAAGTAATCTCTGAAAGATTAGATGAAAATAATATTTTAGATGTCATTAAAGACTATGATTTAGTAATTGATGGCTCAGATAATTTTACCACCAGGTTTTTAGTTAATGATGCTTGTGTTTTTTTAAAGAAACCTTTCCTTCACGGCTCTGTTCATAAATTTTCCGGACAAGTTGGACTTTTTTTAGCTGGTGCTAATGCCCCATGCTTAAGGTGTTTGTATCCCGCTCCTCCTACCGAGGGAGTAACTAATTGTTCCCAGTCTGGAGTACTTGGCACGGTAACGGGGATGATTGGTATTTTGATGGCCTCGGAAGCAGTTAAGTTTATATCTGGAGTGGGAAAAAATATTTCAGGAAGTCTTCTGGTCTTTGATGCACTTGAAACTAAACTGGAAAAATATTCTCTGATGAAAGATGAGTTCTGTCCTATTTGCAGTGAAAATCCTTCTATTAAAAATTTGATTCCAGAAGCTATAGATTGTTCCTTAGTTCCTTCAATTAACTTTGAGCAAATTGAAAAAAATAGTTTCCTTCTTGATGTAAGGGAAAAAATAGAATTTGATGACTTTAATATTGGTGGCCATCATATTCCTTTGGGAGAGTTGCCTCAGCGAATGGGGGAGCTAGATAAGGAAAAGACCATAGTTGTTGTGTGTCACTCAGGTCATAGAAGCATGGTCGCTTGCACAATACTAAAAAAGCATAATTTTGATCTTATTTATAACCTCAAGGATGGAATCGCTGCCCTAGGCCGTGATGGACATAATTATTCACGCATGTAAGAATCTGGCCCATATCAACACATGGAGCTTTTATGCAAGAAAGGCCTTTTAATGAGACCAATCCTTTAAAATACAATTCTTATTTTCCCAGTTCAAAAAAAGTTTATGTGGAAGGAAAAATTCATCCGCAAATTAAAGTGGGAATGAGGGAAATTCAATTGACTGATGGGCCGGCCCATTTCGCAGATGGAAAAGCTTTACAGTCGACGCTTAAAACTAATGAAAATAAAATTTGCGTTTATGATACCTCGGGCCCATTTACTGATCCGGAGAGTGAGATAAATGTAAAGATGGGACTGCCCCAAACCAGAAATGATTGGATTTTAAATCGCAAAGATTGTGAAGAGGTTTTGGGAGTGGGAAAAGTAAACGGGTTTTCTGCCAAAGTCCGAAAGGCCAAGGAAGGAAAAAACGTCACCCAACTTCATTATGCTCGAAAAGGAATTATTACTCCGGAAATGGAATACGTTGCGATTCGGGAAAATCAAAAACGAGTAGAAGTTCATTTAGATAAAGAAAGAGAGGCCAGACTTAAAGGAGAAGGTTTTGGCGCCAATATGGTAGCTGATATAACTCCTGAGTTTGTCCGAGAAGAAATCGCCAAAGGTCGGGCCATCATACCCTCAAATATCAATCACCCCGAAAGTGAGCCCATGATTATTGGGAGAAATTTTTTAGTTAAAATAAATGGAAATATTGGAAACTCTGCCGTCACCTCAACTATTGAAGAGGAAGTGGATAAACTTATCTGGTCCACCAAATGGGGCGCGGATACGGTAATGGATCTTTCCACAGGAAAAAATATCTATGAAACCAGGGGATGGATTCTAAGGAATTCTCCGGTTCCTATTGGTACAGTTCCTATCTATGAGGCCTTAGAAAGAGTTGGTGGAGTGGCCGAAGATTTAACCTGGGAAGTTTTCCGGGATGTTTTAATTGAGCAGGCCCAACAAGGTGTGGATTACTTTACGATTCATGCAGGGGTTTTAAAAGAACATATTCCCCATACCGCCAAGAGAGTAACTGGAATTGTATCTCGAGGTGGAGCGATTATGGCCAAATGGATAATGGTTCATAACAAAGAAAGTTTTCTCTACACTCATTTTGATGAAATTTGTGAAATCATGAAAGCTTACGATGTCTCTCACTCCTTAGGTGATGGACTGAGACCAGGATCCATTGCTGATGCCAACGATAAAGCTCAATTTGGCGAGCTTAAAACTTTAGGTGAGCTAACAAAAGTTGCTTGGAGACATGACTGCCAGGTAATGATCGAAGGCCCAGGCCATGTACCCATGCACCTCATTAAAGAAAATATGGATAAGCAGTTAGAGTATTGTAGTGAGGCGCCTTTTTATACTCTTGGGCCTTTAACTACTGATATTGCTCCAGGATATGATCACATAACTTCCGCCATTGGGGCCGCCATGATTGGTTGGTATGGAACCGCACTTCTTTGTTATGTTACTCCCAAAGAGCATTTGGGACTTCCTAACCGGGAAGATGTTAGAGAGGGAATCATTGCTTATAAAATTGCTGCTCATGCCGCTGATCTTGCTAAGGGACATCCTGCCGCTAGAAGAAGGGATGATCTGCTTTCCGCTGCAAGATATGAATTTCGCTGGCGTGATCAGTTTAATCTTTCGCTAGATCCGGAAAGGGCGATGGAATATCACGATGAGACCCTTCCTCAAGATGCCGCTAAAGACGCCCAGTTTTGTTCTATGTGTGGGCCAAAGTTTTGTTCTATGAAAATCAGTGAAGAAGTAAAAAATCTTTATAAAGAAAACCCCGTGACTTTATGAAACCAACCGTTGCTGTCGTAGGCGCCGGAATTTTAGGGCGTCTCATTTCCTTTTTTCTAATTGAGGATGGCCACTCGGTTTCTCTTTTTGAAAAAAATGGCCAGCTTCCATCCGCCAAAGATTCTTGTAGCCTTACCGCCGCGGGAATGCTTGCACCTTTTTGTGAATTAGAATACAGCGACCCTCTTATTACCCAGATGGGACTAGAGTCCATTGCTATCTGGGAAAAAATCCATAAATATTTTGATTATGGTTTTCACTTTGAAAGAAAGGGATCTTTAGTAATTACTCATCCTCGAGATCAGGCAGAACTCCTAAAGTTAAAAGAAATTATAAAAAAGAATTTCAAAAAACCAGTTTATAGAGAGGAAGAGGTCACAAAATTTGAGCCTTTTATTAAAGGTTTTGGGAAGGGACTTTATTTTCCCTTTGAGGGATTAGTAGATCCTGAAAGCTTTTTTAAAATCTATAACGAAAAATATTTAAATAAATTTGAAAATCTCTATTTTAATACCAAGGTAGAAAAAATAGGCCCAGGAAGGGTGGATCAACACCTTTTCGATTTGGTGATCGATTGTAGAGGTTTTGCCGCTAAAGGTGACTTGAAAGATTTCAGAGGGGTTAGAGGTGAGCTGCTTTTAATTGAAGCGCCGGAAGTTAAATTAAACAGTTTTGTTCGACTCATGCACCCAAGATATCCTCTCTACGTAGTACCTAAACCAAACGGGCGTTTTATCGTCGGGGCCACAAGTCTTGAGTGTGAGGACTTAAGTCCTATTTCAGTGAGATCAAGTCTGGAGCTGCTCTCCGCAATCTATTCTATTCATCCTGCTTTTGGAGAAGGAAGAATTATAGAAAGTAGAGTTCATCTTAGACCTGGTTTTATCGACAATCTTCCCAAGATTGAAGCTGAGGAAGGACTTATTCGCGCCAACGGTTTATACCGTCATGGATATTTGGTCTCACCAAAACTGGCGCAGCAGGTATTTAATCTAGTTAAAGAAAACAGGAGTTCTCATGCAACTTTCAATTAATGGCCACCTTCAAAACTTGGAAGTTAAAACCATTGAGGAGCTTTTAATTAACTTAAATAAAAAACCAGAGTTTCTGGCCGTGGCGGTTAATAAAAAATTTGTAGCTAAAAATATTTATCCTGAATATCAATTATCAGAGGGGGATCATGTGGAAATAGTCACCCCTCATCCAGGAGGCTGAGATATGTGGAATTTATTTGGAAAATCGCTTAAAAGTAGATTACTCCTTGGGACCTCTCGGTATCCATCTCCTGAAGTCTTAAAAAACTCTATCGCCTTTTCGGGATCTGAAATAATAACCGTTTCTCTGCGCAGAAATTCCGGAGGGGAGGGGAATCCTTTTTGGGAGATGCTAAATGCTTTAAAAGTAAATGTACTTCCTAATACGGCCGGTTGCCATAGTGTGGAAGAGGCAGTGACCACCGCTCAAATGGCCAGAGAGATATTTAAAACCAATTGGCTTAAACTTGAAGTGATAGGAGATGACTACACTCTCAGACCTGATCCTGTTGCCTTAGTAGAGGCGGCCGAAATTTTATGCAAAGATGGTTTTGAAGTTTTTCCCTATATGACAGAGGATTTGGTGCTGGCCGAAAAATTATTAGAGGCCGGTTGTAACATTCTCATGCCCTGGGCCTCACCAATTGGTTCTGGGCAAGGTATTGCAAATCCTTTTGCCCTTAAAACTTTAAGAGATAAATTTCCTGAAGTGCCGATGGTGGTTGATGCTGGAATCGGATCCCCTTCGCATGCGGCCTTTGCCATGGAACTTGGATTTGATGGTGTTTTACTAAATACCGCCGTAGCGACAAGTATTGATCCAGTAAAAATGGCCCGTGCTTTTGCTCTGTCCATTGAAGGTGGAAGGCAAGGTTATCTTTCCGGGTTAATGGAAAAAAGAGACTTTGCCATTCCTTCCACTCCAGTCGTGGGCACTCCTTTTTGGCATAATGTATGAATCACCCAAATAGGAAATCCCCTGATATAAAATCAGTAGTCCTCATAGGGGGCAGTGATTCTAGCGCTGGAGCGGGCATCCAGGTTGATGCAAGATTTCTAAGTAGTTTAGGGGTTCCCTTTAAAAATATCATCACGGCCATCACGGCCCAGGAACACGGAGCATTTCATCACTGTCAAGACACCTCGGATGAGTCTCTTAAGGCCCAGGCAAAAGTATTAAAGGATGATTCCATCGTAAAAATAGGCATGATGGGAAAATCCCTAAGAGTTTTAAATGAACTTCTAGATAAGCAAGTAATAATTCTAGATCCGGTTTTATTTACCAGCTCAGGGTCAGCGTTACTTGATGAGGGTGATCTTAACTTTTTAAAGAAGTCTTTCCTCCCAAAAGTTAAAATTATTACACCTAATATTGTAGAGGCCGAAATTTTATGGGGAAATAAAATAAATTCCCCGCAAGATGTGGAAAAAGCGGCCGAATATATAAAAACCTTAGGGCCTGAAAATATATTAATTAAGGGCGGACATTTAAAACTTGCTGGCATGGGGGATTTTTTCCTCGGTGAAAAAAGGTTTTGGATAAAAAGTGAAAAAATAGATAGTGAAAGGGTTCGTGGAACTGGCTGCGCCCTGGCCTCATCACTGGCCGGTGGACTTGCCCTAGGGCTTGATATTTATGATGCCCTGGTTATGGCAAAAATTTTATTGCATAAAAGTTATCGAAGTGCTCGCCAAGAGGGGGACTACTTTTATCTAAATCCCACTTCTTTCCACCAGGGGTTAAAACCTGAGGATATGCCGTGGACTCAGAAACACTTTGCAGATCAAAAAGCTTTCCCAGAGTTTAAGTTAAAAAATAAAACCACCCTCTACCCAATTGTTGATCGGGCCCACTGGATAAAAGAGCTTGGTAAGGCCTCGCCTTTAATGATTCAACTTAGAATTAAAGATCTGGAAGGGGATTGCCTAGAGCGAGAAATAATTGAGGCGATTGAGTTATCAAAGGAATTTGGGGTATCACTTTTTATCAACGATTTTTGGCAACTGGCGATTAAGCATGGGGCCTTCGGAGTCCATTTGGGACAGGAGGATCTAGCAGATGTAGATTTAAACGCTATTAGAGATAATGGCATCAGACTCGGGGTTTCAACCCATTGCTACTTTGAGGCAACGTGGGCGCTAGGGATCAGGCCTTCATATATCGCCTTTGGCCCAATTTATCATACCGCCTTAAAAGCAATGGATTTTGCTCCCCAAGGCCTTGAAAATCTTAGATTATGGCGGAACCTTTTTGACCTTCCGCTGGTGGCAATCGGGGGTATTAACCTGGAAAGAGGTAGCGCTGTGGCACAAACTGGGGTGGATATCATCTCAGTTGTTAGAGATATTCTTCTAGATCCTGCCCCAATAGATCGAACTAAGAACTGGAAGTCCCAAATTGGTGAGCAAATTCACTAGATTCGTAGCATTAAAAATTGTAGGTTTTTAAAATTACTGCTAGTATGCCGCATTCTTAAACACTTTAAAGAGAGGAACGCGAGATGAACAGGCCATGGCTTAAAGCTTATCCCCCAGGTATCCCTGCAGATGTTGAATTAGGGGAATTCAATTCCATCCCTGAGTTAATGGAAAATACCTTTAACACTTTTAGGAGCGATCCTGCCTTTTCCAACTTTGGAAAAACCCTATCTTTTGATGAAATAGATAAGTTATCGCTAAATTTTGCAGGTTATCTTCAAAGGAAATTAGGACTTAAAAAAGGCGATAGGGTAGCGATCATGCTGCCTAATATTTTACAATATCCAATCGCTCTTTTTGGAATTCTTAAGGCAGGCCTGGTGGTTGTAAATGTTAATCCACTTTACACGGCGAGAGAACTGGAGCATCAGCTAAAAGATTCTGGGTCAAAAGCAATTTTAATTTTTGAAAATTCGGCCAATACCTTAGAGAAAATTTTAGCAAATACTTCAGTTGAACATGTTATCACCACAAAAATTGGAGACATGCTCGGTTTTCCAAAATCTGCCATTATAAACTTTGTTTTAAAATATGTTAAAAAAATGGTTCCGGATTGGAATATACCAAAGTCAGTTTCTTTCACTCAGGTGATGAAAGGTAACTGGTCCTCTAGTTTTTCCAAACCAAAAATTACCTTGGATGATACCGCCTTTCTTCAATACACAGGGGGGACTACCGGGGTTTCCAAAGGTGCTGTTTTAACTCATCTAAATATTGTTGCTAATTTAACCCAGGCCAGGGTCTGGCTTGGGGAGAGTGTTTGTCATCCAGGGCATATTGTGATTACACCACTTCCGCTGTATCACATCTTTTCACTGACTGCGAACTTGTTTGCTCTAAGTTCAATTGGTGGACTAAATGTTTTAATTACCAATCCTAGAGATATTCCAAATTTTATCAAAGAACTTAAAAAGTGGAAGTTCACCGTAGTTACGGGAGTTAATACGCTCTTTAATGCTCTATTAGCGCATAAGGATTTTAAAGATCTGGATTTTTCTTATCTTGAGGTAACTCTTGGAGGTGGAATGGCAGTGCAAAGAGATACCGCCACGAGATGGAAGCAAGTCACTGGTTGCACCCTGATTGAGGCCTATGGACTTACGGAAACTAGTCCAGCAGCTTGTATGAACCCCATGAATCTTCCCGAATACAATGGCAAAATCGGACTTCCTATTAGTTCTACTATTGTCACTATTAAAGACGATTCAGGGGCCGATCTACCGGCCGGTGAAGTGGGAGAAATATGCATTAAGGGCCCACAGGTAATGAAGGAATATTGGCAACGCCCAGATGAGACGGCCAAGGTATTTACGGATGATGGTTTTTTTAGATCTGGTGATCTGGGAGTGATGGACGAGCAGGGCTATTTTAAAATCGTAGATCGGAAAAAGGATATGATTCTGGTTTCTGGTTTTAACGTTTTCCCTAATGAAATAGAGGGTGTTCTTAGTGCTCACCCTAAAATATTTGAATGTGCTGCCATTGGAGTTCCTGATTCTAGATCTGGTGAAGCAGTTAAAGTCTTTATTGTTAAGGGTGATAAAAGTTTAACGAAAGATGAAGTTATTGAATTTAGTCGGGAAAATTTGACGAGATATAAATGTCCAAAATTTGTGGAATTCAGAGAGGATCTACCTAAATCACCGGTAGGGAAGATTCTAAGAAAGGATTTAAGGGTATGAGTCATTCCATTTTTTTTCCGGTTTATGTACTTTTTATGTGGGCCATGTGGATGTTTGTCCGTTTGGCCTATTTGAGAGTTTCCGCTCACAAAAATAAAGAAATTAGGTTTTCTCAATTTAAACTTGGGATCGGTATGCCGGAAAAGATTCAGCAGACCTCTAATAACCTAACCAATCTCTTTCAGACGCCGGTTTTCTTTTTTATCCTGGCCTTTTTTATTCAGGCCAAAGGGATGGAGACTCCCCTATATCTAGGACTTGCCTGGGCCTTTGTAACTTTTCGGATTGTTCACTCGATGGTTCACATCACCACAAATAACGTAAACTTAAGGTTTTTTACCTTTTTACTAAGTATTATCGTTTTGGTTTGGATGTACACCGCCTTTTTATTTGATATAATTTAAACTTATGAAGAAACTGACTACTAGAGAAATTCGCCAGGCCTTTTTAGAATACTTCGAGGGGAAAGATCATCAAAAAATTGGATCTTCCTCAGTGGTCCCTAAAAATGATCCAACCCTGCTTTTTATCAATTCAGGTATGGCCCCGCTAAAGAAATA
Source organism: Deltaproteobacteria bacterium (assembly GCA_004356615.1). Taxonomy (GTDB): domain Bacteria; phylum Bdellovibrionota; class Bacteriovoracia; order Bacteriovoracales; family Bacteriovoracaceae; genus SMWT01. Next base: position 505 of record SMWT01000002.1, on the reverse strand, counting down.
TTTTCTTGGCATAGAACACCCCCCTTTTGCTCGCTTGGTTAATTATCAGCCATGTATTCGGACTAAAGATATTGATGATGTGGGAGATCGGCATCATTTGACCTTTTTTGAAATGCTTGGATCCTGGTCTATTGGTGATTACTACAAGGAAACGGCGGTAGAGCTGGCCTTCGATTTTTTGGTGGGAAAACTTGGCTTTGACCCAAATAAGCTTTATGTCACCGTCTATGAGGGAAACAAAGAGCTTGGACTTGAGGGTGATAAAGTATCAGCAAAGGCGTGGGAAAAAGCAGGAATACCCAAAGGCCAAATTATAGCACTTGGAGAAGATAATTTTTGGGGACCGGCCGGTGAGACTGGGCCTTGCGGGCCTTGTACTGAAGTATTTTTTGATTGTGGTGAATCCTTTGGGCCTAAATGGAACCCTGGGGAAGAGTTTGTCACCACTGGTAGATATATTGAAATTTGGAATGCCGGGGTTTTTATGGAGCTTAATAAAGAAGCT
>SMWT01000057.1 GCA_004356615.1 Deltaproteobacteria bacterium | reverse complement strand
TTTTGAAATGGCACCACTCTTAAAACTGGAAAAGAAATCTTGAATAAATGATGAGACCACTCCTAAATCCTTAATCAGGGTTTGTGAAAGATTGGTATCTTGGGCAACTTTATCAATAAGATCTTTGTCGAGAATGATCCACTCCTGATCTGTCTCTGCTTCAAGTTTCTCTTTTAACTCTTTTGCCAGGGGGTATCCCTCACAACCAAATTGCCGGGAAATGGTGATGGTTATTCCGATTTTATCATTTTCGTTGGCATCTCCCTTTTTTTTGCGTGCGACTATCTTCATCCAGGCGCTAACTCTGTTGTCCACATTTGGTACCAGCACTCCAATAGGCATGAAAACTCTCCCTTAAAAACCCTACCTTATAGTTTATAGGAATTTATTTATTTTTAAATAAAAAAAGACCACCTTAAATAAAACTTGTTTAGGAGTAATTTCTCTAAGTGCCTAAATTCTTAAGTAGAGGAGAAAATCCTAGGAAAAAAAAATGGGGTTCCGATTATAAATGATAGAATTTAGACAAAGTTGGAGATGATTTATGAAAATGTTACTTTTAATTTTTACGATGGTTTTATCAACCGGAAGTTACGCAAATTTCGTTTGCCTTGGTGAATATGATAAATTTGATGATACCTGCTACCACGATGATGGAACTTTTGAGCATTATAATTTTGTAGATGGGCAAAGAGAAGTAAGGGAGAAAGAGCGGGGATTTGGGTTTTATGGCTGGAGAAACGGTTACTATGCTGGGTTTACGCCCTTTTATTGGCATTATCCCCGAGGTAATGGCCGCTATATTCCTGATGGTATGAGAAGCAGAAGAGTCCATGGAAGAGACGAAGCAAGTAGAAGCAGACGAAGATAATTTCCGTGACAATTCTTTAAAAACTCCCTTAAACTTAAGGAGGTACTAAGGATCTTTATTGAAAAAGGCATTGCTTTTCTTTTCACTAGTTTTTCTTTCCTCTTATTTTATCATTTGGAAATGGTATGGATTAAATAACAATTTTTCGGAAAGTAAAAAATTTCACTACCGCTTTGAACTTAAAAACCAGGAGACCTCTCACCAAGAGGGGCTTTATTTTTCCCTAAAGGGTAAACTTAGTATTACTTACCTAAAAGAAGGCCAGGGCCTTCTTTTAGAATTTGATCAAGTGCGCGGCCTTTATGGTACCGATGAGGCCGATAACAAATTTAAATCTTTTTTAAGTCAACAAATGAAAAGGCCAATTCTGTTTAAAAAATCAAAGGGAGGATTTTCAGAGCTTCTTTATCCGGGACAGGGAGAAGATACAAAGCTTGCAAATAAGCTTTTCAAACAAATAGTTTATTATTTAACCATCCCCTTTCCTGGGAATAAAAAAGAAGAGCTTCCCCACTTAGGGCCATATGGAAAAAGTTATCTTACCTATAAAAGAGGAAAGGATCATCTCAGCTTTAATATCCAAAAAAGACTACCCTTTAATGGGCATGAAATAAGCAATGGAACCTTTAAATCCCTTTTCACCCCAGGTGGATATGTGAAAAAACTCACAGGTATTGATGAAGACTTTAAAGGACAGGGGAACCGGGTGCTGACAAAGTCTAAGATGGAACTCTCATTTGAGCTCCTATCCATCAGTCAAAACCCATCAGGTTAACCTTCAAAAAATTATTCAAAACAGCATAATTACTGATAAATGAATAGTGACACATGGCATATATGCAGTTAGTAAAGGAATTAACCAATTTTCCAATTGAAATAGCTCTTATGACGTAATATGACTTCAAGGGAGAATTCTCTCCTTGAGGTTTAAATGAATTTAAGGCCCTTTTTGGCGCTTATATTTTTGCTTTCCCTATCTTTACCAATTTATGGTGTTGAACCTCCTTTAGAGATGGATTATCGCTCAATCTTTTATCAAATCAAAAAAAAGCTGATCACCAATCCAAAAGATTTAGAAAAATTGGAACTTCATGGCACAAATTTTCAGGCGCAAGAATATCTAGATGAACTATTGGCCAATTTCTGGGAAGGCCTGGAGAAAAATAACTATTTCCTTATTTTTGACAGGAGTATTAAACCGACCTATAGAAGGCTCTCCTTAATTAGATCTGGAAAAACAACCCTTAAAGGATTTATTCGTATTTCCAAAAATATGGAAAAGTGCTCCTCTTATCAATCCTTAAATCATTCGGTAATCAAATACGGACAAGGACTGGGCACTGCCCTTCAAGGTATTTGTGGTAAAATCGCTACCGTACACTCACTAAAAAAACTAGGGCTTATGAAGGCCCCTTTCAACGGTAAATACATCAAAGAAGAAATGCTAAGTAAGGTTACCCCTAAAAGGCAGCAATTTAAGGGCGGTATGACGGCAAGGGAAGTTGCCCAGGCCCATACAAAGTATACTAAAAAGTCCTGCAAAAAATATCAGCACATCTGCGGCCTCGACACCGGGAAAATACCATTCCCCCTACAAGAAACAATTGATGCCCAGGTCAAGAAAGGGCTGAAAATTTTTGTGGCAAATCTTTATATCTACATAAATAGTAAAAATCCTATATACGATTGCTCTTTGGGAATGACCTCGTATAACTCCAAAGGCGAAAAAAGGCTCTCTCATATGGAACATATAACAAGAGTGGCGCTTAACCCTAGTACTAAAAAGGCCATAGTGGTTACAAGAAATGGATTGGTTCAAGGAGATATGAAAAAAACCGTTCCGGCCAATGCCGGATTAAACACAATCTCCATCGATCCGGAAAACTTGGAATGCTACTTTGAAAAATCCACCCACAAAGGTGTAAATGCGGTTTATGCTGATACTAGTCTAGACCTAGTAGAGGCCATCTGCTGCCCTCTTTAATCGAGTAGATTTTCAGGAATTTTCTTGTGAGTTTTGGCCCCCAGCTCATTCATTTTATGGGCCATGGTCAGCATGTTACCTCTACCAAGCGATAGTTTTTTCATCGCTTTATCAAAGTATTTTTCCGTAGACCTGAGACTATCACCGATTTTATTCATATCCTCAATAAAGCCAACCATTTTATCGTGGAGTTTCCCGCCAATGACGGCAATTTCCTGGGCGTTTTTATTTTGCTTTTCTATTTTCCAAATGGAGGCAACAGTTCTCAAGGTGGCCATTAAGTTTGTAGGGCCCACCAAAACTATATTTTGTTCCCAGGCATTTTTAAACAAACCAGGGTTGTTTTCAATGGCCAGAGAAAAGGCCCCTTCAATGGGCATAAAAAGGATGGTGAAATCGGGGGAGATTAACTTTTCATTTAGATGATACTTCTTCCCTGATAAATTTTTAATATGGGACTCAATACTGCCATCAAAGAGTTTTAAATTTTTCTCCGGTTCAATACCGCTGGTGTATCTTTCATAGTGAGAAAGGGAAACTTTGGAATCGATGACGATGTGTTTGTTATCGGGAAGCAGTAAAACATAATCTGGTCTCGCAGTATTTCCCTCTTCCCCTTTAAGTCCAAGCCCCTCACCCTCGGCCACATATTCGTGATTTTTTCTAAGTCCTGAGGCCTGCAAGATACTTTCAAGGACAAACTCTCCCCACTTTCCTTGCGCCTTCACATCACCTCTTAAGGCATTGGTTAACCGATCAGTTTCTCTGGTGAGTCCTTCATTAATTTTTATAAAGTGTTTGATCTCTGCTTTTAAAGAAATCCTCTCCGTTTTTTCCTGATCATAAGTCTTTTCAATTTTTTCGCGAAATTCCTTAAGCTCTTTACCAAAAGGATTTATCAAATGGGCCAGCTGCTCTTGTGAGGTCTCCCTAAAAGTTTTTGATTTTTCTTCTAGAATTCCTTGGGCCAGATTTTTAAAATGACTTTCAAGGTTTAGTTTCATTCGTTCTAAATCATTTTTCTGCTCAAGGATGCGCTCCTCAAAAGCATTTCTCTGGGCCTGCAAAGTGGCCTGCTCCTGCCTGAAATTTTGATTAAGAGCTGTGAGAGCTTCTAACTTAGAGCTTAGCTCTTCCTTTTGCCCCCTTAAATTCCCCGTTCGCTCCTGGCATGCTGATAATTCTATCTGAATTTTTTTATTCTCATCTTCAGTTTCTCTTAAATTTACTTGGATTTTCACTAGTTCTATTTCGAGTTTTTTATCCCTTCTAAAAAACACCCAACCCAAGATTAAACCCATTAGAAAGGCGGCCAGGGAGTATAAATAAATTTGTTCCATTTAATTCTCTTTTTTGCAGCAAAAATAGGACAGGGTACAACATGTGTCCATATCTCTGAGATAAAATAATACCCAACAAGCAGCAAGCATGGGCCATGCCGCAAAAAACAATAAATTAGGCCCGGTAAAGGGATCAAGGTATTGCTTATAAGCAGAGAGTGTGGAAACGCCATGGATAATTAAGACGAGCCCATAAGAATATTTCCTTTTAACTCCCAGTAAGAAGGCAAAAATAATCAACATCTCTAGTGCGCCAACTGCATAGATAAACCAATCCAGCTGGGGAGAAATAAAGTAAAATTTCTGATAGACAGCTAAAGCGTGAGCGGGGTTTAGGAATTTATCCAGCGTCCAAATAAACATGACCAAAAATACACTCACCCGCAACCAAAATAATGCGACACTAACTCTTTTATTTTCCATCAGTTAATCTACCCTAAATAATTTTTATTGACATAATTTTTTACCTCCGGAGTTTTCAAAAAATGCTATAATTGACTATATAAATTACCTATAGGGAGAGGATTATGGGTGCGCTAAAATTGATGCAATATTTAAAAGAAAATAATGTGAACTTTGAAACCATGGAACATCCCACCGCATACACCAGCCAGGAAATTGCTGAAAAGGCACACATCAAGGGGAAAACCATGGCCAAAACGGTGATGGTAAAAATCGATGGCCAGCTGGCCATGGCAGTCTTGCCGGGAAATGACATGTTAGACCTAGGGCTTTTCAAGAAGGCCTGCGGCGGTACCAATATTGAACTGGTGAAAGAAAATGAATTCCGGGATCAATTTCCAGATTGTGAATTAGGTGCCATGCCACCTTTTGGCAATCTTTATAACATGAAAGTTTGGGTTGATGTGGATCTGGCCAAAGATGAAAGGATTGCTTTTAATGCTGGAAACCATCATGAGCTTTGTC
>SMWT01000056.1 GCA_004356615.1 Deltaproteobacteria bacterium | reverse complement strand
TTCGGTGTATTCACCCAAGATGCCGTTAATGGCCTCTACGGCAAATCCTTCGAGGTCGATACCTCGTCTAGTCATCTGGGTACTTTGAAAAAACTTTTTTCTGGCCCCTGTAGGGTGGATGATTTCAGTTTCGTTTTTTCCCGAAAGTCCTGCTAGTTTAAAAGCAGTGATGCTGAGTTTTCCAACTACGTCTCTAAACTTGTGTTTTAGTACATAAGGTTTTTCAATTATCTCGGTATTTTCCACCGAGTTTCTAAGAAAGAGTCCCTTGAGGGCATTCATGGATTTGATGATCCCAGGGTTTTTCTTCTCATCTGCCTCAATGTTGATTTTATAGAACTTGGTTCTAGCATATCCTTTAGAGATAGTTATGGAGGCATTTAAAACGGGGACAACCGGCTTAAACTGAAAAGATAAAATAAGTGAGGTCACATTACCGAGGTCCTTATAAACATGAATGGTGTTTTCATCTGCCCGCAAAATATGAAGCCGGGAAAGAGTAAGGTTATTTCCACCAATACCGCCGGTTAATTGAATGACTTTGGCAAAACTGGCGCCAAGATTAATATTGGCACCGATTACCAGGTTATCGGAGATAAGCAGAGATTCTCCCACGCTGAGTTCTTTTTTAAAGACCACCATGGCATCGGAGATGACCTTTTGCCTTTCCTCGCCCTCAAGACCTGTTAACTTTCCCGCTAAAATATTTTCAAACAGCTTACCTTGCTTTTTTTGGAGATAAGGAACGATTAGGTTTTTATAAGGGTATTTAAAAGAGGCCTTAAAGCTAACGATAGGTCTTAAATGAGTATAGGTTCTCGAATAACTGACCTGGGCATTTCCAGAAACGGAAAGGGGTATACCGGCAGGCATTCCTTCAACCCTGGCGTAGACTCCAAGATTGGCCCTAAAACCAACCACATCGGCAAGCTGAACTTTGTTATCTGTTCCAAGATAAGAACCAATTACCACATCTCTAGATATGATGATGTTTCCACCAAAGGTGGGATAGGCCCAAATTCCAACGGGTACTTTTCCCGGGGTGCCAGTTTTAATATAATGAATAAGCTGATCTAGGTAGAGATCTTGTTGTCTGGCCTCAAGTGCCGACTTAAGCATGCTCTGGTTATTTAAAAACTCGGAGCCCACATAATTAATAATCCCCCCTAATGCCTGAGAAACTATGGTAGAGCCGATAAAATGGCCTATTTCAGTTCCTGATAGAGGCGATTCGGGGTCACCAAAAGAAAATCTGGAAGCGTATCCAGGCCAATTTTCTTTAAGCAGCTTTCCTTTTTTTAAGGTATCTCCGTAGGAAACATTAGGGTCAAATTCAACGTCTTTATCTTCAATGCCTAAGAGATTTTTAAAATGGTTTCTTCTGGCCACTAGTTTTTCAACTAAGACCATTTGGACTTCAAGTGGGAAGTGGGCATTGTAGACAATCTGCTCCCAATCCTTTCTTTTAAGTTTTAAAACTCTTCTAGTGATCCATTTGGCATCGCCAAAGGTGGTGGAAAAATTTTCCGCAGAATCAAATTCAACTTTAATTTGCTTGTTAATTATCCTACCCGCATGCCAATTTAAAAGATTCACACTTTCTGGCACGTATACAATGGAGTAGGGGACGAGTAGAGAGTTTAATATCCTCCGCCCTTTAATAACTTGATTAGGTAAAAATCCAAGTGCTAAATTATAGAAAATATCCTGGGATGGCAGAGCGATAACATCTTGCATTTCGATGGTTTCAGTTTCGAGCAGTTTTCCATCGTTTCCTATCATGTCCTTAAGAGTCCATTTTTGGGCATCGATATTTTTACAGGTCCTTTGAACAACTCTATCTTTAAGTATTTTTCCCCCTCTAAACTGCAGACATTTTCCCGAATGCTGTACTTTTAGGGAGAATTTTCCATCTTTCTCTTCCATCTTAAAGAGTTGGTTTTTTTGATAGTGACATTCATATTCAATAAATCTGGCCTTAGAGACTTTGCTTTCTCCTTGAACGTCGAGGCATTTTCCGGAAATAGGAGATCTGATGGCCACCAGGTCATTATCTCGTTTTTCAATCATCCAATTGGTGCCTAGAAATTTATCACATTCACCTTCTCTTAAATATTTTGAAACTTTGTTTAGCCTTCTGGTTAAACACTTGCCATTACCAACGTTTACCAGCTGTTTCTTTTCAACCTCTAAAAAGGATCCATAGTTTTCTTTAAAATCTTCATCTTTTAATCGATCCGATGCCGTAAGATGGTCTTCGTATTTTGGGATCCATCTGGTGGGATCACCAAAAGTGGCACTCGATAGGTCGTTAAAAAATACTTCCTTGGCAATGGATGAAGAGAAACCGAGGTTTATCTTTTTAAGGTATTTTATTGGAGGAATATTGTATCCCAGTTTTCTCAGGAGGTTTTTACGAAGCAAGATATTGTGAACTTGCTTCCCGGCCATGATGATATAGGTCTTTTTAAGTCCATCAGCATTTGTTTGGCTGACAGTAAATCTAAATCGACCAGTTCTAGAGGGAACCATATCCTCATATTCCATGGTTCTTTTTTGGTCTATCTCTAAAATATCTTCTTTTGGATTGTAGGCGCGAGGAGAAGTGTTTTTCCATAATACGCTGGTGTCATCGGGATTTAGTTTTGAGAGATCAAATACGCCTTCACTTTTTAGGTAAAGTTCATGGGCATCATCTGGTAGCAGAAGCTCTCCCTTATAAACCAAATCGGTGGCAGGTCTTGCTCCATATTCAGTAGGAATCAGGCCTTGGCCAAATTCCACGGTACTGGCAGGCCTGCGACTAGGACTATGAGTCGCACAGGAGCTAAATAAGATTAAAATAGTTAGTAGAACGTATCTCATGTTATTTTATCTCCAAAAATTTAAGTGACCAGGATTTATCTTCGCCCTTGTTTTGGCAAAGGATAGAAAAGGAAAATATTCCCCTGTCCCCAAAGGGAACGGGGTTCATGGATTTGCAATTATCCGGGACTCTAATATTATAATCGATGGGGGAAACTAATTGATTCTTGTCATTTAGGGTAAGGATATAAACATCAGATCGACTGATCTGGGTGGTGTCCACGTAAAGAGCTGGGAAAGCAGTTTTTCCCTTCCCTTTTACAATGGGATAAAAGGTTTCCGTGAAAATCTCACCAGGAATAAAGCTGAAACGATTTATTGGCCTTTTGTTTATTACAGCGTCTTTACCTTTTTCGAAGATGTGAACCTTTAAATGTCCCTTGGTTTGAAAAAAGGTATAACTCTTATTTCCTTTTTTATAAGAGGCCATGGCCCCTAAGATATGATCCGTCAGCTTATTTTGGGAGTAGACTGTAGAATGAGACATATTCTTTTCATTTCCAAAGAGCTCACTCATCCTAATTCTTGATTCGTCATATTGTCCGATTATTGAAAGACCCTTGCGGAATTCATTTTCCTCTTTTCCCAGGTTAGTTATGGGAAAATAACTAGAACCTTCAAAATGAATACCCTTGGTATTAAGCTTTCTGAGCTTGATTTTTTCACCTGGTTTTAAGTCTAAAAGGTAGGAGGTGGTAAAAAAGTTTTTCCCTACCGCTATGATGGCCTGGGATTTTCCACTTCTGTGATCCTCTAGAGATTGTGGAATAAGCTCTAGTAAAAAGACACTGTCGTTAAAGGCCAGCTTTAAGCTCTTTTTAATGTCTTTTAAAAACTTATAGTTATCAAAAATTCTGGTGGTAAAAGACGCGACTCCATCTTTAATCACCGGTTCAAACCAGAAAAAGTGAAGGCCTTTTCGGTAGTCTTTTTTAGTCCATGGATCTGGGTCTTGATCTTTCTCGGGAATCCTTCCCTGTTCTAGGAAAATGGGGACGGCCATCTTTCCGAGTTTTTCGTGCTCATAGGGAATAAAATTGATGAAATTAATTTTTCTAAGATTTAAAATTACCGATTTAGGTTCAAATCTAAAATGTGAATTTTCTCCATAAAGAGGCAAACCATCCTGGCCAAAAAATGAATAGACCAAATATTGACCTTTATCGTCCTTGGCCAAGGACCGGATGTAGTAATCTAGTTTTCCATCATAGTTAATATCAACCATGATAAAGGATAAAACATTTAAGGCCTTGGGGATGAAGGGTTTAACTTCCTGGGCCTTAAAAGCGCCGCCTTGATTTTTAAAGATGGTCAGCTCAAATCCCTCTTTTATTTTACTCCCATAATAATAAACCGGGTTTTTAGATTGAAACAGGGGATCTGTTGCCGTTTTCAGTGCCGGGAATTTGTATTTTCCCTTTCTTTGCAGTTTCTTCTCGTCAAAGGTTTGTCCTTCTAAATTAAGCGAGACAACCCTTTTTTCACTGTCAATATCTTTAACCAGTTTAATGATGTGTTTAAAAATTGAAGTTTTGTCATTAACCGTGATTTCTACCGAAAACTCGAAGTTATGATCCTGTGTGGTATCGGTCACTATACCTTTTAGCTCGATAGTCTTGATTTCACCGCTGGCCATGCTCTCCAGGTCAAATTCAGTTTGTTCTAAAGATATGTGACTTGCTAGAGAAATAATCTTTGCCTTAACGTCAGTTGCGTTACCCCAGAAATTTTTAATTTCAAGAGGAAGTAGAAGATCTTGGCCCTTAAGAGCAAGAGAATTCACCCCTTTAAAAATGGGTCTAATCATAGGACTTTCAGTGACATTAATTGAGTTGCCTAGATGGGCCAGGCCATGAGAGGCATATTTGATTTTTTCAAAATAAAATTCATTAATATTTCTGGCGCCTAGAAAAATTCTCGCTTTAAGTTCATCTTCAGAAATATCAGGATAAATACTTTTTAAAACACCCGCCATACCAGCAATAAATGGAGATGCCTGGCTGGTACCATTTTTTATTTCATAACCTTTTACCGAGAAAAAATCGGGATCTTTGGTTTTGGGGTAGGTGGATAAAATATTGTCTCCTGGAGCAAGAATATCAACGTGTCCGCCATAATTGGAGAAGTTTGAGATCTTCCCATTGACACTCACTGAGCCCACACAGATTACGCCCTTATAAGCGCAGGGAAAAATAGGAGAGTTGTTATTGTTATTTCCTGCGGCCGCCACAATTGTGATATTTTCCTTAAGCGCCGTTTTAAAGGTTTCTCTTAAATATTTAGTATCTAAAATCAAAGGCCAGCCAAGACTTAAATTGATGACTTTGGCCCCAGCTTTAATAGAGTAGAGCATTCCCTTGGCAACTTTTTCGGTTAGGGTACTGCTGGTCTTTTCTCTTCTTCCTCTTTTGGACTTTGCCAGTACCTTAATGGGAAGAATTTTTAATCTGTCAGATATGCCTGCAATCCCCACCCTGTTATTGATGGTAGCAGCAATGATTCCTGCCACGTGGGTTCCATGTCCCACATCATCATTAGGACGATTATTTCCTTCTTTTTCTTTTGCGGTAAAGTTCCAGCCAATACAGTCGCCTTTGTAACCATTATTGTCTTTATCTTCCTTAGGTCTAAAAGGAGGTTTTCCCAAGTTGTTACATTCAACGAGATTTTTATGGATGGCATCTTTTAAATCCGGGTGTTCATAATCAATCCCCGAATCCATGACTGCTATAATAATTTCATTGCTTGCAAGACTTGGAAGTTCCTTTCTAACTTCTTGCCAACCAATATCCACACCTTTTTTGCCATGTAGCTCTTCTAGGTGAATATCATCAATATCTTTAAAAACCGTCTGTCCAGAATTAACAAGTCCCCAAAGGTAGGGGAAAAAAAGGTCATTAGTTAATTGTTCCGAATCAGGACTGGTCTTAATCGATAAAGGTTGGATTTCGTATACTCTTTCTACATTTTTAATAAAGCTAAAATCATTTATTTGCTCTATTACCTTTTCCCTTATTTTGTCATTACCTTGGAATTCAAGCTTGTAGAGTCTTGAGAAATAATCACTTGGGTAATCATCAAAAAGAGTTATTGAGGAAGGACGTATCAGTCCTGATACAAGTTTTTTTTGAATGTTAATTGGCCTTCTTTTAAATTCGATGATTAAAGAGATGGATTTTTTTTCTTCTTTTAAGAGATTGGCCTCCTCAATTTGGCCGTCAATTTCTGCAATATTTGAGGTTACACTTGCCGGGGCCCGGACAGCTTGTGGTGGCTTCCCTGAACAAGAGGATAAAAGAAGCAGTGCAATAAAAATACTTGTAATTTTCATAATTTACCTTGAATAGTTGATCGGAAAACTATGTCTTTTCTTTAGCAAAGGCAATTGCTAACTAATTGAATCATTGTGGCGCAATAATTAGGCCGGCCATAACAGGGCCATTTTGGCCGTGAATATAAATCAAATGTCCTATAAGGCCCCTACAATCAGGTAGTTCCTGCACAAAACCCAGACCATTAAAATAGTGAAAACAACACCTTCAATTCTCACACTTTTTGTAAGTTGCGCTCCTTTAGGAGTAAGGCCAATTAAAAACTTGGGAAAAAGTAAAAAGATGACCATTTTTAAAACTACGCCGTATCCTACAAAGGTAATTATAACTGATGGATCGAAGGACCAGATATTATGGAAAACAATTATCACTAATCCAAGTAGAAGGTGGACTAAAGCATAGGCATTAGGAGTTGGTTTGTCTTTTTGAATCTCATCAATATAGTCGAGCCAAATTTTAGGTCGAACCATTAGGGAAATTCCCATAATTAAATAAAAAAGCGCTGCTACTCTTTCAATTGCTAATTCCATGTTCATAAATTTCTCCTCACATCTATATATAGGAAAATAGGTACGAATAAATAAGAATTATTTAGTTTTTAAAAATAAATATAACCCTAGGCAAAATATCGGGTAAAATGAAAAGAACTCCAACAAAACAGGAGAATCCTATGAGTAAAAATTGGGTTGTAGTTGCCGGCCGTTCCAAGGCCAAAATTTTTGAACTTGATAGAAAAGGCCCTACATTA
>SMWT01000055.1 GCA_004356615.1 Deltaproteobacteria bacterium | reverse complement strand
TTTTCCCAATTTATCAGAAACCGCCATAAAGAAATTTCGAATTAAATTAAAAGAGCTTTTTTTGGACATAAAAAAGGAAAGGGAAATTGAAACACTTCTTAAAATTCCCACTGAAACCGTAGGGGTATTATTATGTATGGAGCCGGCCGAACTGGATTATGAAAAACTACAAGATCTAAGATTATAAAAAAAAGGCCCCGAGATTGATCTGTACCCCAAATCAGGGCCATTTATTTATAGATTTTCAAGTAGAGGGCCGGGAACCCAACCTTTTTGAATTATTAATTCTTGGTACAGCGAGCGAAATCTATTTGCCCAATAGCTCCAATAAAAATATTGAATGAATGCATTGGCTCAAACGCTACTGATTCGCTGGTTAATTTTGTGACATTTAAAATACTAAAGGATCCATCACCTTTGGTTTTATATCCATTAACCTCTATCTCGGCCTTATCATCAATGAAGCTTGGTACTTGACAACTAGTTAATACCTCATTTTTAAACCTACAATGGCCTTTAGGGTATTTAATAGTCAGCTTAAGTGATCTCCAATTTTGAGCTCCACCTAAAACATGATTTAACCAATCCTTGCCTTCACTATTTATATTTAGCCTAGAATACCTAACTCGATTTAAGTCCATGTGAAACTCAGTTGATCCGTCCTCATTTTGAACTAGAGTCGCTTCCCCATTAAATGGGCTGTAAATCCCATGGTCACATTTAAAATCTGCATTGGCAGTTATAGTAGTTAATCCAAGTAATACTGCAAAAATTGTCTTTTTCATTTTAATCTCCTATCGATTTTAGTGACAAAGTTTACGGCCATTTACACTATTTTTAAAATAGATAAAAACAATAGATGTCATAGGTGAAATTTATGATAAAAAATAGGACACTCGGTTATATTAGGTCACCAAAACTAAGTTCCCCATCGCTTCACATAACTGGGCCGGGTCATGATAAATAATACTTGAAAGCTTGCGAAGTGAAACCTTACTTATATCATACCACGACTTAAAAAAAATAATGTCTGAATAGACAACTTTAGTTCCAAGCAAGCGACTTCGTATCAAGGGATGATTCAAAAATAATTTTTCTTTTAAATATTTATTTTTATTTTCAAGATCAATATTATCTGCTGATAAATACCATTTTAAAAACCGTTTATTTTCTCTAAATGCTTTAACGCTAAACAGCTGCTCTTTCCTTTTTGTAATGTTTTTACTGGTCTTTTTTAGAAAGTTTCCCCATTGGGTTTTGCTTCTTGTTTCATCAAGTGAATTATCAATCATAAAGCAAAGTATTTTCCATTCTTTATTTTTATCAAAAAATTTATTTGCGATTTTATATAATTTATTCGGTGATAATATATTGATGCTACTTTTTATGACAAAGAAAAGAGATGTAAAAAGTCTAGAGTCCGTACTTGAAATAATTATTCCTTTTATGATGAACTCTTCAAAGTCATACCATACCTCAGCTTTTGATTTAGCGCTCGTCATCCCAATAGAGCCCGCGAACTGTTCCCATCTATTTGAATTGTTCATTTAAAAACCTTTCAAACTTGCTTATATCTTTGCCCTCTTTGTCCAGTTGTACTTGCCCATGATTTTCTAAAATAACATATCTAATATATTCAATTCCTTGTGCAATTTCTGGAACCTTTGGTTCTAATAAGCTTAAATCTTCGAGGTCCTTAGCTCCTCTCATATAAGCGGCATAAATTTTCAATTGAATTAATATTTCTCTATTAATTACTCTGAGGATAATATTAGAAAACCTATTATCTATTTTTAATTTATCTTTCAAATCAATTGGCAGGGGCCTTAGAGTCGCCGCCCTAGAGTTTATCCAATTGTCTTTTAAATTTAACTCCTCCGCCACCTCAGCAACAAAGAGGTTAAAATCGTCATCAGGTTCATAATTTATATAATCAATATCTTGGGTGAATCTTTCAATTTTTAAATTATTTAAATATATAGACATAGATCCAACAATTGTTAGATCAGCGGTGGCATCCTTTGAGGCAAGTTTAGCATTTAACAATTCTAAACCTTTCAATAGTTCTTCAAATGAATTCATATAATTTCCCTTTTACCTAGGATATCATAGCATTGAGATATTCTCAACACTCAAAGCTACCCAATTCCTAAAATAGCAAGAAAAAATAGATAAGTTACTGTTTTTATAGAAGGATAATGGGAGTTCTAATTTAGAAGTTTAGAAAAAATGGCACACCCGAGTGGGTTCGAACCACTGACCGTCCGCTTAGAAGGCGGATGCTCTATCCAGCTGAGCTACGGGTGCACAGAGTCAATTGAATGAAAATTCAATAAATTCAGTGAGAAAATTTATGCTCAAGGACACTTGAAGTCAAGGGTTGATCTTTACCTCTAGGTAGATAAATATGGGTTTTCTATGACTCCTTTAACCAAAACCTTTAAGGATTACCCCTCTCTTAGGGAACATCTGAAATCCCACGTAAAAACCCTCTATTTTTCATCCCAGACCTCCACCGTAATACCCTATGATTTTCTAGAAGGAGAGATGGTTCTCGGTAACCTCAGTGCTCTTCCAGGTGAGATAAAGCTTTTGGAGGATGGAATTTTAGAGATCTCAGGGGGAATGACCTGGAAGGAGGCGAGAGCTTTTGCAAGATCTAAGGGCCTTGATATTATGGCCTTACCTACTGAGGAGTCAGCAAGCGTCCTGGCGGGAATTGCAACTTCTTGTACCGGGGAGCGAAGCTTTGGATTTGGAACGCTGAGGGATCAGGTAGATAGGATTACCTATTTGGATTTTGAAGGAGAGGAGAGGGTTTTAAATAGCGATAAATCACTAGAAGAGAGTGAGCTACTTATTGCTTATCAGAGTGACTTTGCGCCATACGTAAAAATGAAAAATGGGCCCTTTCCCAGGCTGAAAAATGAAACTGATCTGATGATTGGCATGGAAGGACAACTTGGAGTGGTCAAAGAGATCCACCTCAAGAGCGTTCTTTATGAACAGTTGCAATATATCTTAATTCCTGTGGGTAAGTGGGAAGAGTCCTTTGAAACTCACCTGGATATTTTTAATAAGGTGCAGAATTTTAGAGGAATTATTTTAAGCTGTGAACTCATTGATCATAATTCCCTTGAGTACTTGGGGAGTGACAAAGTTCCAGTTAATCGGGATATCATTGTTATTGAAATAAGAGCTAACTCTTTTGAAAAGGTCTATGAGGGATTCTTGGTGAATTTGGGTATTAACCTGGATGAAATTATCGAGTTATCTGAAGGGGATTACCACTACTTAAGGATGGAAGTGCCAAGGAAGATCCAAGAGGAAAACTCTAGGAAGGGAATTATAAAAAAGGGGACCGATGCTCAGGTGAGTGTGGAAAACTTTGGGAAATTGCTGGATATTTACCGGGAAATGGGCAAAAAAGGTATTCCCTACATATTATTTGGCCATTTCGGGGATGGGCATCTACATTTTAATTTTTTACCCGATAAGGGAGAAGTGGATACTTGTGAGAAATATTTGAAAGAGTTTTATAAAGAAGTGAAAGCTTTAAAAGGATCTCCTTTTGCAGAGCATGGGGTAGGTCTTATCAAGCAGGAATTTATCAGAGACTTTTTAGGAGAAACTCAGCTGGATATGTTTAAACATTTAAAAAATAAATTCGATCCTTATAACCAATTTTTTCCTCAGGGGTTTTTGAATCTATGAAAGCTCAAGTGGTAAGATCCCATCAAAGAGAATTTCATGTAAAGATTTTAGAATCGGGAGAGATTGTTGCCGCCAAGGCCCTTGGTAATCTTTTGAAAAAAGGTGAAACCGTGGTGGTTGGTGACTTTGTAACTTTAAAAGAAGTTGGGGGACACTTTGAAATTCATGGTGTTGATAAACGGGAAAACGAAATCTTTCGAATTATCGTTCGCGAGCAAAAGAAAAAAGTTACCGCCGCTAATTGTGACGCTTTGGTAATCGTATCTAGTGTTTCCAAACCAGCTTTTAAAAGAGGTATTCTCGATCGCTTTTTAGTGCGCGCTTATCAGTGGGGAGTTCAACCGGTCATTGTGTTTAATAAAATGGATGAATACGATGAAAATGTGATGGATATCGAGTTTGAAGCGAGTCGTTTTAAATTTTTAGAAATTGATTGTTTCGAAATTAGCGCTATAGATAAAAATTATAAACCCAAATATTTGAAAAAAGGACGAAAAGAATTGGAGCAGTTATTGGGTGGCAATACCGCGCTCTTTTTAGGTCAATCCGGTGTGGGGAAAAGTAAGGCCATAAATTCCCTGGCCGGAGTAGATCTGAAAACTAAAACTGTGGGCAAAGGTGGCAAGGGAGCTCACTCCACCACCTGGTCTGAAATTATTGATGTGGGGCCATTTTCTCTAATTGATTCTCCGGGAATAAGATCTTTTAGTCTTGAAGATATCGATGCTGATGAGCTACTTAGTTGTTTTCCAGATATTGTAGATATCGCTGTTACCTGCCAGTTTAAAAACTGTAAGCATGGAGAAAAATCCAAGGGTTGTGCTTTCAAAGAGCTAGATCCCAAAGACCCCGATACTAAAGTCATTCTCTCAAGATTAGAGTCCTATCTTAAGATCCATGAAGAAATAAGTGAAAAGGCCCACTGGGAAAAGAATTTGAGTTGAACTAAATTTTTCCCGATAAGTCTTCATGGCAAAAATATTAGATTTCCAAAAGAAAAGAGCAGAAGTAATTGAAGAGAAAAGGCAGGGGCTTGAGCGGTTGATGTTTAAAAACGTTCTTGGTGCCTACGCTGTTATGGAGGAAAATGGTGACATTTTTCCCATTACTCTCAATGATATCTCCTATGATGGGCTCAGCTTTGAAATTCCCTATAACAAGAGGGCGGCAGAGAAGTTTTCCCAGGGCACTGAAATCAAGCTGAGGATGTATTTTTCCAAACACTCCTTTATTCCCGTCTTCATCAATATTCGCCATTCCACGGAGATACTTGGCTTCAATCGGGCCAAATTTGTCCGTTATGGCTGCGAATTCGATAAGTCCCTGACATCCTTTAAAGCGATGGAAAGTTTTATCGATTTTATGTACCAATTTGCAGAATTTTCCACTCACGACGAAGGTGAAAATAAGGCCTTTTTTATCTAAATGTGATACGAAATCTTCCATGAAAGTCGCAATCATCGGTTCTGGCCCTTTGGCCATAGAAATGGCGCTCTATTTAGATAGGGAGCAGACCTCTGTAGTTCTCTTTATGAAAGAGCAGCTGGGAGGATCAATCAGGAAAATGGCCTCCCTGTACCCTGAGCTTGAGCTAGATTGTGCAACCAGCGAGTGGGGTAGAGAGCTTTTAGGGGATGTAGGCCCTGTTTCAACCATGGGTGAGTATTGGAATAATTATCTCAAACCCCTAAGTGAACATAAAGCGATGAATGGTATAGTTCGCTTGGGTGAAGTTCTAAGAGTTCATAAAAGATTTCTGGGAGCTCATGAAAAAGTTGATAAGAGACTCAGTGATCTCTTTCGCGTGGTTTTTACCACCAATCCATCTGAAAATATAATTGCCCAAGTTAAAGAAAACCCTGAGACCTTTGAAAAAATGGGTGAAGATTTTATCGAATCCTTGAAAGAGTCCATTGAATTTTTTGAGGACTTTGATCTCGTCGTTGATTGTAGGGGAATTATAAACAATCCCATGCCCATGGGCCCAGGAGGATCATGGGCCATCAATGAAAAGAATCTAAAAGAGTTCATCTCTTATGGGTTAGAGGGTTTAAAAGCGGTTGGGGAAAAAGATAATGAAGTAATAATTGTGGGAAGTGGAAAAACTTCAGCGCTTTTTATGCTTACTCTAAAGAACTGGTTGGCGGAAAAGGCCAGTCGAAGAATATATCTAGTAACTGATGAACAAAAGGCCTTTTCTAAATTATTAGAAGATTCACAATTGAACTTAGATTTAAAAGAAATGTTGGGTGAAAATCAAAATAAGTTTGATAAGGACTCTGAAGTTTTTCAGCAAAAGATTAATAAGTGGAAAGACCTTGAAGACTATGTGCGGGCCAAGGTGCCAAGACCTATGGAGCCTGAAAAGCAGATTGAAGTTTTTGAAGGTTGTAATGTAACCTCAGTGGATAAGCTTTTAGATAAAGATAAAATCTTTATTACTTTTGAGCGTCCGGAGTTTAGAGGAGAGGGCCTAATCAAAACGCTAGGAACAGATAGGGTTTTGGTCTCCACAGGATATAAAATAGACACAAGCATTTTTGAGGGAATGAACATGGATTTTGATCACTCAAAAAAAATTGGAAGTGCAGTTCACAGCGAGCCTGGGCTATATACCCTAGGGCCTGTTACTCACAAGAGATACGGAGTTAAAACGGGACTCTCGCAAATTAAAGAGCTTAGCGAAAATATGTTCTCTTTTTTCACATGGAAGGGTGAATGATTAGATTAATATTTTTAATACTTATTATGGGGTGCTCGGTAAACGATCTTAAACCGAGAAGTGTTGAAGAATACGCTCATGGGCCGAAGTTTGTTAAATACTACCTGCCAGATCTTCCAAGTTGGGCCAATATTTCCAATTCGGCAAATTGTAAACGCCAAGTCTCAAATAAATATTTAAATTTCAGCTCCCTTAGATCTGACTTTGCCTTTAGCTATAGAGAACTGGCGCAATTTCAATATCTGTATAATATTGAATACCAAAAATTAACCAAACTGGCCGATAAGGGGATTCTCCCTTTCTCCGAGGAAGAAAAACTCTTCTATGATGTCTTTGATAAGGTTAAAACCAAAATTTATGCTTTCAGAAGACCTACCTATAAAAGAATCAACCTGGTCTGGGTGGATGGCCTGAAACAGGGAAGGCTTAAAAAGCTAATGAAATCAAAGGCCATGACTAATGGCCATCCGGTTTTTGTCTCTCTGTGCAAGAGCGGTAATGAGTTGGTCGAATTTATCGGGAAAAATAAACTTGGAACTAAAGATATTAGGGCCCTCTCTTTTGAGATATTCTCGTCTTATAATAGTAAAATTGAGAGTTCAGGAAAAACCTCGCTTAATTTCTCAAAGCTTTTTGACAAAAAACAAAAACTTTATTTCTATACCCCAAGTGGAACACTACCACCGGAGTTTGTCGGTAAGTTTAGGATTCGAAAGTTTTAAATCATATCCCCAATAGTGACGTTATCCACCATTAATTGCAGATATTCATTTCCTTTGAAACGATTGATGGAGAGAGTGAAATAGATAGAGAGGTCCTCTCCCTTTTGTTGGGAGAAGACATCCTCTGGAGGAAGATGCCCCCACTTTCCAATGTAGTTAAAGCTAATGCCTCTAAATCTTCTTTTAGGGCCTGAGGTAGAGGTGAAATTCCACCGCACATGGACGTCTTTTAAAAGATCAAAAGATTCAAGATGAACTCCCCGCAATTTAAAAATGGGTTTTTCATTTCCTTTGCCAAAAGGCCCAATTTTTTCCAGATCTTTAACCAGTTTGGGATTTATCTCCTCGGGAAAAACTTCAAGGTCATAGCTGTCAAGATTAGTTCGTTCAATCGCCGGGATACTAGAGAGTTGCTCGAGCATTTTTTTCTTAAAAATTGGGAGGTTTTCCTTTTTCATGGAAAGTCCTGCTGCTGCTTTATGACCGCCAAATTTTTCAAAGAGATCACTAAGTGATTTGAGTCCACTGAAGAGGTCAAAGCTGCCTGCGGTTCTAGCAGATGCTTTGATGATTCCCTTTTTCTCTGCATCAGTAAAAACGATTGCTGGAACTTTAAAAAACTCGACCAGTTTTGAAGCGACAATCCCCACTACGCCTTCATGAAAAGAATCTTTATAGACAATAGAGATGAGGTGATCCTTTTTCATGTTTTTTAGAACTTGCGTTTTTGCCTGGTCAAAAATTTCATTGGTAATCTTTTTTCTTTCGATATTACATTGATTGAGTTGCCCGTGATAATGGTAGGCGATTCCCTGGTCCTTTTCGATGAGAAGTTTTAGCGCCACTTTGGGGTGATCAAGTCTTCCTTTAGAGTTAATCATAGGCCCAATATTAAAGCCTAGCTTTTCTTCATTGATGGGACTTAACCTCTCTTCCTGAGTGAAAAAACAGCGAATTCCCGGATAGGTCGAACTCCCAAGTTGTTTGAGTCCATGGCGTACTAGTTTTATATTTATAGAGTTAAGTGGTGCCATGTCACAAATGGTTCCGATGGCCACAAATTGTAATAGGGGATAGAGCGAGGGGACACCTTCGCCTATATCTTTTTTAAGTTGCAAGCAGAGTGCGAAGGCCACACCAACTCCTGCGAGTCCTTCAAATTCCTTAGGTACCTCTTCATCCCGGCGGTTGGGATTGATGACGGCATAGGCATCGGGCATTTCGTCGCGGCCGTCTAGGTGGTGATCGGTGATGATAAGATCGAGTCCGCGATTTTTAGCATAATCGGCCGCTTCACAGTTGGTTATTCCGCAATCAACGGTAATGAGCAGCTCAATGCCTTTTTCAATGGCATCGTCTATGGAAGGTGGGTGGAGTCCGTAACCCTCTTTAAACCTACTGGGTTGAATCAGTTCAACCTCTACTCCAATGTCATTAAAAAAATGCCAGAAGAGTGCACAAGAGGTGGTGCCATCAACATCGTAGTCACCAAAGATGCCAATTTTTTCTTTATTTTTAATTGCACTAATTATTCTCTCTGAAGATTTTGGAATATCTTTTAAGATTGTAAGATCGGGAAGTGACTTTAAATCCCAAGAAAAGAGTTCCTGGACTTCAGGTGGAGTTAATCCCCTTTTTTTAAAGAGGCGAAGTAGTGCGGGGTGAAGCGTTTCTCGGGGGGTGGTAATTTCCATCCGAGAACTCTAACAGCAGAGCTCTCAGATGTAATTATGCAAGCTTTGCTTTGAGGTTTTCATCTAATGCTTCAAGAAATTGCTGAGTGTTAAGATAGTGATCTTCTTTAAGATCTTTACCATGGATACACAGGGCCAAGTCTTTGGTCATCTTTCCAGATTCAACTGTGGATACACAGACCCCTTCTAGCGTGTGGCAAAAATCTATCAGCTTTTGGTTACCATCGAGCTTCCCTCTAAAGGCCAGACCTCTAGTCCAGGCAAAAATAGATGCTATGGGGTTAGTTGAAGTCGCTTTACCGGCCTGGTGTTGTCTAAAATGTCTTGTAACAGTTCCATGGGCCGCTTCCGCTTCCATGGTTTTTCCATCTGGAGTAACAAGAACTGAAGTCATAAGTCCTAAGGAACCAAAACCTTGCGCAACAGTGTCTGATTGCACATCACCATCATAGTTTTTACAGGCCCAAACAAATTCCCCGTGCCATTTAAGGGCAGCGGCAACCATGTCATCGATAAGTCTGTGCTCATAAGTGATGCTAAGAGCTTCAAATTTCTTCTTGTAATCAGCTTCATAGATTTCTTGAAAGATATCTTTAAATCTTCCGTCATATTTTTTAAGGATGGTGTTTTTGGTAGAAAGATAGAGTGGCCATTTCTTAGAGAGGGCCATGTTAAAACAAGCACTAGCAAATCCTCTTATGGATTCATCAGTGTTATACATTCCCATGGCAATACCATCGCCATCGAAATTAAAAATATCGTATTTCTGAACCTCTCCACCATCTTCCGGTTCAAAGGTCATGGTAAGTTTACCTTTTCCCTTGCATAGAAAATCAGTGGCCCGATATTGATCCCCATAAGCGTGACGGCCAATACAGATTGGAGCAGTCCAGTTAGGAACTAATCTTGGTACGTTTTTACAGATAATGGGCTCTCTAAAAACGGTTCCATCTAAGATGTTTCTAATTGTCCCGTTTGGACTTCTATACATTTCGGTTAGCTTAAACTCTTCCACTCTTTTTTCGTCAGGAGTGATGGTGGCACATTTAATTCCCACATTATATTTTTGGATGGCATGAGCGGCATCTACAGTGATTTGATCTTTGGTCTCTTCCCGACTTTCCATTCCCAGATCAAAGTATTTAATTTCCAGATCCAGGTAAGGGAAAATGAGCCTGTCTTTGATGAATTTCCAAATGATTCGAGTCATTTCATCGCCGTCTAGTTCAACGATAGGGTTCTCTACCTTAATCTTTTCCATTGCAATTTCCTGTTAGTTCTAACCCTTTTCTATACTTTAATTGCTCGCTATGTCGATATGCGGTGCTGCCTTATGCCAAGCTACTGACTTAAGGCATTATATTGAGACCAAATTAAATTAATTTAGTAACCTTGTTATCCGAAGAGAAAAGGAAAAAGGAAATTTTATGCGATTTTTAATTTTGGTAATATCAACCTCTTTTTTCCTAAATGCTTTCGCTGGGGATGAGGATATTTTTAATAAGATTATGTTCCCTCTCATGAAACATATCTCATTTTTAATCAATGCAAAAAATCCATCTTCTGTGCAACTTAGGAAAATTAATCGAAAGATCGAGACGGCATTTGGCGATAAATCTATCCAAAAGATCTTAAAAAAAGATAGGCCATATGGGAGAAGGCCTTTAAATAGATTTAGGGGGGTTAATCAATCCCTGGCCAGGTCGATGAGCTTTAAGGAAAAGAAAAACTGGATTAAATACAATTTCAATTCAAGGCGCGGATTCAAAAAAGAGTTGAGCCTTCTGCAAATTTTTAGAAATACTAAAGGTCAGGATCTTTTTTGTTTGAAGCAATCAATTGATAACTCAGAATCTCGAAATAATATGTATCAGCTTATCTTTGATAAGGTTAATGATGACCTTATGAGAAATCTTATTTTATTTCATTTTAGATTTGAGGCGGAGAAAAATAAATCCAAGTGGATTACCATACCGGTGTCAGATCTAGATGATACTGCCTACAATTCTTTTAAAGATAAAAGGTGGCCTAGACGAGGTCTTTACCCAGGATTTATAACGACCTTAGAAACTGTTATAGGGAGTAATAGAATCACTACTAAAATGGAAATTAGAGATTGTACCCCTGGAGCAGTTTTTTTAACGGGAAGAGGTGAGAACTTTGGCCGAACCCTTATTCCCAAACTGACAAAAAAAGGCATTACGGTTAAAAAAACGGTCTTGTTTGGTTCCTTTCCCTCTATGATTGCCACGGGGTTTTCCAATAAACCCATGGCGGATAAGAAGGTTAAAAGGATGATAGGGTATTCTAAGATATTTCCTGAGAAAAAATATATTATGTTTGGAGATAATGGTCAGCTTGATAGTAGGGCCTACCGAAAAATCACCAAATTTACCGATAGAGATAATGCCCTAGTTGGATATATAAATAATATTAGGGATGATTCCTATAGAAATAAAATTAATGAATGGGATTTTAGGGGTAACAAGTTAATAAGGGTTTTAGATAGCTATCCCCAAATGGTTCTTGATATGTATAACTCGGGATTTTTAACAAATAAAAAGAAGGTAAAAGAAGCACTGAGAAAACAAGTAAGAGAAATTAAGCTCTATAGTAGGGATCCAAAATATATCAAAAAAGGCGGA
This sequence comes from Deltaproteobacteria bacterium, assembly GCA_004356615.1. GTDB lineage: Bacteria > Bdellovibrionota > Bacteriovoracia > Bacteriovoracales > Bacteriovoracaceae > SMWT01. Next base: position 2,412 of record SMWT01000055.1, on the reverse strand, counting down.
ATGAGAGATTACCTTCTCGAGGGAATAAAACTCTATTGTAAAAAAATAGCTCACTCAAAGCGAGATGTTTGCCCCTAGATTAAAAGAATGCGTTATGTTGAAATAGCAACCAGCGGTCGGAAAACTTAGAGGCAACAAACTTACTCTCAAGTACTAATTCTCCTATTAAAATCACCCCAGAATTTTTTGATTTTCTGGCATACACTTTATAAAGAGTGGTTCCTGGTTTTAGCGCTTTAAGCTGGATCCTAAGATCTGTCCTATCATTCTTATCAAATTTAGTTACTAGTGGGCGAAAAATTAATTGGGCCGGAGAATTATATTTTCTAACCCTTTGGCCATTTACTTTAACCTTGGAAAGATTAGCGGTTGGGAGGTTGGTTGGAACCGCCCTGGGATTTAGTTTTTGAATCGCCATTTTAAAGCTGAAGGCCAATGCACTTAAGAGAGGATTACTAGGTCCTGGTATAATATTGCTAAAGTTTTTGGCAAAAAAATTATAATTTTCCCCCTGCCCATCCAGAGAGTTCATCACCAAAATATTTTCCGATGGCCTGCCGTCAACTAAAAGCTTTAAGGCCATTCCTGGAGTATAAGAAGGGGGTTCTTTTGCTAGCGAGAGTCTGGCAATACCATAAGCTTTAGTTCCGGGCGCTAAAAGCCCGGTATATTTTGAGCGATCATTAATTCTAAGAGATACTTGGGCCGCGGATCCATAGGTATGGATAAGTTTTCTTCTACTTTTGGGATAAATATCATGAGGGATGGTGAAGACTTTTATAATATGATTTACATCAAAAATTTGTAAGGCGCCAAATAATGGGAAATTAGTGGGAAGCTGGTTATCCGAGTAGGGTTTAGTTCTAATATATTTTCCCAGCATGGTGTATTTTTGCTTGGCCGATAAGGGTTGCCATCTTTTGGCGGAAATCTTGGAATAGGCAAAGACATCAAAAGATAAAACCAGAAGTAATAGACTTAGAGTTTTCATAAATTCCTTTTTATGTTGTTTTAAAAATTATACTACCTTTTCTAGGATAGTTGCAGCAAAATAATGTGGCGTGATAAAATGGAGCGCGCGACAAGATTTGAACTTGCGACATCCACCATGGCAAGGTGGCACTCTACCAACTGAGTTACGCGCGCTTTAGGAATGCTGAATATAATCTCGGCAGAGGAATTTCGTCAAGGAGAAATAGAATGGGTAAGACTTGGATTAAAGGGACAGTAGCAGGGGCCGTGATTGTGTTTATATGGGGATTTTTCTCCTGGATGGTCCTTCCCTGGCATCAATTTAAAGACGTAAAAAATGAGCTGGAAGTTATTGAGACGATTAAGGTCGCTATGCCAGAGAGGGGAGTTTATCTGATTCCCAATATGCCTATGACTGGAAATGACGCAGATATGAATTCTTATATGAAGAGGAAAGCTGAAGGCCCTACGGGAATATTATTTATTAATCCAGGGGGCATGAGACCCTTCCTTTCGGCCTTCTTGGGCTCACTGGGGATTCAATTACTGGGTGCTTTTATCTTTATGTATCTTTTGATGAAAACCAGCGGATTAAATCTCTGGAAAAAAGCAAACTTTGTGGCCCTCGCAGCGATTGGGGGAGGAGTGATCTCCCATTTTCCTAACTGGAACTGGTGGGCCTATCCCGCTTCATGGAGTTTAGTGCAAATCGCGGATCTTGGAATCGGTTGGTATTTTGCAGGCCTTGCTATGGGTAAGATTTCAGAAGGCCCTGATCTCACCTGATTTACCCATAATATTTCCAGAAAATTTTAAGGTTTCAGGATTAAACGCTGGAACCTTTCCTCCACCACCTGGTGATTCAATCACGTATTGAGGGATGGCCCAGCCGGGAAGCAGATCGCGAAGTTTGAGATAGATTTCTCGTCCCTTTTCTAAAGGAAGGTAGAAATGCATTCCACCTTTAACCTGGTCTGGATGGTGCAAGTAGTAGGGTTTAATATTTAAATTTGTGAGCTTTAAAAATAGATTTCTTAAAGTCTCGGGGTCGTCATTTATGTCTTTTAATAAGACAGTCTGAGATAAAAGAGTAATTCCTAGAGATCCTAGTCTTTTAATGGTTTTTTCCACCCCATAGTCTATTTCATCTGCGTGATTTATATGAACAGCAATAGAAATTTGATCAAAGTTTTTTCGATGTTTTTTTAGTGTATCTAAAAGTCTTTGGTCAAAGCGGGAGGGGAGAATGACTGGGGTTCTGGTGTGAAACCTGATAAATCTTAAATTTTTAAATTGAGTTAGGTAAAAATCGATTTTATCCGTAGTTAGAATAAAGGGATCTCCTCCACTAAAGATTATCTCTTCAATTTCTGGGTGATTATTAAGGTATTCCAAGGTCTTTTCAAAGTCTGGAGAGAATAGCTTTTTTGTACCTAGTTC
>SMWT01000054.1 GCA_004356615.1 Deltaproteobacteria bacterium | reverse complement strand
ATCTGCCTGGGATGCTGGTTGCAGGTCTGATTTTGAAAATCCCGAGCATAGATAAGTGGTGGCCCGGGCGAGACTTGAACTCGCACACCCGAAGATAGCAGATTTTGAATCTACCGTGTCTACCATTCCACCACCAGGCCTTAAAAGATAGGGCATCATAAAAGAAGCTTAAAAAGCTGTCAATGTGAGTTATTTTAAGTATTTGAGCGTCTCTTTAATGTTGTATCTGAAGTTTAAATCCCCTAGTGCCTTGTGCAAGTTGGAATTATCAATAATGCAGGGAAATTTAAGATAGCTGATGAAGTATTCAGGAATTTTAAAAAGCGTTTTCTTTAAAATTTTTGCCATGGGCTCAATTAGAAATAGAGGAACCGGCAGCGTGGGGTTACCTACGATCTTCATGGCATCTCTAATGGTCACGTATTCATCTGGGGCCACGTTATAAGTATCTGGTGGAAGCTTATCAATGGCCTTTAAAATGATGTCGGCCATGTCAGTCTCATGAAGAAATTGAAAGTTTGGATTAAAGTCCATGGGAATAGGTGCATAGGGTGTTGTTAAGTATTTTGTTATAGCATTTTGAATGTGTGGCCCTACAATACTACAAGGCCTAAGGATAACCGTTTCAACCGCTTTGTGTTTATCAACCCAAAGTCTGGCCATCTTATCCATCTCGACGACATCTCTTATATCAGGATATTTGAAATCGGCCTTTAAGGGAGTGTCTTCAAGTAGAAAGAGAGGATTTCCGGGAAGTGCCCCATAGACATGAAAAGAGCTAAGTACCACAATTCTTTTCACTTTAAATTTTACACATAGATCGAAAATATTTTTAATACCGGAAATTTTAGTATCGAGACTATCTGTTAGCATGGAGAGGATATTAAGTCCCACATGGGCGTAGCGGCCTAAAAATAAAACCACATCAAACTTGTGTTCGCGAAATAGTCTTTCAAAGTGGGATCTGGTGTAGTTTATCTGGTGGAACTTTACATTTAGTTTAGAGAGGGATCTTGGGACCTTTCGGGAGTCAACTCCAATAATTTTAATATTGGGGTTTTTTCCGTGAATCTCTTTGGCGGTAATCTTGGCCAGATTTCCCGCCATCCCAATAATTAAAATGGAGCTTACATTTTCAAGATCCAACTAGCGTTCCTTTTTGGCCCAAAATTCTCTCTGATCTTTTCTTCCTCGGGTGATTAACGATCTTATCTTACTTTTTACTTTCAAAACTTCCTTATTTATTTCTTTATCAGTGGCATCGGGTGAAAGATCTTTGTTTATACTGATGGGATCACCAATATGAATATCTACCGGCGAAGGCAGTGGAAAATAATTAGTAGAAAGAGGAATTGCTGGAAGACCTAATGTCTTGGCCAGAGATTTTAAATGGTACACAAATGGAAAGCATTCTTCACAGCCGATAACCGCCACGGGCAGGATGTCAAATCCAGATGACAAGGCCAGCCGATAAAATCCATTAGTGAATTTTTGTAATTTATAAAATTCGTTAGTGCTTTTCGCTACCCCTTGCACTCCCTCTGGAAAAACTAGGATGGAATTACCTCTCTCCATTAATTTAGAACAATTTTGTCTATCGCCTAAAACCGCCCCAGTTTGGGCAAACCATTCCCCGAGAAAAGGTAGTGAGGTAACAAACCGATCGATCATGGCCCTAAGGATTCTTGGTGGGGCAATCTCCAGGGCAAAGGCCATACCAATTAGCATAGCATCAATGGGAACCTGTCCCGTATGATTGGAGACAACCATATAAGGCCTGTCTAAGGCCTTATCTTTACCAAAAAGCCGTACTTTGAAATATTCGGAATAAAAGGGATACAGCTTGCTGATAGTGGCCTTGGCGGTATCTATGTCTAGGCCCCAAGGATCTTTTCCATTAGTGTAAAGGCCTGTGAGGTGGGAATAAATTTTTTCTAATTTTTCCTCATCAATTTTGCTCGATAATAGATTATCTAGTAGGTCGATCATTAGTCTCTAATTACCTCATATGGACATTATTTGGAAATTAAATTGCATTACAAATGGGTGGAGAGTTATAATTTTTTCAAGTGGAGGAAACCATGACAAAAAAAGAACCCGATTGGAAAGAAAGAGCGCAAGATTTACTGCAAATGGCCTCAGAAGAGCTTAAAAAGACTGCTGAGATAGGGAAGAAGATGCTCTTTGCTTCCCAAAAAACCACTGAGCTTAGAGATTATTATGAAATGTTAGGTCATAAGGTGGTCACTGAGCTTAGAAGTAAAAAATTAGTTTGGGACGATCCTGAAGTAAAAGAGATTATGGAGCAGATAGTTGAGATGGAAAAAGGCCTGCAGGATATCGAAGATGATGTGCGAAAGATTAAGGCCGGGAGCACTAAGAAGGCCTAAGTAGAGATGCTACAAGGGCCTGAGTAAGGGCATCCACACCGGTTCCCTTTTCTGCCGAGATAAAATGGATCTGTCGTACCTTTTTAAATTCCAAGGCCGCTTTTTTTATGCTGGCCTTTTCTTTTTGGGTTCTCAGTTTATCCATTTTATTAAAGGCCAACATCACATCTAGAGCAAAATTTTTAAAGTAATCATAAAAGGCCTGATCTGCCTTCTGGTTAGGATGCCTAGCGTCTTGAATATTAACCATGGTCATCCCACGAGGGGCATTCATGAAAAAGGTTTCCATGAGCCTTCTCCAGTTTTTCAACATTTCCTTGGACACCTGAGCATGGCCATAGCCCGGTAGATCAAAAAGATAGAATGTTTCATCCACATCTGACATTTTGAATTCAAAAATATTTATCTGCCTTGTCCGTCCTGGAGTTTTAGAAACCCTGGCAGTGCTTTTACCAAATATTTTATTAATGGTAGTGGATTTGCCCGTATTAGAGCGTCCTACAAAGGCCAGTCCCCTGATATTGGTATTTTTGGTGATCCACTCCAGAAAACTTCCGGCGTCGTCAAAACCTCTAATAAATTTGGCACTTCCTTTGATTATTTCAACAGACAATTTTTTTCTCCAAATGAATTTATATTAACTCGGCGCTTAATTGGCCAGTCTTTTCTCAGAACAGTTTTTCGCCTTAAAGTACACAGGGCCGCCAGAAATTAGTCTCTTAGAGCTGGTATGAAAATTGAATAGGGACTTTTATGGAAAAATTACAACCAAAAAATTACTTTGCAGATGGCCTGATGGAAAAAAATGGGGCCAGACTAAACGATCGCCTCTTAATTCGGCCTATTCAGGGGAGACAAAAGGCCATTGTCTTAAACCGCAAGAGCTTTAAAATTTATTCTTATGATAAAATTGGCGTGGAACAGGTTGATTCAACCCTATTTTTACCCCATGGAAATTCTGACTTTTCTTTCTCTTTAAACCTCATTTCGCGGGAGGGGAAAGACGACAGCTTTTCAAGATATCTTTTAAAAGCTAATGGCCCCTGGCCCTTTAAAATAAATGGCACCATGAGCTTTGAATCCTTTATTGAAAGAGGCGATATTATTGACCTCTCTTACAATAGGCTTACTGTGGAAGAGGAACAAGAAGTTTTTAACCCCTTAAAAACTGATGATAAAAGGATTATCGACTCAGGCCTGGATATAATTATAGAAGGTGAAACAGGTACCGGAAAATCGCGGCTAGCGAGAATTATCCATGAAAAAAGCGGCAGACCTGGTGATTTCGTTCCCATAAATATTTCGGCCTTTGCCAGAGGAATTATTGAATCGGAACTTTTTGGCCACGTAAAGGGCGCTTTTACTGGTGCCATATCCCATAAAAGGGGCGCCTTCCAAGAGGCCCATAATGGGACATTATTTTTAGATGAAATCGACTCGCTTTCTTTAGAACTGCAAACCAAGCTTTTACTTTTTCTTGATTCCAAGGAACTAAGGCCAGTTGGCGGAGAGCGGAGCAGAAAGGTCAATGTAAGGATCATATACGCCACAGGAAGAAGGCCTAAAAAATTAATGGAAAAGGGAATTCTTAGACAGGACTTCTACTTTCGTATAAGCTCCGGGGCCAGTATCCGGTTGCCTCCACTGCGAAAAAATCCCGACTATTTAGAATATCTATGTCAGGAGTTATCTCTAAAAGAGAACAAATATATTTCCCCCAAACTTATCGAATACTATAAAAAATATTCCTGGCCAGGAAATATAAGGCAACTCTTAGGTCATTTGAATAAAAAAATTAAACTTTCAAAGGGCAGAAAAATTGAACATGACCATTATGACGAGGAGCTCTTTTTACATGAGGATTTTCGCTCTCAAGTGGAGGATTCCTTTTTGACCTTAGAGCAAATAAAAATTCAGTACGTTTATAAAGTTTACCTTTATATGGGGAAAAATTATGCTCGGAGTGCCCAAACGCTGGGGATTTCTGCTAATACGGTAAAAGCGCTGGTGGGAAAGTTTAAGCACCAATGATTTGGGCAATAAAGACTTCTTCAATTTCCCCTTTAATGCCAATCTCTTTCAGGAGAATATCTAGCTCAAGTTTTATTTTTCTCTTAATAATATATTTTCCCTCATTAGTTAAGGGAAAGTGGGGAACCACCTGCTCGGTAGTTAGGTTTAAGCGATCATAAATTAAGTCTAGGTTTCTCGAATTCCAATCAGTGAAAAAAGTTTTGATATATCTATTTGATGCTTTAAGATTTAAATCGAGAATTAATCTTTTGATGGAATTGGTATTTTTTATATAGATGGGAAAGTAAATATCAGGGACAAAAAACTCCCGATCTTTTAACCTGGTAAAGGCCGGTTGGCGAAGGCCTTTAAGTTGCTCTATTTCTTCTGTCACATCATCCATAGGTCGTGTAAGTCCTAGTTGCGCAGCCTGTTCATAGAAAAAATATATAGTGCCGGCCAAAATCAAAACAGTGATCAGGGTGGGGGAAAAAATAACGTTGAAAAAATTTTTAAAATCTGCTGGTCTTTTTTCCCTTTTTTTACCTGGGCCATGAAGCCACTTGATAAAATGATCGTATTTTTCCTGATGTTTTTTCTTGAGGACATTTATTTTATCTTTTAAAAATATAAAAAAGGATTTGATTGATGAGGGAATGTGGTTCCCTACAAAAATCAGGGCACTTGAAACCTTGCCATTAATGAAATTGATGAATTTTATGAATACTTCCATTTAGAAAATAATCGGCAAAATTGCTCTCAAGTTGTATTATGCTTGGTAAAAGGGGCAAATTTGTCCGCTATTAGTGCTATGCATCATAAATGGGCCTGTAGGTTGATAAATATGGACAATCCATGGTGAGAATGAAAAAACGGTTCTTTAGTTCGCTACTAGAGGATAAAAGGCCTGGTCTTAAAGATTTATTATGAGCACTTTCACACTAGACTTTGAAAAACCCGTAAAAATGTTAGAAAACCAGATTCAAGAGTTAAAGCTGGCCTCTAGTGGGAAGGAATTCGATGTTTCTAATGAAATTAAGTCCTTAGAAAGAAAAACTTCGCAGTTAATCAAAGAAATATATTCCAAGCTCTCTCCATGGGAGCAAGTTCAGCTATCGAGGCATCCCAACCGACCTCATACCAAAGATTACGTTCAAAGAGTTTTTGATAATTTCTATGAATTGCATGGAGATAGAAAATTTGCCGATGATCCTGCGCTAATTGCTGGTTTTGGTATGTTAGAAGGTCAGCGAGTTGCTATTGTGGGAATTGAAAAGGGCCGAAAGACCAAAGAAAAGCTCCATCATAATTTTGGCATGCCAAGGCCTGAGGGGTACCGCAAGGCCTTAAGGATTATGCAAATGGCCTCTAGGTTTTCTATTCCCATAATAACCTTTATCGACACTCCTGGTGCCTATCCAGGTATTGGAGCTGAGGAGAGAGGACAGGCCTCGGCCATTGCCGAAAACATCGAGACAATGTTTGAACTGGAGGTTCCCATTGTCAGCGTCGTGATTGGCGAGGGTGGTTCAGGTGGTGCTTTAGGGATCGCCATTGCTGATAAGCTGCTTATGCTTGAATATTCTATTTATTCTGTAATCTCTCCTGAGTCTTGTGCCTCCATTCTTTGGGCCGATCCCAAGATGGCAGAGACAGCGGCAAATTCACTTCAATTAGGTGCCCTAAAGGCAGTTGATTTAAAGATTGCTGATGAAATAATTGGTGAGCCCTCTGGAGGGGCCCATCGCGATTATGAGGAGATCATTGCCAGTGTAAAGTCCACCTTAAGTAAGGTGATAAATGAATTAAAAAACAGGTCAAAAGAGGAACTAATGTCCTCTAGGTATGATAAGTATCGCGCGCTTGGAAAGGATAGTTTGGTTTAAATGAGCATTCAATCAATGACAGGTTTTGGCCGAGGACAGGCCAGTGAGGGAGGCCTGCAGGTGGGGATTGAGATCAAAAGTGTCAATCACCGCTTCATGGATACCAGGTTTAAAATACCAAGTGATCTTTTAGAATTTGAACTTCCCCTAAAAAAAAGATTATCAGGCCTTTTTAAAAGAGGCACCTTTGATATTTTTATAAGTACTAAACACCCCGCCGAAAACTTAGTCGATAAACTGGATAAGGAAAAAATCAAAAAATATATCCAGGAAATCCTACCTCTTGCAGGTAAGGTTCCTGCTCAGTTTTCCCCCACAGATTTTCTTCGTCCTGAGTTTTATCTGGAAAAGAATTTAAAAGATAACAATTTGGCCAAGCTTATTGAAAAATCCTTTGATGAGGCCTTAGAAAAGCTATCACAAACCAGGCTCGCGGAAGGGGGCAGGTTAACCCAGGCGGTAAAAAAACATCTAGCGAGCTTTAAAGAGCACTTTGTTAAGGTTGAAGCGCTCGCAGAAACTTATAGGGAAGAGGTTGAGGCAAGGCTTAAAAAAAGGTTGGGAGAGCTTAAAAAAGAATATGGACTCGAAGAAACCAGGTTTTACCAAGAGGTTGTTTACTACCTGGAAAAACTTGATATTCACGAAGAAATTGATCGGATAAATTCCCACCTATTTGAACTAAATTCAGTAATAGAGGGGGATGGTGAGGTAGGAAGAAAAATTGAATTCCTGCTCCAGGAGCTCAACCGGGAAACAAATACCATAGGGTCTAAGGCAGGATTAAAGGAAATATCGGAATCTGTCGTATCGATGAAGGTACATATAGAGAAAATAAGAGAGCAGGCCCTAAACTTGGAGTAAATATGCCGGAAGGAAAAATAATAGTTGTCAGTGCTCCTTCAGGATCTGGAAAATCTACTCTCATAAAAGTTATCAAAAATAAATTTCCAAAAATACTTGAATCTATTTCCACTACCACCCGGGCGCCAAGAGGGGAGGAAGAGCATGGAAAACATTATTTTTTTGTGACCCGTGAAGAGTTTTTAAAGCAAAAAGAAGCAGGTGGATTTATCGAATGGGCCGAGGTTCATGATAATTTCTATGGTACTTCAAAGAGCTTTGTAGAGGATAACCTATCACGGGGAAACTCCATTTTATTTGATATTGACGTTCAAGGGGCCAATAACCTCAAGGCCCTCTATGGGGATGAGGCCAAAGTAATATTTATTGTACCCCCAACCCTTGAAGAACTAGAAAGAAGACTCAGGGATCGGGGCACAGAGACCGAAAAAAGTATAGCAACCAGGCTGAGAAATGCCAGGAAAGAGATGGAGTATAAAGAAAAATACGATTACTTACTCGTCAATGATGACCTGGAAGTCGCCAAGAGGGATATTGAGGCCTTAGTAGCAGAAATTATGGGGGGATCGGATTGAGGCATGAACTTGATTTTTCTCATGAGAGGGAGTTAACCCTTGAAGAAATTGAGAGAAGGATAAAATCTTATTTTCCAGATGCTGACTTTACCATGCTGGAGAAGGCCTATAACTTTTCCAAAAATGCCCATATCGGCCAAAAGAGGAGCTCGGGAGAAGATTATTTCATCCATCCCCTAAACGTTGCCGCCACCTTGATTAAATTGCGGATGGATATGGACACCATCGTGGCAGGACTTCTTCATGATGTGGTGGAAGATTGTGATGTAAGCCCTGAAGAAATCGAAAAAGAGTTTTCACCGGGAATCGCCCAAATTGTTTTGGGACTCACTAAAATTTCTAAGATTAAGTTTAAGACCAAGGAAGAATCTCAGGCCGAAAATTTCAGAAAAATGGTTGTCGCCATGGCCAAAGATCTTAGGGTCATTATTGTTAAGCTGGCAGATAGAATGCACAATATGCGGACCCTGCAGTATATGTCAGATGAAAAACAAAAAAAGAAGGCACAGGAAACGCTAGATATTTATGTTCCCCTGGCCTCAAGACTTGGGATCAACTCAGTCAAAGGTGAACTTGAAGATCTTTGTCTGAGATTTTTAAAACCGGATATCTATTATCGTTTGGCGGAAAAAATCGCCATGAAAAAATCTGAGCGGAAAAAATACATTCATGAAGTCTATGATGATATTCAAGAAAAACTACTAAATTATTCGCTGAAGGCCGATGTAACAGGAAGGCCTAAGCATTTTTATTCCATTTATAAAAAAATGATTGCCCGCGGGGTTGATTTTGAACAGATCCAAGACGTTTTGGCCTTTAGGGTAATTGTTAGCAACATTACCGAATGTTATAAGGCGCTAGGAATTATTCACTCCTCCTACACGCCAATTCCAGGAAGGTTTAAAGACTACATTGCCATTCCAAAGATTAATAACTATCAGAGTTTGCACACAACAGTTATAGGGCCTAAAAGTGAAAGAATAGAAATTCAAATTAGAACCTTTGAAATGGATGAGGTGGCGGAAAGCGGAGTTGCGGCACACTGGAAATATAAAGAAGGTAATAAAAATCTCAAAAAGAATTTGGAATGGGTTCAAGAGCTTCTTGAGTTCAACCAAAACGTAGAATCCAATGCCGAATTTATGAAGGTTATCAAAACTGATTTGGATATGGGTGGAATCTTTATTTTTACGCCTAAGGGTGATGTTAAAGAACTTAGATATGGTTCAACTCCACTTGATTTTGCCTACGCGGTTCATACTGAAGTGGGAAGTCGCTGTGTGGGTGCCAAAGTAAATGGCAAAATGGTTTCTCTTCGCTATACCTTAAAGTCTGGGGATTCAATTGAGATATTAACCTCTAAAAATCAGACGCCTTCCCGGGAGTGGTTGAATTTCGTCAAAACCGGGAGGGCCAGATCAAAAATTAAACAGTGGCTGATAAAAGAAGAACGAGAGAAAAATATACTTATTGGAAAAGAAATCTTGGATAAGGCGCTAAAAGTTTTTTCGACTTCCCTTAAAGGGCTCAAAAAAAATGGAGAACTTGAAAATCTTATTAAGAGTTTCAAGATACCTGATGAAGATGAGCTCTACGTTCGCTTTGGAACCGGAAAGACAATGCCTAAGGATCTCGTTTCTTTTTTCCCTTCATTTGATGAGGCAGAAGAAAAAATCAAAGAAATCGATTCCTATCATAAGAAATTATCTAAAGCGGTTATCAGGAAAAGCAGAAAAGATAACGCCATATTAGTTGAAGGCATGGATGATGTTTTGGTTCGTCTTGCTCTTTGTTGTAATCCCATACCTGGAGACCCTATAACAGGCTATATCACGACCGGTAGAGGGATAACCGTTCATACCTCAGATTGTCCAAGAGTAGAGGCCGGAGATCTAAATAGAATGATCATCGTTGAATGGAACCCAGAGTTTGGTTTCAAACATCCGGTTAAAATAAGGGTTATCACCCATGACAAGCCTGGTATCTTATCCTCCATATCAAAGGCCATTAATCGTAACGGAATAAACATTCGCTCGGCCATTGCTAAATCCCTTCCTGATACCAAAGGTAGCTTTATCTTTGAGATTGAAGTGAAGGATTATAGTGAACTGCTTAGTGTAATTGGCCAGGTTGAGGCCTTAGAAGAGGTTATAAGTGTTATTAGGGTCTAGCCTGGTGACCAAAATAAAAATAAAAAGTAAGTTCTAACTAATTTGATTACTTCCTTGGATAAAATCTTTAAATTTCTGATATTTGAGTAATTGGTTTCTCTGCCTAGAAAATGAAATTCATAATTTTCATTTTCGGCCCTAAGCTTATTCATTATGAGGTTAATTCTCATCAGGTGATAATCATGGGAGATAATTAAAACATTTTTTAGATGGGGGTTTTTTCTAAGCATTCTAAGCGTTGAAATGCCATTTTCCACGGTATTTCGTGCCGAGTAATCGATATCCAAAAGCTTTGGGGCCGTTTGCAGATCAAAGGCCTCCATTAGGGTATCCAGGGTGTTCTTTTTATTAACGCCCGTTATAAATATTCTGGCCTGGGGGTATTTCTTGGCGATTTTTAGCGCCAGATTAATCCTTCCTGAGTGTCCGGTAAACACAGCGATCAAATCAGGCCTGAAATTATTTAAACTTTGATAGGCCTTTAAATTTTTATCCTGGGATAGCTGGTAAAAAACCAAACAGGCCCCTAAATAAGCAATTATTAAAAACAAAAAGGAGAAAAGAATAATCTTTGAAGTTTTTCTTTTTTTATTGGAGGAGTATCCAAAATCGTAGTTTTGTTCAAGCATTATTGGTCGCAGCGATGACTTCTATTTCCACCAGAGCATCTTTAGGGAGAGCACTAACTTCAACGCAGCTTCTGGCCGGGTAGGGTTTTTCAAAATAAAGTTTATATTCTTCATTAATAGAACCAAAATTTCCCAAATCAGTTAGAAAAACGGTGGTTTTAATAATATTTTCACGCTTTAAATTTTGCGAGGCCAAAAGGGCATCTATATTGGCCAGAATTTGCTTGATTTGATCTAGAATTCCCTCGGCAACAAAACCAGACTTTGGTTCAATTCCTATTTGCCCGGAAAAATAATAGACGCCACCATGAACTACTCCTTGCGAATAGGTTCCAACCGCCTCTGGAGCATCGTCACACTTGATTATATTTTTTTTAAATTCCATCATTCCACGCTTAATAAGGCCGTCAGATAAATCATGTTTAAAATGCCATAAAGATCGGCGGTCCTTTGTAAAATGTTCACCGATTGTTTCATGGGGATCATTATGGGGCCGATTGCTTCCGCCTCTCCCAATTGACTAAGAAGTTTATAACTAATATTGGCAGAATTCAAATCAGGAAAGATCAGGATGTCTGCTGCGCCATCCAATCGATTAAAGGGAAATAAATTATCCATTAATTCCTTGTTTACTGCCACATCTGCTTGAACCTCACCTTCTACATTTAGATCGGGATGATCTTTTCGCATTTTTTCTACCGCCCTTCTAACTTTATTAGGGAGCTCATGATTGGTTGAGCCAAAATTGGAAAAACTAAGAAATGCTATATTTGGTTCTTTTCTAACAAGTGTGCGGTAAAGGTTGGCCGTTTCAACCGCGATATTAACTAAATCTTCTTCATTCGGTTCAACTTGGGTAGTGGTGTCGGCCAGAAATAATATTCTATTTTTAAAACAAAGAATAAAAACTCCTGCCGCCTTATGTCCTTTATCGGTTCCTATAATTTTCATAATGGGAGTAAAAAGTTCTGGGAAGGTAAGTCTTGGCCCACTAAGGAGGGAATCGACATCCCCATCTTTTAACATCATGGCCCCATAATAAATTTCTTGTTTTAGCCGTTCTCTGGAAATGGATTGATTGGCACCTTTTCTTTGTCTTAGCTTATAATATTCTTGATGATATTCGTTGTATTTTGGACCGTGCAGGGGATCTATTACCGGCACATCTTTTAAATTATCCAAACCATATTCCTTGATTTTTTTATCGACTCGTTCTTTATTACCGAGAAGAATAGGATCAACAATATCTTCTGTTACCAAATAATTTAGCGCTTTTAATATTCTAGAATTTGAACCCGCAGAAAAAGCAACTTTTACTTTACTTCCTTTTTCTTTAACGGTGGATGCTAATCTATCTCGAAGCGATTTCATGAAAGTTGCGCTGGTACTGCCAAGCTTATTGTGAAGGTTTCTGGCATACTCTTTAATATCTTTAATCTGATGTCTAGCAACCCCACTATCCATGGCGGCCTTGGCAACCGCTGGAGCAACACTGGTGAGTACTCTTTTATCAAAGGGTTTGGGAATTATATAGTCAGGGCCAAATTGAAACTCTTTGTTTTCGTAGGCCATTTTAACTTCTGATGGAACTTCTTCTTTTGCCAAATTAGAAAGGGCGTAGACCGCCGCTAGCTTCATCTCTAAATTAATAGTTTTGGCGCGAACATCGAGGGCGCCCCTGAAAATAAAAGGAAAACAAAGTACATTATTTACTTGATTGGGAAAATCACTTCTACCTGTGGCCATTATGACATCATCTCTAACTTCTTTTACCTCATTGGGGTAAATCTCAGGAACCGGATTGGCCATGGCAAAGATTATGGGTTTGTCATTCATCGCTTTAACCATAGCTTTTGTCACTACACCAGCGCGGGAAACTCCCAAAAAAAAATCCGCCCCATTCATGGCATCTTTAAGAGTCCTAGCATCAGTTTTAACTGCAAACTCATCTTTGTATGGATTCATACCTTCAGTTCTACCTTTATAAATGACTCCTTTTGAATCACACATTAATAGATTTTCTCTTTTGGCCCCGAGTTCAAACAATAAATGGGCACAGGCCATGGCCGCGGCGCCGGCCCCACTGAAAACAATTTTTACTTGCTCAATTTTTTTACTTTGTAGCTCCAAGGCATTTAAAAAACCAGCACAGCAAATAATGGCGGTTCCATGTTGGTCGTCATGAAAAACCGGTATATCCATCTCTTTAATAAGTGCTCTTTCAATCTCAAAACATTCTGGGGCCTTAATATCTTCAAGATTAATTCCTCCAAAAGTGGGCCCTAAGGCCTTAACGATTTGGATGATTTTTTGGGGATCCGTCTCATCGATTTCAATGTCAAAGACGTCAATATCAGCAAATCTTTTAAATAAGATTCCCTTTCCCTCCATCACTGGTTTAGAAGCATGAGGGCCAATGTTACCAAGGCCTAGTACTGCGGATCCATTTGAAATAACTCCAACTAAGTTTCCTTTGCTGGTGTATTTGTAAGCATTAAGATGATCTTTATCGATCTCAAGACAAGGGGCAGCGACTCCAGGAGTATAGGCAAGAGATAAATCTCTAGAAGTAATACAAGGTTTGGTTGCAGTAACTTCAATTTTTCCAGGCCTTCCCATTGAATGATATCTCAGCGAGAGCTCATCTTCTATTTTCTTTTTATCTGACATCCATTTCCCCTATAAAAATGTACCTTTTTAAATTTTAAACCATTTAGCTCTAAGTACAATGAGGAAAAAGGCTTAAACCAGGTGGAAAACTGGCCCTAGTTCCCTTTTGACTCCAAGGTATTATTTAGAAAAAAGAAGTTAACTGATTGAAATTTTTGCCTTTTATGAAAAACCAATTAAGTTAGATTTTAATAGACAATTTAAGAGTTAATTAGGAGCGTTTTTTTTATTTTTCTCTATAATAACTATAAGAATTGATCGATTAAGCGGTCAATTAAAAAGGAGGAGAAAATGAATTTACAAACTACTTTTCTCCTATCTTTTCTCTCGCTAATACTAGCATGCGGACAGGAAAATTTAGGAGAACTAAAACTAAGCTCAGGCAAAGTTGTGATTGATTCCCTCGAGTGGTATGAGATGGATAATATCGCTCGCTCGCACCCAGTACGGGAACTTGGTACTTTTGTTGGTAAGGTTGTTCTACCTAAAGGCCTCACCCGTGCTAATGAATCACGGTGTACCGGATTTTTAATTAGCCAAAATATCTTAATGACTAATCATCACTGTATTCCCACAGCTTTAGATGCCAGAGGTGTCTCGGTGCTTTTTACCGGACTTGATGGCAATCAAGAAACTATTGATTGTTCCACCTTCGTTGGTAATAACCAACAACTCGACTTTGCACTTTTAAAGTGTGAGGGCGCTCCGGGCGAAATCTATGGCGTGGCAAAGTTGGCCACCCAAATTCCAAAAGAGGGAGATAAAATATTTGTCATCCAACAAAACTGTGATTTTTACTTAAAAGGCCCATGTGATCCCACACAAAAGATCTCGTTAGGTCTGGTTAAAAAAGTGGAGGATGAAATATTTCACGACGCTGATACTCTTGGCGGTTCATCAGGAAGTCCGGTGTTTAATCAAGACACCAAAAAGGTCGTGGGACTTCACCACGCCGGATGGGGAGCTAACTACTATGGTAGAGGGGTGATAAACCTCGCTGTACCTATGAAAAAAATCGTATCTCATATGGATAGATTCTTTTCCAGTGTCGAAGTTGGAGGGGAGGCCTCTGCACTAGAGCCTAATAACTCACCGGAACTCGCGGTAAAGATTGAAATAGGGCAGGAGATTTCTCACCAAAAAATTGCCACAAGAGGAGATATTGATTTTTATAAGTTAAAAATTCTTTTTGAAGGCAGTGTAACCATACAGCTAGATTTAAACCACCGAGATGGTGACTTAGATCTTTTTCTTCTAGACAGCAGTAAAAAAGTCATTTTCCATAGTCAGGGTACCGAGGATATCGAGCTCATTAATGAAGTTTTAAAAGCAGGTGAGTTCTTTGTAGCAGTCGTTGGACACAAAGGAGCAATGGGGGATTATAAGTTAAATACCCTTTAGGATAAATTCTAGTGCTCTCATTTCAGACCAATAGTGAGGGGGGTTGTTGAAGCTTGGAAAGCCACAATGACCTCCCTGCTTTGGAACTTCTAAAAAAATATTTGGATTATATTTCGCTTCCTCAAAAGGAAAACAATTAGGGCCTAAAAATGGATCATTTTGCGCGTTGACCAGTAAAGTTGGAATTCTGATATTGGGTAGCCGTTGTTTGGGACAGGCCTTTTGATAGTATTCATTTTTATTTTTGAAACCATGAATGGGGGCGGTAATTAACTCATCAAAGGTATTAAAGTCCTTTATTTTAGTTACTAAGGCCGCATCTAATCCTAAATCATTTAAAATATCTTTGTGATCCTTAACTTTACTTTTTAGGGTTTTCATAAATTGATAAAGGTAAACCTTATTAAAAAGTCTGGAGTGAAAATAAATGGAAGCACTCCTAAGATCAAAAGGAGTAGAAAAGATCACTGCCCGATTAATTTCTTTTGGTAGGTCGTCACCTTTTTCTCCCAGGTAATTAGCGGTAATACTTCCCCCGAGACTAAATCCTACAAAGGAGATATTTTCATAATTACCTTTAAGGGCGTGGTTAACGACTAGCTGCATATCTTCGGTCATGCCATGATGGTAAAACTTAGTGGTTTTATTGGGCGTATCACCACAAGATCTATAGTTCCAGGCCAGACAATCAAATCCATTATCAGAAAAAAGTCTAATCATTCCGAGAATATAATTTCTTTGGGAATGTCCCTCAAGGCCATGAGATAAAATTAATAGCTTTTTGTTTCTGGGAGTTCTAACCCAATCGATATCTAAGACTCCACCATCAGGAGTTTCTAACTGTTCCCTTTGATAATCAACGTCTTTAATTTTGCGGAAAAAAAAAGGATAGATAGTCTGGGCATGCCCACTGACTAAAAAGTTTGGAGGTCTATAGGTTGATTCAATAATTGGCAAAATCCCTATCCTTGCAACTTGGCCTAACTTTAAAAGTAATACTAATTGCTCGGGGATTCTAGGGCCGGAATTATTTACCCGACAAGCTCTCTACTAAATCAACGTAACTCTTCATAGCTTCATCAGCACTCATGCCTGCAAGCTTTGCCCAGGCATCAAATTTGGCCCGACCTTTAAGATTTATCATCCCAGGCCTTTTACCAGAGATATCACCCTCGGTACCCTGCTTGAAGTAGGAATAGAGACTTAGCAACTCATCATTTGAAGGCCTTTCATCCAAATTCATTACTTGCTTGGAGGCGCTTTCAAACTTTTCTTTCAGGTCCATTTTAGTTCCTTGTAAAATTAGGAGCTTATTTGTACTAAAACTAATAGATTTTGCATATGGCTCTATGCATAAAAATTGGTATATATTCACCCTCGTGTTGCTAAGGTAGTCCAATTATATTAAAAACATCTCTATGCGAGAATTACTCTGTAGCAAAATTCACAAAGCGACTGTAACCGAGGCCGATTTGGCCTATATCGGGAGTGTCACCATAGACAGCGATCTTTTAGAGCGGATTGATCTATGGGAAGGACAAAAAGTTCTTATTGTCTCCAATACCTCTGGAGCACGAATTGAAACTTATGTAATTCGCGGAGAAGCTGGCTCAGGACAAATTTGCATCAACGGCGCAGCCGCCCATCTTATTAAAAAAGGTGATGAAGTCATCATCATTGGTTTTAAATTCTCAGATAAACTAATTGAACCAAAGTGTATCTACGTCGATGGGAATAATAAATTTTTGCGATATCTGTGAATAGGGGAGTCCTATTTGCTGCCATCACGGCGCTAGTTTGGGGTTTTCTTCCCATTAAATTAAAAGTAGCTCTTGGTTTTGCTGACGCTTTCACCATCGTCTGGTTTCGCTTTGCAATTGCTTTTTTATGTCTTTCCCTATTTTACCTACTTAAAAATAAGAAAGATTTAAAAATACTTTTTAAACCACCAATCCTGGCGATAATCGCAGCTTTTGCTCTTGCCTTTAACTATTATGGCTACCTTCACGGAATTGCTCTTACAACGCCTGGAAGCGCCCAAGTAATCATCGTATCAGGCCCTATGTCTTTGGCCCTGGCGGGATTTTTATTTTTTGGTGAGAAGATAAATCGCTATCAGATACTTGGTTTTTTAGTTCTTCTTTTGGGCTTTGTACTCTTTTACTTTGATAAGCTCTCTGGACTTACTAATACTGCAGATTTTAATATTGGAAGTTTGTGGGTTTTAAGTGCAGGTCTCTCATGGGGACTATATGCAGCTTTGCAAAAAAAACTAGTAAGAAGCTATAACCCCCAACAACTCAACCTGGTTTTTTATGGGCTCAGTACTCTCATATATCTTCCCACAGTGAACTTTACCCAGATTTCCACTTTCAACTTCAATCAATGGGGTCTAATGATCCTTCTAGGGTTAAACACCCTCATCGCCTATGGTTGTATCGGTGAGGCGCTAAAAAGAATCCCAGCTAATCAAGTAGGAGTCATTGTAACTCTAAATCCTCTTCTAGCTCTCATAACTATAGGGATAGTTACAAATCTTGGTTACACTTTCATCGATCCGGAAAACCTAGGCATCTTGGGGATATCTGGGGCAGTTCTCTTTATAGTAGGGGCGATTTTAGTAATTTCTCGAGGTAAAAAAGACTAGCCTCTTTTTATGCGGAATTAAATTCAGGGTTTAATACTTTCAATAAAATGTCTTTAATATAAAAATGAAATACTTCCTGATACTTTTTATTATTGCACCCAATTTATTTGCCGGAGATAAATGTTCTTCCGACTTTGATTGTTCTAGTTTATGTTGCAATCCCTCACTAGGAATATGTCAACCACACGAACCAGATAAAGGAATCTATTGTGAAAAATCACCGGGGCAAACCTGTGTAGATAGAATCTATTGTCGAATGGAAAATGTTACGGAATGTTTTATCGTAAAAACCGGAACTGATCCGAGTGGTGAGATAGAGTGTGCTCTTAGGTGTTATGATAATCCTATCTTTGGAAGCTGTAGGCATGGGATATGTATCTCACCAAGGTTTCCTCCAGTTCCAGACTTTGATCCGGAGGTCCCTGATTGTAAGGACGCAATAGACCCGCCTGCATTGTAATTTTTGCCTATAATTTAAAAAAATTGATCTAGGTCAAGTGAGACCTTTCCTAGTTATGGCATCTTGTCATGAGTCAAATGTAAACACTTGAAAACAAGGAGAATTCGAAATGAAAAAGACATTAATTGGGCTTATTGCCCTAATCTCACTAACAACAACCAGTTATGCTACCTACGTACCAGGATTCAATCCATTTTATACAGGTATTCCAGATTCTAACAAGCAAGATGCTGGAAGGATTTGTGGTTATAAAGACAGATGGGGTTATGATACGCGATTTGATAGGAATCTAATTCAAGAGCTTAAAAAAATTCAGAGTGTATCTTGGATACAGACTTCAGATTGGCATACGGATGAAAATGGAGATACCTGTCTGCAAATTCGTGTAGAGCAGTATGTAAGATCCACTCCCGATAGTTTCAAACTTAAGCTTACTGAAAAAGAGTGTGAGAGGCTTGAAGAACTTCAAGACTATATCAACACTCCTGGAAAAGTTGATTTTGAGGCCACTTGCTTAGGTAAAGTTTTAGAAGGAAAAATCTGGGTTAGAAAATAATAATAAGGCCCGTCTCTGATAGTCCGATAATTCTTGCATTTCTGTACTCCGTCAATAAAAAAACCCCATCTTATCACAGATGGGGCCTTTTATTTAAGTGTCCCAATTAAGGGTACAGATCATTCGGGGGCCTGTTTTATAAAAATCCTTTTCCAGATAAATTTATATTAATTACCGGTACATTATTTTTTCTGCAGGCCCTTTCTAAAACTTCCAGT
>SMWT01000053.1 GCA_004356615.1 Deltaproteobacteria bacterium | reverse complement strand
TCAACAAAAATGGCGATATTTTTCATTTAAAGTACTGCCCCTATGGATAAAACAAGAAATATTATTTTTTACGGGTCTTTCTGAAGTCTTTTTCTTCTTTTTTAAGCTCTTCTTCTTCGAGGTGATCGGTTCTAAAAAGATGTGGTTTGTTTCCACCGCCGAACCTTTTCATTTTTTTATCGGTGGGATCTTTTTCCCAATGCTTAACCCATCCTGGCTCTTCCTGGGGTTTTTCCTCGGGGAGAGGTTTTGCTTCAAAATCCTTTTTTTTTCTTCTCTTTATATTTTTGGAAGTTTTTTGACGGAGTTTTTCCTGATCAGCATCCTTGTCGTGATGAGCGATATCGATGGTGATATCTCCATTGATTTTAAGCTGACAGGCCAGTCTTTCTTTGGTGATATGAAAAACGTTTCCAAGGAACTTTATCTCTTCAAAAGGAGGAGGTTCAAGATGATCCTCACCAGAGAGAATTTTTACGATACAATCAGAGCAGGAGGCCACTCCTCCACAGCTGGATTTTATATAGACGCCTTTTTCTCTTAGAGCTTCTAAAAGATTAATATTACCGTCAATTTTGATGACCTCATTTGAGGGTTTTAAGATTACTTTATACATTATAGCTTTCTGGAAAGTTCATTAGTTATTTTCTTTTCGATTATCCCTTGGAATAGTTTGTACTTTAAACCAAGTTCGAGATAGGCTTCACAGCTGGTTTCTTCAAAATTTACTTGCAGTCTAAATCCACTGCCTTGGACAATAATTCTGGGGTGTTCCTCAGCACATTCTATCTCTACTTCCACGTCCCATTGATTAAAGTAGTCAGAGGTTATAATACTTTTGGTTTTGTTATAAGCATCAAGTTTATCTTTTGAGTGTTTATAGGGCACCTGAATATGCATTAATTTACTCCTGTTGAACCAAAACCACCTACTCCTCTAGCGGTTTCTGAAAGATTTGTTACCAGTTCAAAATTGGCCTGTATTACCGGGGCCAAAACCATTTGGGCAATTCGCTCGCCATGGGTAATGATATATTCCTCGCTTCCAAAGTTTCCCATAAGAATCTTCAGTTCACCACGATAATCTGAATCGATTGTTCCTGGACTATTAACGACTAGCAGATTGGTTTTATAGGAAAGTCCAGAGCGAGGTCTTATTTGCATTTCATATCCTGGAGGTATCTCAAGAGATAGTCCGGTGGGTATCAAGACTCTTTTCACCTGGTTTGATGATTAAAGGGCCTTTGAGGCAGGCCCTGATATCAGCTCCTGCCGCCTCGTGGGTTTCGTAAGCTGGAAGCTGGCCATCAAAGTGATCCAACTTCCTTAACTTAACGGTTACTCTATTCACCGGCCTTTCTTTCCAACGGTTTGATCGCTTTGGCCGAAAGTTTAATTCTTCCCATTCTATCAATTTCCAGAACTTGAACATCAATTTCATCACCTTCGGAAAGGAACTCATTAACATCTTTTACTCGCTCATTGGCTATTTCACTGATGTGAAGAAGTCCGGAAATTCCTGGAACGATATCTACGAATGCTCCATATTCTTTAATAGTTACAACCTTACCGTTGTAGTTACTTCCGACTTCTGGACCGTTGATTTGCAGAGCGATTGTGCTGATGGCACTTTCAAGAACAGCGGGATCAGTTCCGAGAACCTTAACAAGGCCATCTTCTTCAACTTCAATGGTTATATCAAATTTCTCTTGTAGGGCCTTGATGTTTTTTCCACCAGGACCGATCAGAGCTCCGATTTTATCTTGTGGGATTCTATGAGTTTGCATTCTAGGAACACCATCTTTAAATTCTTTTCTAGCAGTTGAAATGGTCTTGGCCATCTCTCCTAGAATATGAAGACGTCCTTCTCTTGCCTGGGCCATTGCCTCTTTCATAATATTAACTGGCAGGCCGTCGATTTTAATATCCATCTGGATAGCGGTAATTCCTTTCTCCGTACCGGCCACTTTGAAATCCATATCACCTAGGTGATCTTCATCTCCAAGGATGTCGGTTAAAATCTTATAACGCTCACCCTCTTTAACTAGTCCCATGGCAATACCACCAACTGGAGCTGCAAGAGGTACACCGGCATCCATAAGTGCCATGGATCCAGAACAAACTGAACCCATAGAGGAAGAACCATTAGATTCTAGAACTTCTGCAGTAACTCTTATGGTGTAGTTGAAATCTTCTTTGCTTGGAAGAACATGTTTAATTGCTCTTTCAGCAAGGTTTCCATGTCCAAGCTCTCGTCTACTTACATTAAATTTTGTTCTGGCCTCTCCTACCGAATATCCAGGAAAGTTATAATGAAGATAAAAAGGAGAATAAGATAGGCCGACAATTCTATCAGACATTTGTTCGCCTTTAGAACCACCAATCGTAACTGTTGCAAGTACTTGAGTCTCACCTCTAGTAAAAAGAGATGATCCGTGTGGTGTTGCCAGAATATCGGTCTCACATTCAATCGGTCTTACTTGAGTAAGTCCTCTATCACCAATTCTTTTGTCATGATCTAGGATATCTGCCCTCATCATATTATAGAGCATATCTTCAATAGCGTGACTTGCTTCTTTACCAAAATCATCATCCGCAGTTAGGCCAAATTTTTCTGGATTTAGCTCAAGCGCCGCTTTTATCTCTTTTTTAACTTCATCTTGTGCTTTATATCTGTCTAATTTATCCACGATGCTAATTGCCGCTCTAGCTTTATCTGTAAACTCGGCCTTTACCGCTTCAAGCATTGCTGTATTTGCGGCAACGGGAATAAATTCCCTTTTAGCTTTTCCAATTTCTTTCCTCATTTTATCAATGAGCTCACACATAACTTTATTTTGTTCGTGGGCAAAAAGGATTGCTTCTAGAGCTTCACTCTCTGGAATCTGATTACCTTCACCTTCAACCATTAAGATGGCATCAGCAGAAGAAGAGACAATAATTTCAAGATCAGAATCTTCCCAGGCATCACGGTCTGGGTTAATTACTAGCTCTCCATTAATTCTTGCAACCTTACAAGTTGAAATTGCTTTAGCAAAAGGGATATCAGAAATATGAAGGGAAGCAGAGGCGCCGATTGCGGCCAGCACTTCAGGATCAGCACTTGGATCATAAGAAAGAACCGTAGCGGATACAACAGTTTCATTCATGTACCCTGCAGGGAAAAGTGGTCTAATAGGTCTATCAATTAATCTGGCGTTTAAAACTTCTTGTGTTGAGGGTCTCGCCTCACGTTTCATGAACCCACCAAGGAATTTCCCTGCTGAGTAAAACTTCTCAACATATTCAACGGTTAGTGGAAAAAAGTCTTGTCCAGGTTTTGCATCTTTAGCAGAGCAAGCTGTGACAAGTACTTGGGTTCCATTACAGGAAACAAGGACTGCTCCGTCTGCTTGCTTAGCAAGTCTTCCGGTTTCAATAGTTACGTCTTTATCGCCAAATTTTACGGTAAATTCTTTTTTATTTCTATTCATTAAAAATACTCCTGTTCTTTCACCAATGGGCGAAAGCTAAAAAATTAATATATTTTTCAGGAAGAAGGTGGATTTTAAAGAATATTTCAATCAATTTTCAGTCGATTCAAATATCCTCTAAACTCCTTTAACTTTTCCCAAAAATAAAAAAGGGAGACAAAAGTCTCCCTCAACAACTTATTTTCTAAGACCTAATGACTTAATTAAATCACCATAATTATCAGCGTTGGTCCTGGCGTAATACTTTAAAAGCGAACGTCTTTTACCAATTAACTTTAATAGACCTCTATTTGAATGATAATCGTGAATGTGCTTTTCAAAGTGAGGCATAAGGTTATTGATTCTTTTGGTAAGAATCGCGATTTGTACTGGTGTAGAGCCAGCGTCTTTTTCATCTTTTCCGTACTGCTTAACTAGTGCTGCAGTATCTTCTCTTGTAATCATCGTTTTCTCCTTACTAGTGCTCCAAGTCGTAACCTAGAACAAAGCGCTAAAATTTTGAATTAGGGATTTTTATCTAATAATGTCAGACATGTAAACCTTTAAATTCTTTAACAAACGGGCCTCAATTTGACGAATACGCTCCCGGGTAACTCCAAAGTCATCGGCAATAGACTGCAGGGTGAGAGGAACTTCACTAAGTAGCCGTTTTTTAAAGATTTCTTTATCTCTTGGTTTTAATTTGGCAACGAACTCATTGAGATGTCCTTTGAGCAGCTCGAGGCCCTGTGAATTTTCTACAATCTCCTCAGGGGTTTTTCCCAAGGGATCTGCGAGAATATCCGATAGCGTTGGCCCTTCGCCACTGGGACCTATGGGTTTATCAATACTGATCTCTCCTCCGGTAGGGCCAAGTCTTTGATCCATAGAGATAACCGCCTTTTCTGAAACTCCTAGGTTTTCGGCCAGCAATTTAGGATCTGCATCCAACCCCATTTTTGCCAATTTTTCTTTCTCTTTAAAAAGATTATAGAAGAGCTTCTTTTGTTCGTTGGTGGTTCCAATTTTAACCAGTCTAAAATTATCTAAGATGAATTTTAGAATATATGATTTAATCCACCAGGAGGCGTAATAAGAAAGCTTGGCCCCTTTGGTTGGATCGTATTTAGAGACCGCCTTCATCAGACCTATGTTACCTTCCTGAATAAGGTCCATAACATTTTGGTAGGCACTTTGATATTCCATGGCAATTTTCACTACCAGGCGCAGGTTATGCAAGACCAATTTTTTGGCCACATCAATATCTCCGGTCTTTGCCAGGGAGGTGGTGAGGGCCTTTTCCTGTTCAGGAGAGAGCACATCATATTTTCTTATTTCTCTTAGATAGAGTGCCAGGGGATCGGTAACGGCCGGTTTAAAGACTGTAATGTCTTTTGCGGGGAGTATGGCAGGAAGAGACTTAACTACGGTCTGTAATTCTTTTCCCTTTTCTTTGGGAAGTACTTCTACTTTTTTAGGGGTTTTCTTCTTCGCCATTTTGCTAAATATATATCTCTAAACGGTGTACCAAGGCAACCATTATTTCTGCTCTGCCTTCAAGTTTTGTCTGAGTAAAAACTTGAAATAGATGTATTTTAGGGCAAAGGGAGCATAGTTAAATTTAATAGGGATGGTAATTAATTCGTTACTGGGAAATTTAAAGAATTTTCCATCATAGAGCGCTAATTGATTCAATAACTCTTTGGCGACAATGTTTTCCAATTTCCCACCCCAAGGGGGAATAAGAAACTTTGCTCTGCCATCGTTCACTTGATCTTCAATTACTTTAACAAACTTAAAAAGGATTTTATTTTTTCTTTCCTGGTCTACATACTGGCTTAAAGATCTCCACTCATCACGGGCCCAGGATAAATAGTTTTTTCCCAGCTTTATTGTAAAAGAGACGTCTATTTTACCCAGCATTTCTGCCGTTCGATCAAACTCTCCCTGATTAACATCAAACTCCACGCTGAAAAAGGGTTTAAATTCATGATAGTATAAGTCTCTGGTAACAAGCTCAACCGTAAGGGGTTCTTCAAAGTAAAGATCAGTCCCTGATTCTTTTATAAACTCTTTTGCCCAATCGTCCCATGAAGCGGCAAAGCTATATTTTAAAAATTCTTTTGCTTCATTAAACTTGGTTGCCCTGACAAACATATCGGGGATCCCTGTTAAAAGTGCTAAAAACTGGGCGGTCAAAAGAGTTTTATCGGCGGTAGTACTGCCTCTAATCATTTTTAATATTTTTGGTTCCTGACCATTTTCCACATAATCAGCTCCCTTAAACTCTTCGCAGTAAAGCCTCTTGATATCTGCCTCTATTCCTCTTGATCCAAGTGATCGAGGTAGATCATTTTTAAAAACCTCCCAATTAACTTTTCGACAAATAAGGCCCCGGCAAAGAACCTGAACCGTGCGATTTTCCTTTTTCAGTCCAATTTCATTATTTACCGGGTCCCAGCTAAAACGTTTATTGGTAAGCTGCCTAGTTACAAAGCTCATGATCACGGGGTTTTTAAAAAGAGGTACTAAAAGTCTTAGGTCATCAACATCACTTCCCCAAGAACAAAATGATTGAAAAAGTTTAATCGATTGGACAAATTCATTTTCCTTCATCTGATCGATGGTATTGTATTCTCTTAATTTTTTAGGAAAGAGTGAGTTATCTACGATATTTGGAAGAGCGAAACCCTGTTCTTTTTCAAAGTGAAGAAGTATATTTCTTTTTAACTCTTTTAAACTAATAATAGAGATGTTTTTTGAGCAGTAGTTTCCAACCAAATTGTCAGCGAGGTTTTCAAATTCTTCTTCTGTGAACTCAAAGTATTTGGCATAAGCGGGAATGGCCCGAACCATGAGATCTATTCCAATATATTGAAGGGTGGCCATAACAGACCTTTTTACCTCGTTTTTCTCCCAAATATTGGAATAATTAATTTCGTGGTCCACTTTACAAAAATTGGATAAATTTTCCCCTTCTTCTATAAAACCTCGATAAAAGGCCAAAGACCTTTTCTGTTCTACTTTAAACTTTCCTCGTGCCTGAAAGATATACTTAAGAGGAGTAGTGGCCTCCTGCTTATATTTCTCGGATAAATCCCCTAAAACGAGTGATTCAAGTGGGACCAAAGCATAGGTATTTAAACTGATTAAAAAAAGGGAAGTAAAAATTTTCTGCAATATGCCCGCCTTGCTAAATTTTTTAATTTATCGGCATCTACACCGATAGACTAAACATGGGGAAAATATTTCTCTTTATATGCCTGCTTCTTGGGTCACCAGCTTTTGGTGGTGAAAACTTACGCCAACTTAAAAAGGCCAAGTATTTTTTGGTTAATGGAAATTTAAAAAAGGCCAAATACCTTCTAGATGAAATCGAAAGTCCAGGGAATCTAGAGCCACTTATAATGCGTTATAAGGCGCTAATTTATTTTTTAATGGATGATTACCCCAATTCCAAAAAAATATTGGAAAACCCTCATTATGAGAGCGTTATTTGGGATCAAGAATCCTGCCTCCTAAAAATAATTAACAATATTGCCCTGAATGATTTAAAGCAACTCGAAAAAGATTATAAATCTTGTAAATATCTCACTTTTGATTACACCAAAAACCGCCATCTCTGGCTCGATTACATGGTTAATTTAAAACTACAAAAAGTGACCCCATATTCTAAAGACAGCGAGCTTAATTTAAGAATATTTTTTGCAGAACTTGAAACCATAAAAATCTGGCTAAAAAAGAATATCTACCTAAACCAAGAAGCGCTTAATATTGACAAACTCTACGCCCTTCCTAAGTTTGCGTTTAGAAATAAATCGGTCAGAGAAATCATAGGCCTGTCTTATTACCGGATGGGAAATGAGAAAAAGGCCTTGGATTTCATAGAAGATATTAATTCCGCAAATGCCAACAATATAAAAGGAATTATTAATTTAAAGCAAAAAAAATATGAACTTTCATTCGGCCATTTTCAACTGGCACTAAAAAAGAAGGAAAATTCTAGTAATGCTCTTAAGAGAGCGATACCCCTTGCATGGATGTTGGAGAAGTATGAGATCGGCCTTGATTTACTCAAACGCATCACCTTTGATGACAATACACCCTTTAAGCGCTTGGCCATCGAATCCGCCTTTAAAATACAGCTGGGTCAAATAAAAAAGACCGAAAGGGATCTTAGGTATTTAAATAATGAATTTAGAGGAAACATGCCCCTTAAAGTCATACTCGCCAATAGTTATGTTGCGCTAAATTTATCTAACATGAAAGATGTTAAAAAATATTCATCCCTGGCCTGTAAAAAATTTGATGGACTTAATTGTTGGATTTTTATGCAACTTTTTATCTGGGACAACCTGGATAAAATAATTGATGAAGATAAAAAGACTAGAACCGACACGCTCTTAGGCCTTGATTTTTTAAAAAAGAGGGCCAAGCTAGAGCCTTTAGACGAAAATCCTATTATTGATCAAAGCTATATTGAGGAACTAGATAGTAAAGAAGTCTTGATTAGGTAATGATCTACCCCATATTTTTTAATTCCTCACCATCAAAAAGAAACTTCACCTCTTTATCATCATATTTAGTGGCAAGATTCACAGGCCTTTTCCAAACAGCATAAATATTTCTCATGGTATCGGTAGCATGGGCCAGATCCAGATCAACTCCTTGATGAACATGCCTAAGAAGTAACTCTCCCCGGTTTCCATAGTTTGAGCTTTCAATTTCTATTACGGGAGAGCCAAAATTGGTTAAAGACAAAAGTAACTTGGTTTTGATTTCCTCAAAGTCTCTAGTTTCAATTTCATTACGATTAGTCCGGGGATTATACCTGTAGGTAAATAGGTTTTGTCTCTGACAAAAGTCTTCGGTAAAAAATTCATCTATAAAGGTGATGTCATTATGGGTTTTTCTAACTTCAAAAATTTTCTCTCGACCTAGGCCTAAATTCTTATCCCAATTCTCCTTTATTTCCATATTGGTGCATTCTAAATATTCTTTACCGAACATTCCCTTATTCCACCGATATTCAATATCCCGATAGAGCTCTATTCCTATCTTGTAAGGATTGATCCTAGAAGGGCTCATGGCCATAACAGAGGAGTGATGATCGCAAAAATCAATAATTTCATTGGGCTTCATCGCTTTTTGAGTCATTATGGTGGAGTGCCAGTAACTGGCCCAGCCTTCGTTCATAATTTTAGTGATTCTTTGTGGAAGGAAATAATAGGCCTCTTCTCTTAAAATTCCGATGACATCTGCCTGCCATTCTTTAATAGGAGCGTATTCCATTAAAAAGCCCATTATATCTCGAGTTGGTAGATCCTCTGGTTCTCTAAAGGTCTCAAGTTCATCATTCTCCTGGGGCTCCTTTTCACCTTCAGCTTTTTTTTCTGCTTTCCTTTTGCTACGAAGAAAGGTTTGTAAGGCCTGAACCCGATCATCATCATCATACTCTTCAGGTTCAATAAATGTTTCCTCCTCATTTTTCTTTTTGCTCTTAATCCCCTGTTGGTAGAGTAAATTGACATCAAGTAAGTTGTCTAAGCATAAAACTGTATCAATAAAGCTCTCCACTTTACTTACACCGTATTTATCCATATATCTTCTGACTTTTGTGGCATGATTTGCCATTACATCCATCATCTTTTTATTGGTATGTTTAAACCAATAATTATTTTTAAAAAAATCCGCATGGCCATAAACATGGGCCATGACAATTTTTTGATCTACTGTAGGATTTACGTTAAGAAGATAGGCATAACAGGGCTCTGTATTGATAACCATCTCATAGATCTTTTGGAGGCCATAGGAGTACTGCTTGGACATTTGGTCATATTCCATACCAAAGCGCCAGTGTGGGTAACGGGTGGGAAATCCTCCCTGGGCGGCCAAAATATTTATAGTATCGTAGTCACACATTTCAAAGATCGTTTCAGGAAAATCTAGGCCATAACCTTTAGCATATTGATAGATTTCCTCTTTAAGCCGTGAGAGTTCACCAGAGATTGGAGCCGTTCTATTCATATTATTTTCCCTTACCCAAAAAATCCTTAATAGATCCTAAGATGGCCTCTTTATTTTTGATTTTGGAAAGAATCACATCAGGATTTGTCGCTCCATACTTGCTTACTAGATCTTTATAAAACTGCCCAGAACCATAACGACTTTCGACTTGTCCATAGCAAAAAACATTTGATTTAGGGACAATATCCTTCTCTAAAATATCCAAACAAAGTTTAGTATCATCGGTGGACCAGTTATCTCCATCGGAAAAATGAAAGGGATAGATATTCCATTCTTCTGGATTATAATTTTCATCAATGATCTGCTTGCAAAGTTTCAAGGCGGAGGAGATCAGTGTTCCGCCTGACTCACGAGTTCTAAAAAAAGTATTTTCATCCACTTCTTTAGCGGTAGCATCGTGAATGATATATCTAATCTCGATATCTTTGTACTGACTTTTTAACCAAAGATTGATCCAAAAACTCTCAGTTCGAACAATTTCTTTTTGTTCATCTCCCATGGAACCCGAGACATCCATCATATAAATTACTACCGCTGAATTTTTAAATTCATGTTTTACCTGGGATGTTCGATAGCGAAAATCTGATTTTACGGGAATTATAGAAGGACTGGCCTCGTTATACGTCCCTAGGGAAATCTGCCTTTTAAGCGCCTCCTTATAAGAACGTTTAAAATGGATCAAAGAATCCGGCCCTACGGAAGAAATCCCAGTATATTTTTCAGACGTGGACTCCAATGCCTTTTTTCCTTTAGGCTCGATTTTGGGAAGTTCTAATTTTTCACCTAGGATAGTGGCCAATTCCTGGAGAGACAATTCAACCTCAAGGGTTTTGTTTCCCTCCATATCACCGGCCTCTCCTTGCCCTGGTTTTTTCTCCCCCGCTCCTCCATCAATAGGATCTTCAGGATTACCATCTCCTTGTCCAACCCCACCTTTTTGAAAATCACCAAACTTAAAGTAAGGGGTTTCAATGGAAGGCATAGGGATTTTGTAGGTGCCACCCCCTTTCGAAACCGGTATCTCCCCTTTTGCCACATATTTTTGCAAGTTTTCTCGTATCTTGCCTTTGATGACATTTTTAAACCTTGAATGATCCCTTTTTATTGGATGGCCCATATTGCCCCTTTTAGGATTTTACTGAATCTCCCTTGGCAAAAATTGAAGCGACGAAATTCAAGGCATCAGTGGCACAGATCTCACAGTAACCCTGATTTTTAATCAGCCTGGCCTTCACAACATCGATTTTTTCCTGGGTTTCCTTATCCACAACTTTTGAAATGATGGTAGTTAATTTAATGGTATCTTTTTGGTCTTCAAAAAGTTTTAACTCCAAGGCCCGATGAAGTCTCTCATTCATCTTATAATCAAAGATTTTACCTTCAATGGCCAAGGCCCCAATATAGTTCATAATTTCCCTTCTAAAATCCTCTTTTCTAGATTCGGGGATATCAATCTTTTCCTCGATTGACCTCATGAACCGCTCATCAGCGTCTTCTAAGCGATTGGAGTATTTGTTTCTTATTTTTTCTTTTTGCGTGAAGGCCTTTACATTGTCGATGTAATTAGCACACAAGGTTTGAATTGCCCGTTCATCAACACTAATTGCTTTTTGCACATCGTTTTTAACGATATCTTCATATTCCTGACGGGAAATATTTAGTCCTTCTAGATACCCATCATAAACATCTTGATTGTTGATTAGACCATGGTGTTTTAGCCCGGCCTCTAATTCATTAAATAGCATGAAGGGGTTTATACATCCGATATGACCGTTTTTAACTAAAGCATTGGAAATTTTATCTTGAATATAACGGGGAGAAATTCCATCTAGTCCTTCTCTTTTAGACTCCTTTCTCAGCTCCTTAACGTTATCTTCATTGTAGCCGGGAAGCGTTTTTCCGTTATATAGCTTTAATTTTTGCAGTTTAGTCAAATCCGATTTTTTAGGCTCTTCAAGTCTGGTTAAGATGGCCCAAGTGGATGCCATCTCAATAGTGTGAGGAGCAATATGGATATGAGGGATCTTTTCCGTGTTAAAGTCCCGTTGATAAATTTGAATCTCTTTATCAAGACGAGTGATATAAGGAATATCGATTTTAACAGTTCTATCTTTTAGTGCTTCCATGAATTCATTATTTTGTAGTTTTTTGAATTCCGGTTCATTGGTATGCCCTAGAATGATCTCATCAATATCAGTTTGAGAAAACTTTTTAGGTTTAATGGATTGCTCCTGAGAGGCCCCGAGTAGATCGTATAAAAAGGCCACATCAAGTTTTAGCATTTCGATAAATTCAATGATCCCTCGGTTAGCAATATTAAATTCCCCATCAAAATTAAAAGCACGAGGATCTGAATCTGAACCATAGGTAGCAATTTTTCTATAGTTAATATCTCCCGTAAGCTCTGTTGAATCCTGGTTTTTTTCATCTTTTGGTTGAAAAGTTCCAATTCCCACTCTGTCATTTTCCGATAGGATTAATCTTTTGATACGAATGTGATTATTTACAACCTTCATCCAATCACCATTATATTTTTTGAGATACTCACTCATAATAAAACGACAAGCGGGAGAGATTTCCCCTCTAATACCGATTTTATAGTCTTTGGCCCCTTTATTTAGACTTTCCGTAAACTTATTTCGAATATCTTGAGGAATAAGTTTTAAAGGCTCCTCATGCATGGGACTAGGAAAGACCGTTTCCCCACCTAAAATTTCGGAAGCATTTTCGTCATACCATTCATAGGTATATAGGGCACCCTCATCTGTTTTTGAATAATGTTCCAATCCTCTTTTTAAAAGCCTTACAATACTTGATTTGGCCGAACCAACTGGGCCGTGAAGCAGCAGAACCCTCTTTTCAGTTCCATATCCCCGGGCCGCAGATTTAAAAAAGTTAACCAATTTCATTAAATGAACATCAATGCCAAAGACGGCATCGCGCCCCTCTTTAAGAGGATCATCAAAGAAGTGATACCTTGTTATTTTCTTTTTATATTCGTTATAGGTATCGAATCCATAGGAATGAATCATATCATTCATTCTTTGGAATGAATTTCTCGTCACATTGGGGTTGCTGGCCACAATATCTAAATAATCCTGAAAAGTACCCGTCCAATTCAAGTAAGCAAAATCTTTTGCCTTAAAATTTTCTTCCATAAATGATTGGATATTTATATCTGCCATTAATCCCTCCGCCAAAATTAGTCCATTAATAATGATATCAACCAAATTATATCCTTACCTAAAATAATCGGACAAGTTTATTCCGTTGTCCTACTTTCGAAGTCAACTATGGTTGAAATATTGCCCAGGCTTCGTTTTAATATAAATTGAACTATTTTTTTTGGAGAATCTAGTGCCCCTCCTCTTTGCTGGAAATACTGACGTCGGTCTTAAACGATCTACCAATCAAGATTCTATCTTTATGGATGGTAAACTCAAATACTTTGTAGTCGCTGATGGAATGGGTGGCCATAAAGGTGGTGATATTGCCTCACAAGCTGCTGTTAAGGAGTTATCGGAATTTCTTAAAAATGGTGACAGAAGTAATCCCGAAGAAATTTTAATAAAATCATTGGCCCATACTAACCAGGCCATATTGAAAAAAGGGAACGATAATCCTTTATGGAAGGGCATGGGGACCACAGTCGTTGAATACTATTTTAAATCCTCAAAACTTTATATTGGTAATGTGGGAGATTCTAGAGGGTATTTAGTAAATCAAAAAAACTTATATCAACTAACTAAGGATCACTCCCTGATTCAGGAAAAAATGAATTTTGGAATGTACACCAGAGAACAAGCGAAAAAAGATCCACAAAAAAACGTTTTAAGTAGAACGGTTGGTTTTGATGAAGAAGTTGAAATCGATATTTACAACTATAAGGTGCAAAAAAATGATATTTTTTTGCTCTGCTCAGATGGCCTTTACGGAATGGTCAGCGATGCAGATATCTTATTTTTAATCAATAAACATATCCCTGCCCCCGCAAAAGCTGGAAAAGATGAATTGGCCACCGCAGTAAATTCCTTGATAACTCATGCCAATTCTGCTGGTGGAGAGGATAATATTTCAGTTATCTTAATTTTAACTCGGTGACACGATGTATTACCACCATTGATTCCCTTGCGATTTTCGAGTAGTCTCTACCTGATTTTATAAAGGAAAAACAGTGGCCAGAATAGACGATTTAAAAAACATTTTAGTAGATGAATATGCAACTCCATGCGAGATATCTGCTCCTCCAGAAACACCTCTGACCAGTTTAGTAGAAAAAATGACTAATGAAGGAGTGCGTCATATCCCCATTTTAAAAGCTGGCAAGGCCATTGGTATCATTAGTGAAAGAGATCTTAAAATGTTTCAAAATGTGGAATGGGCGGGAAAACTAAAAGCTGAAGATATTATGGTTCAATATCCCTACACCGTAGTGACAGGTACCCCTCTTGATGAAGTGGCCTATGAAATGTCACGTAATAAGATTGGCAGTGCCCTTGTCATTGACTTGGATGAAAAAGTAGTGGCCATATTCACGGTAACTGATGCCCTTAATGCCTTAATAGAAATTCTTCGTGGTGAAATCCCTAGCGAGGGATAACCAAAATGCATTCGGTCAAAATTGTTTTTTACTGTCTTTAAACTCTCTAAGTGGTATAATTTTCTTTAAAATTTATTCTTTTAACCAGGATAGTCAAATTGAATAAGTACTTCACTATCATGATCGTACCCGAGAGGGGCAAAGGTGTTAAATCCTTTCGTGTCCCCAAAATTCTTTTTAGAGGCATGTTTTTTATTTTTGCTTTTGTCGTCTTTATTCTCGGAGTATTGGCCTACGATTATTTTGAAATCTTAAGACAGGTGCACAAGAACAAGCACCTCACCATTGAAAACAGACAACTAAAAGAACAGGTGGAGCTGTTTGAAAAAAAGATAAACACGATAGTAACCGACATTGACCGAATTCAAGTTTTTGAAAAAAAATTAAGAATTATTGCAGGTCTTGAAAAAACTGCTATTGAGGGCAGTCTGACCGAAGAGGAACCTAAAAAGACTAAGATAAACTCAACCTTTTTAAGAACCCTTCAAGATAAAAATCAAGTAAAAGATAAAACCCGGTTTAAAAGACTTAAAAATCTCTATGAAGAAAAAATCGCTGCAGTCTTTGGGTTGCAAACAAGTTACGCCCTCACCAAAGACTGGGGCAATCTTACCAAGCAAAGTTTTTTAATGGCCGATAAATACGCCCATATTGATTATCAGATGGAAAATTTAGAGGAGATCACTTCTGATTTAGAAATCGATATCCATTCTTTAGACCAGTTCCTGCTCGATAAAGAATCCTTTTTAAAATCCACCCCAACCCTGTTGCCAACACGTGGCTGGATTACCAGTTATTTTGGGCCGAGAAAGTCCCAGTTCTCAGGGCGAACCAAAATGCATGAGGGAATTGATATTGGGGCCAGACGAGGATCTAAAATTATCTCTCCCGCCGACGGTACAGTTACTTTTGCTGGGAAAAAGCCCGGCTTTGGTTATTTTGTCCAATTAGATCACGGATATGGGATAGAAACGGTCTATGCCCATGCCTCAAAATTAGATGTTCGGCTAGGGGAACAAGTCAAAAGAGGAATGCTAATTGCGAGAGTCGGATCCACTGGACTTTCCACTGGCCCACACGTCCATTACGAAGTAAGAGTAAACGGTACTCCTGTTGACCCCATGTACTATATTCTAGATTAGGAGAAGTTGAGAAATGATTGATATTATGAAGATATTTTTTGGTACAAAGCACGATAGAGATATAAAAAAGCTTCAACCGCTAGTTAAACAGATCAATGACCTTGAAGATCAAATCAAAAAAATGTCTGATGAGGAGCTTAAAGCACAAACCCCAAAATTCAGGGAAATGATAAAAAATGGTTCTACTTTAGATGAAATCCTTCCCGAGGCCTTTGCTACCGTTAGAGAGGCCTCATGGCGTGTACTTGAGATGCGTCATTTTGATGTCCAAATAATTGGAGGAATTGTTTTATATAGAGGGAACATTGCCGAAATGAAAACTGGTGAAGGGAAAACCCTTTGCGCCACCCTACCTCTTTACCTTCATGGCCTGACTAAAAAAGGCGGCCACTTAGTTACGGTTAACGACTACCTGGCCGCTCGAGATGCCAAGTGGATGGGTGAGATGCTTGAATGGCTCGGTATCTCCGTTGGTTGTATCGTTGCCGATATGACCGATGAAGAGAGACACGATGCCTATGGACATGATGTCACTTATGGAACCAATAATGAGTTCGCCTTTGATTACCTAAGAGACAATATGAAGTTTAGCCTCGAGGACTACGTCCAACGTGGACATAACTACTGTATTGTCGATGAGGTTGACTGCATCCTTATTGATGAAGCAAGAACCCCACTTTTAATTTCTGGGCCCTCTGAAGGGGATACCGGTTTTTATGGAAAAGTTAATAAAATTATCCCGAAGCTAGATAAGGAAAAAGATTTTACCATTGATGAAAAATCCCGCTCGGCCATTTTTACTGATGATGGGTTAACTAAACTGCAAGAGATTCTAAAAGTTGAAAATCTCTTTGATTCCAAACACACAGAGCTACTACACCACCTAAACCAAGCACTTAAGGCCCATCACCTTTTTACCCTAGATAAAGATTACGTGGTTAAAGATGGACAGGTTATTATTGTTGATGAGTTTACCGGAAGACTTAAAGAGGGTTCAAGATGGTCCGATGGCCTCCACCAATCTGTTGAGGCCAAGGAAGGGGTACAGATTAAATCTGAAAACCAAACTCTTGCCTCTATCACCTTTCAAAACTACTTTAAACTCTACATTGTTTTAGCAGGTATGACCGGGACAGCGGATACCGAAGCGGCGGAATTTCAAAAGATCTATGATCTTGCAGTTACGGTAATACCCACCAACGAACCAGTGGCCAGAATTGATGAGCCCGATGTTATTTATAAAAATAAAGAGGGGAAGATACATGCAGTTATCAAACTGCTTCAAGAGCTCCACGCAAAAGGGCAACCAGCGCTAGTTGGTACTATTGCCATTGAAGATTCCGAACTGATCTCCGGCATGATGACAAAAGCGGGAATCAAACATGAAGTATTAAACGCCAAACAACATGAAAGAGAAGCACAAATCATCACAAACGCCGGACAAAAAGGCTCTGTAACCATCGCCACCAATATGGCCGGCCGGGGAACCGATATTAAACTGTCCCCGGAAACCATCGCAGCGGGGGGACTTTATATTATAGGAACAGAAAGGCACGAGTCTAGAAGGATTGATAATCAGCTTAGAGGAAGATCCGGTAGGCAGGGAGATCCTGGCCAATCGAAATTTTTCCTGTCACTTGAAGATGACCTAATGAGAATTTTTGGTAGTGAGCGAATTTCCAAGTTCATGGGTACTCTTGGTATGGAAGATGATGAACCTATTGAGCACAAAATGATCACCAACGCTATAGCGAGGGCACAAAAGAAAGTTGAAGGCCATAACTTTGAAATAAGAAAGCATTTACTCGACTACGACAACGTCATGAATGAACAACGGGTGGTTATCTATAAAGTAAGAAGAAATATTCTCGGTGATGAAGATAACTTGGGATTTGTCCAAGAGATGATTGAAGACGTTTCTGCAATAATTGTTGAAACCAACCGGCCTTCGAGAAAGGTGCCCCTAGACCTTTGGCCTTGGGAAGATCTTAATAAGAGTTTTAAGACCACCTTTAACAGTAAAAAAGAGCTTACGGTCGAGGAATGTAACCAAAAATATGATGGCGAAATTTTTGATTACATTTCCGGTGAGGCCAAGGCCTTACTAAAAGAGAATTTCGCTCAATATGAAGATGAGCAGATAAAAATGGCCCTGCGGGAAATCCTACTCTCCATCTTTGATCAGTTCTGGAAAGACCATCTGCTCTCTATGGATCACTTAAAGGAAGGAATTAACCTACGCGCCTATGCTCAAAAGGATCCTCTACTAGAATACAAGAGAGAATCATTTTTAATGTTTGAAAGACTAAGGGAAGATGTAAAAAAAGCTGTTGTAGAAACTGTCTTTACTGTTCAACTATACACTGCAGAGGAAATCGAAGAACTCAAGAGAAGGCAAAAGGCCGAACTTGAATTAAGATTAGATGCACAGAAACACGCCCAGAAGATGAAAGAAGAAGGTGGTGGTGTTCCAGTGCAAAGAGGGAAAGTGAAGGTTGGACGTAATGAGCCCTGTCCTTGTGGTTCAGGTAAAAAATATAAACACTGTCATGGCGCCTAAATCACTCAAGTAATTTTAAAATTCCCTTTTCTGTGGCAAAATTAAACTAACAATCTTTTAAGGAAATCTCTATGTCATCGGATGACGACGATGAAAAAAAAGACCTCACGGCGATTGCCGATATAGCCGAGTTTCTTCACGAACTCGACCCCGAAGTGGATAGCCAATTAGAACATGGGGACACCACTGAAGAGAAAAAAATTGAAGAACCAGAAGAAGACTTCCCCCAAGAATTCAAGGTAGACAAACCCGGGGATGAAGAAGAAGAAGAGAGTACTCCCACGGAAGAATTTGAAACCGAAATGGAGGCCGAACCAGTTGAAGAAAGCTTGGAGTTCCCAACAGAAACACCTGAAGAAGAAAGTTTAGAAACACCTGAAGAAGAAAGTTTAGAAACACCTGAAGAAGAAAGTTTAGAAACACCCGAAGAAGAAAGTTTAGAAACACCTGAAGAAGAAAGTTTAGAAACACCTGAAGAAGAAAATTTGGAATTTTCCGAAGATGAAACTGCTGAAGAAAGTCTCGCCATTTCCCCTGAAGAAGAAGTCGAAGAAGAAGTGGAAGAAGAGGAAGAACCAACTCGCGAAGAATCTCAGGAACTAGAAACACCTACTCCTCCTCCCGCCGCGCCTGCACCTCCTCCCCCATCAAGTGGTGGTTTAGGAGAGGTCCAAGACTTTGCCAAAAATATTTCTGTGGGCCAGGCGCTAACACCAGGAAATCCCCCTTTTAGCATTATTTTAAAAAATATTAAGTACTCTGAAGATGCAGAGGATATCCTGCGCATTCTTAAAGAATTTGGCATCGCTAATGATTCTAATGAGTCCATTTTTAAACAGGGACTAGATGCCGGCTCAGTTTTAATTTCTCAAATTTCTGAATATGCTGCGATTATTTTGACCCATAAATTCCGCCAATATGATTTAGAAATAATGATGGGCCTAGCTGATGAAATTCACCCTCCCAAGATAAGAGAGAGCAAAGGATTAATTTCTAAACTTGGCCCGCTTCAAAACAAAGATGAAAATGCTGACTTAAACAGCGGAGTTGAATCCCCAGATATTATTTTACTCTCAACTACTCCCACCCTTGAAAATTTCAAAATCAATCGTTATATCGGGATTATCACAGAACACGCAAAGATATCAGAAGAAGAGGTTAATAACCTGGCCGATGATTTCGATCAAAACTTTGGTGCCCTAGCAGATAAATTAAAGGCCAAGGCCTTCAAACTAAGAGGGAATGCAGTTGTGGGGATAACCTATCAAATGACTCCACAAAAGAAAGGACATACCCTAACATGCTTTGGTAATGTTGTTTGGGTCTCCCCCATAGAAAGCTAATATGGACTCTCCACTTAAAAATATAAAAAGATCTTATGAGGTTTTAATTGTTGGCGGCGGCATTGTAGGTGCCGGACTCCTTCGCGACCTCGCCCTTCATGATACTAGCTGCCTGCTGGTGGATAAAAAGGATTTTAGCTCCCAAACCTCGGGGAAAAGCTCAAAAATGCTTCATGGAGGAATAAGATATTTAGAAAATTTTGATTTTAAGCTTATTTGGGAGGCCCTGCACGAAAAGAATCTATGGCTCAAACTGGCCCCCCATCTTTGCTATTCACAAACATTTTTCCTACCAATTTATGACAACTCCAAATGGCCACTTTTTATGACTCGTTTCGCCCTGGCGCTCTACGATTTTCTCTCCGGATATGAAAACATCGGCCATGAAATAGTCTCTAAAAGAAAACTGCTGCAAAGAATTCCCGGCATAAAAGCAAAGGGATTAAAAGGTGGTGGTATTTATCATGATGCCATAATGGATGACACCAAGATCACCCTGGAAGTAATTTTTGATGCTCTAAACAATAAATCATGTCAGGCCTTAAACTACGTTGAATTTTTAAATTTTAAAAACCAAGGCGAATATAACATAGTCAATTTAAAAGATACCATCACCGGTGAGGAAAAATCTGTCCGCACAAAAGAATTAATATTTGCCTTAGGCCCTTTCACGGACCAATTGTTAGCTCGACAAAAAAATCTTAATTGGCGGCCCATTTTGCTACCCTCAAAGGGCTCACACCTGTGGATCGATAAAAAATGCCTGCCCATTAAATATCCTGTCGTTTTAAATACTAACGACGATCGTATTATATTTGTCATTCCCGGGCCAAATGCCGTCTTAGTAGGAACTACTGAGGATCCCGTTGAGCAGAATATGTTTGATCTTCGCCCTTCAGAAGATGAAAAAAAATACTTGCTGGAAAATTTAAAGAATTACTTCCCCGGCCATTCTATAAATGAAGAGAACATCCTCAGTTCCTTTTCCGGTATTAGGCCGCTGGTCAAAGGGGATTCGGATGACCTTGGAAAAACTGCTAGAACAGAGAAGATCTATCAGCCCTATCACAATGTTCACGTCATTGCCGGCGGAAAATACACTACCTTTCGGGTCATGGGCCAGGGCATTTCACGCATTATTGTGGAAAGAAAAAACATGCCCTACAATCACAAGTTAACTGAGAGCAGCTTAAGAAGTCCGCTCCTTGTTCCGGCCTTTAAACCTGTCCCCATAACCAGCAAGCTTATATTTAAAATTGTCGAGAATGAAAAGGTTCGAACCTTTGAAGACTTGGTTTATAGAAGGATCGGAGTAGAGTCTAAAAAACATTGGAGGCCTCAAATCGCTGGTGGTAAAAGCTTTGATGATTTTTTTCTACCCTTGGTGGACAAATTATCAGAAAAGATCATAGTCACGAGGGAAGATGTCTTAAATTATTTCGCTTAAAATCTCCAGGAAGCACCAATTCTAAACCTTGGCCCTGCTGTTTTGTAGGTGGGAGTGGCACCACCCACGGTAAAAGAAGAGGCGCCAGTCCTAGAAAAATACTCCAAAATCCCTCTAAGTCCCAGTCCCGATTTGGTATACCACTTTATTCCCAGGCCAAAATTCCAGCTAAAAAATCCTGTTTCTTCTAGAAAAGCATTAGAACCAGTTACCATGGTAAATTTCCGGACTCCTCCGCCAATTCCCAAACTCACAAATCCTATGATGGCATTAAAAGCGAAGGGATCGTTCCCAAAATGCCAGTTGGTACCAATGCCAAACCCTAGCAAATCCTTCGGATACGATCCTTCATAAAAGCTCTCATTAGACATGCTAGTAGAGCTCCACTCAAAGGTGGCGATGAAAGAAAAATCCCGCCAGATATTGCGCGACTTAGGATTATACCGCTCAACACCAAGGATCAGGTCAAAAGTACCAAAGTTGTTTTCCCGAGTGGCCAGTCCTTCAGTCTCAATGGAATTTTTGGTGTAGATATAGCTTAGGGTTCCTACAACTTCCCAGGGTGACCAATTTACCAGTCCCCGTCCTTGGCCCAGAGAATCAGGTCGGGTGTCCAAATTTCTATAAAATTTGTCCTCATCCATCTCCTCTAATAAATCAT
This sequence comes from Deltaproteobacteria bacterium, assembly GCA_004356615.1. Taxonomy (GTDB): domain Bacteria; phylum Bdellovibrionota; class Bacteriovoracia; order Bacteriovoracales; family Bacteriovoracaceae; genus SMWT01. The sequence goes on along the minus strand of SMWT01000053.1, from coordinate 4,601 downwards.
CCGCCTGCTCCTCTCTATCCTCTACCGGTATTTCTTCTTCTACTTCTACTACTGCCACACCAACAGGGACTCCATCCTGGGGAGTAATCTTTTTAGTTTTATCAGAGGTCAACTTGAGTTCAGTAGTGATTTTTAGACTTAAAACCTTATCTTGCTTGAATTCCTTATCGTTAATAATACGGTAAATGGACCACACTGACCTGGTGGGAGAAATTTTTGAAACCTTTCCTCTGGCCAGTACACCAGATTGATCAAAAAACTTGGCGTGATCACCTTCGACCAGCCCATCTTCTATCCCACGATTAATCAAAATAGTTCTTTTAGTTTTAGATATCTTTAAAATTCGAAGGGTGAGTTTTTCATCAATTTCCAATGAAAATGCCACCATCGGTAAAAGGATTAAAACTATTAAATACCGCCTCACAAAAATACCCCTCATATAGTAAAGTTCAGGCCAAGGGACCACCTAAGCTCATTCATATTAATACGTCCTTGTATATCATCTAAGAGAGTCTCCATAACCGTCAATTCCGTATTTAAATAACTCAGCATAAAACTAAGTCCCCAGGCCAAATCATTGTTGGCGGCCCCATCACTGAAGCGATATTTAAATTCGATGAAATACCAAGGGAAACTTCTCAACTGATACTTATATGATTTGGTAAAGATCTCTGCATCCAGATAGGCCTGCCCCAATCTGGCGCCTAATCCCAGATGTCCCAAAAATTTTCCCATGGTTGAGGGCAGGTTTAAAAAATACCAGCTGGCAGAAAAACTAGCGGCAAATTCGTTGGACCTCACATTTACGGCGCCCATTTCATAATACCCATTGCCATATTCAAAATAGATCTCAAGGGAAAAAGCATCAAGAGCGCGAGTAAGTCTCATCAAATGATATTCATAACCGATTGACCAAGTATAACCATCCGCCTGGTTAGAATCAAAAGGGGCATCTTGAGCGTGGGGAAAGACTTTATTAAACCTGAGGACAAATTCATCTAAAAAGCGGTTTTCCATGGAGAATTCCTGGCGTTTTTTTTCCTCCACCATTCCGGTTTCAAGCACGTATCTGCGAAGTTGTCGGTCATCTAGATCCGCGGACCATAAGGGCCCTTCCCGTTCCCGCAACCTGACAAATTTGCTATCAACCAACTGCCTGGGATCCATGGACTCAATATGGCGCAAATCCATTTTTGCCACCACACCTTTTGTGGTGGAGGACACTAATTCAGTTTTAGATATTTTTTGCATTTTACTTGCGGAAATACTCTTTTTAAATGTGCCTATTTTTTTAGTCTCTAAAACCTCATCGTATTCTTCAACTGCCCGCAGTCCAACATCTAGCCAGGTAGTATAATCGATAGTCTCAATCGTATAATCTTCCCGTTGAGGAACAATCTTTAAAGCAGGTCCTTCCCGGTATCTATCCTCACGCTTTACCACTCGATCAGGCACTCCCCATCGTCTCATTGCATTTTCAAAGTCAGAGACGTTTTGTCCCTTTGCTAGCACCACTTTTTTGCGCAGGATCTTTTCTGGAACCCTACCTCGTAAAAAAGTATCACCAGCAAAAAAGTATAGAGATTGATTATTTTTAAGATGCTCAGGCCTTTCAATATCTCGCAGAATCCAATATGATTTATCCGGAAGCACCCTCACCGCCTCCCCAGTGGCCACTTTTACACTGCCGGCCTTCCCCCTATAAACGAAGGTTCCCGAGGATCCTTTAATCACTCCCTCAAAAACACCCCGGCCCCACACTAAACTTCGGCCGCTTTTACTAATTTGGATGATGGTCCCACTTTCACTAATGGCCTGGGCCCTTGGGCCTAGAAGGAGTAAAATTGTGGCAAAAAAGCACTTTAACATACTGAAATTTTAACACAGGTGAGCATTTTTTCCCCAGGAAAGTTTAAACTTTACCTCCTGCATGATTTCGTCTATAAAAATGTACTAATAATTAGATCTAGGGACCGATTGTGGCGAGAAAAAGAGAAAAGAAAACATACAAATATGAATGCTCTTTGACGGGAGAAACCTTCAAAACTACCCGCCAAGCGCCTAATCCTGATGAACTAATCTCTATTAAGGCCTATTATGAGCTCAATCCTGATAAAGATGATCGGCCAGAAAAAATAAAGCAACAGCTTGCTGTGGAAGATTCGTAACATTCTCTCGGCAATGAATTACCGAGGATTCCCACGATTTGTCCTAAAAAACCTTTTTTTGTTTCATGCATATTTATCAATTTCCTCCAATTTGCTATAAAAATTGAACCTATTTCTTTAATTAAGGATTTTGTTCATGGAAAAAAGAGACGTTGTTATTATTGGCTCTGGGCCTGCAGGACATACCGCTGCCCTTTATACTTCCCGGGCCAACCTGAAACCTCTAGTGCTTGAGGGACATGAACCTGGCGGTCAACTAACCACCACTACTGATGTAGAAAACTTTCCTGGTTTTCCCGAGGGAATCCAAGGGCCGGAGCTGATGGAAAGAATGAAAAAACAGGCCGAGCGTTTTGGGACAGATTACGTTCAAACCACAGTCGCCTCGGTTGATTTATCTGAGAGACCATTTAAAGTGATTTGTGAAAACAACACCAGTTTTTTGGCCAACACTCTCATTATTTCTTCCGGTGCCAGTGCCAAGTACCTGGGGTTACCCCATGAAAAAGAATTAATTGGCAGAGGAGTTAGTGCCTGCGCTACCTGTGATGGGTTCTTTTTTAAAGACCGAGTTGTCCACGTGGTTGGTGGTGGTGACACGGCAATGGAAGAGGCCTCTTTCCTCAGTAAATTTGCTTCAAAAGTTTATATTATTCACAGGCGTGACACCCTTAGGGCCTCAAAACCTATGCAGGAGCGAATCTTTGCCAATCCTAAGATTGAAATGGTCTGGGATACTGTGGTTGAAGAGATCCTTTTTGATGATGTTAAAGGGGTCACTGCAATTAAGGTAAAAAATAGCAAAACAGGCCAGGTAGAAGAGAGAGCTACTGATGGCTTCTTTTTAGGGATAGGCCATACCCCAAATGTGGGCTTTTTAAATGGCCAGGTCACTTTAGATGATAAAGGTTTTATTGATCGAGCAAATTCCCCGGCAACTAATATACCGGGAGTTTTTGCTTGTGGAGATGTGATGGACCATGAATATCAGCAGGCCATCACGGCAGCAGGAACTGGCTGTCAAGCGGCCATGAAAGTAGAAAAATTTCTGGAAGAACACAAACTTTGACAGATATAATCATTCCTTGAAATAATTAATACATTGCTTCAATCCAAGGAAGGAACTGATGGCCAACTTGTTATCATTCAAGGCCCTAGAACTCTATCCGCTTAAAAAATATCAAAGTTTGATCTTAGAATTAAAAAATCCACTCATAAATTTAAACACCATTAATGAACTAGAAAAATTCTTCAACTGGGTTTGCAACCATATAGAAGTAAATTCGATTTTAATAACTTCAAAGACCGGCTGTTTTTCTCGGGGATTAGATCTAAAAGAATTTAAAAAATTACCCCAACAAGATTTTGAAAAGGTGCTAAATAAATTTCAAGTTTTAATCTTTTCCATGTTTTTCCTACCCCAAACCATTGTGATGGACTTAAAAGAAGAGACTACCGGCGCCGGGGCGGAATTTGCATTAGGTGCGGATTTTCGAATATCCCGCAAGGGAATTAAGATGAATTTTGATCACCTAAAAAAAGGATTAGTGCCAACTTGTGGCGGAGTCGGCTTTTTAGAGTCCATTGTCTCACAAAGTTTTGTGCGAAAGTGGATACTTTCGGCGGCCAATATCAGTGAGAGCGACCTTTTAGGTAGCGGCCTGATCCATGAATTCTATGATGAAACGGGGCAAAACTTAGGTCATCAATATTTAAAACGTATAAATGAACAACCGCCGATTCCTCGCATTCAGGCCAAAAGAAGTCTACTTGAATCCTTTCTCCCAAGAATTGAAAGGGCCCTTAGTTTTGAATCTAAATTTGCCTTTGCCGGCATGAGTTTGGGGGATTGGAAAAAAATTCTAGATGGCAACAAGGGAAAAGTCTCCTCTCCCAGAGATTTATCCAAACTTTTAAAATTTAAGGAAAGCCCTAGGCAATAGATTTAAGAGTCCTCTTCTTTTTCAGGTTCCTCTTCTGGTTTGGGAACAAAAACTTTATTGATATAGACACGGAGTTGATTTTTCTCCATTTCGCCAATGCCATGAATAGCAGCATTATAATTATACAAATGACCTTGTTTTTCAGGAAGTTTTTCCTCTTTTTCCCGCGGTAGGATGGAGATATAGCAGTCAGTGGGAAAATCCAGTTTTATTACGGTAAAGGGTTTTAACTTATAAGTCGTTTGAATAGTGATAGATGTTTCATTGATTTGTTTTATTTTTACTCTAAAGGGATGAAAGGCAAAGCTATCGTCTCTTTTTTTACAGATATAGAAGCGATCCTCACTATGGCCAAAGCTAAGTTTTGGATCGGAAGTCAGCTTCTTTCCACCAGCATCTTCAAATTTTTTTACCAGACTTAGAAAAAGATTAAAATCAAATTTATCCGAGGTACAAAATAGCTTTTCATAATTATTATTTTTCTTTAATT
>SMWT01000052.1 GCA_004356615.1 Deltaproteobacteria bacterium | reverse complement strand
AAATTAAAAAGGGCCCCTAGGGGCCCTTTATTTTAAAGTGCAATTAAATATTGAGCGTCATATCCTAGATCGTACCAAGTTAATTTCTTGCCACATTCAATGCCACCCACCTCAACTTTTTCATACATGTCAGATGCTTCCAAGGCGCTAATTTCATCATTTAAATTTACAAAACCTTCAGACCAGTTAGGGTTCACTACTGATCTAAGTTCATTATGTTCCTTAACCACTTTTTTTCTAAGAATAACGTAGCTGTGTTCGGTATATTTTATATCGGTCTTACCAACAAAAATATTTAAAGTACCATCTACATCTTCAAAGCTGTTTTTGTTTTCTACGCCATCATAATATCTATTATCGAATGCCACTTTATTAGTAATATCTCTATATCTAAACGTTTGACCTTTGAACATATCCCAGTACATATACTGATCTTTCAGGTAGGCCATTCCCATATCACCAGTCATCTCTCCCATCTTTTTAGTTGGGTGAATCACCATTTTATTAAACTGGTGATCAAGCCATACTTTTAAATTTTTTCTCTGCGCCCATTTTAAATTTTTTGCCGCTGTATAAAGTGATTTCATTTGAAAATAAACACACTCATCACCTTTTTCTACGTTCACATCAAGTTGCAGCCCTGATACTTTTTTTAGTTTCTTTGCCATTCTACCTGTGTCAATTCTTTCGGCGAATGCGTTATTTGTTAATAGAAATGTTAAAATAAAAATAATTTTTTTCATTACTTGCTCCTTTATTTAAGATTTGAAATCGTAGATTTGAAATGTTTGGGAGTCAATAATAAAAACTAGAATTCAAGAAAAAAGGTCACTGGGCCATCGTTTAAAATATTAACTTGCATTGAAGCACCAAATTGCCCAGTAGCAACAGTTACTTTTTCACTAAGCATGTCAGAAAATGTAGCAAAAAGCTCTCGCGCATCATCTGGTTTCATCGCATTACCAAAGCCTGGACGATTTCCCTTGTCACCTTTCCAGGCGAGGGTGAATTGACTAATGAGGAGGATTTCGCCACCAGCATCGAGAATATTTTTTTCTTCAAAGATTCTCAGCGCCAAAATCTTTTTTGCCGCCTTCTCAAGCTGCTCTACTTCGTCCCCTTTTTCCATGCACACCAAAAGGACCAGCCCACTACCAATACTTCCAACAACCCGATCACCAACGCTAACTTGTGATTTTTTAGATCTTTGAACCACGACTCTCATACAAACAAGGCCCTACCTATTCGCACAAAATCACTGCCACTTTCTATGGCCAGTTCAAAATCACTACTCATGCCCATGGATAATTTAAGAGAAGAGGTATTTAAATCCTTTTCCAGTTTTTCTTTTAAATCTTTTAGAGTGGCAAAGGATTCCTTGGCATCAGCGATAAAGTCTTCAGTCCTTATTTTTCCAATGGCCATAAGTCCCATCAAGTTCATTTTGGGAGACAGCTTTTCCTGGATTTTTTTACTCGCGAGCAGGAGTTCTTCGTAGGAGTTAAAACCATGTTTTTCCTCTTCCCCAGAGGTATTGTATTCTAGAAAAAGGCCAAGCTCTTCTCCCTTAAATTCATCTTTTTGCTTAATCAGCTCATCGATTAATTTTAAGGAATCGATACTGTGGATATATTTTAGATTATTAACTTGAAGAAGTTTTTTGACTTTATTTCTTTGCAAGGGGCCTATGAAATGCCAATTGAGGGGAACTGTTATCTCTCCCTCTTTCCTGATAAGCTCCTGAACTCGATTTTCTCCAAAATCTCTTTGTCCTTCTTCATAGAGTTCAAGTAACTGTTCTACAGTGACATTTTTAGTGACGGCAACCAGTTCGGCCTGTTTTAATTTGCTTTTAATTTTGGCAAGATTGGACATTAACGTTTCTTTTTTGAGACTTTCTTTTTCTTGGTTTTATTTTTAGGAACTAGCGTAAAGGTTGCTTTGACTTCAATCTCATTGTTTTTTAAAACTTCTTCGACAATGGAGCTGGGATTAACCCTTGAAAGTTGATTTTTTATTTCTTCTCTAACAATCTCATTTAATTTTAATTTAGTGGTTTTGGCCTGCTGGATTAGCCCCTGTAGCATTTCCTTAGGGATGGGAGCATCTTGTAAAACCTTTTTAACTGCTTCTTCAGTCATAAAAGCTGCGCCAATTCCCACCGAGATGGTTTTTCTGATTAATTCGTTTAAAGTATCTTTATCTTTCATATTAACCTCTAGTATCTAGGTTTTCGGTCAAAATGATGTTCGGCCTTAATATGCCTTAGGGTTCCCGATTGCGATCTCATGACAATAGAATGGGTAACAGCGCCCCAAGGCTTAAACAGTACGCCATTTAAAAAAGATCCGTTGGTAACGCCAGTGGCGGCAAAGACAATATCTCCATCAACCAGATCTTCTGTATCAAATACTCTCTCGGGAGCAATATCCCTTGCTAAAAGTAACTTTTCTTCTGCTTTATTTTTAGGCCGAAAAATACCCTGAAATCCTCCACCCATGCACTTTATAGCAGCAGCGGCCATGACACCTTCAGCGGCCCCTCCCTCGCCAAAAATGATATCTATTCCAGAATCAGGCATGCAGGTTGAAATGGCCCCGGCCACGTCACCATCAGAGATTAGGGTAATTCTCGCTCCAGCTTCCCGAACCTCACGAATGAGGTTAACGTGTCGAGGGCGATTTAAAATAACACACGTGAGATCTCTCACCCGGCATTTTTTAATTTCCGCCAGGCGGGTTAAGTTTTCTTTGGGAGTTTCTCTAATATCTACGACGTCTCGTGCATCTGGGCCTACGCCAATTTTATCCATGTAGACTGCTGGTGGCCTAAAAATGGAACCTTTTTCAGCAATGGCCAAAAGGGATAAGGCATTATATCCACCGGTGGAACATACTCTGGCCCCTTCAAGAGGATTGAGGGCAATCTCTAGTTCTGGCCCTTCACCCCTGCCTACTTCGATCCCTTCTTCCAAGGAGACTCCGTCAAACAGGCCTTTTTCACCAATTATAACCTTGGCCCTGCACTCAATGGAGTCGATCATGCTCCTCATGGCGAGAATTGACTCTGCCATGGCAGCTCTCTCATCACCACGGCCCATCAATCTCGCCGAGGCCATAGCGGCCGCTTCAGTTGCCCGTACAAATTCTATTGCTAAATTTCGATCCATAGAAGTCTAATCGCCCAGTTTTAGTTTTAGAAAATCTATAACATGGGAGGGTAAAAAGTCATCAGATAATTTTTCGACAAGGGACCTAACTGCTTGTAATTTGTTATTATTTAATTCCCCATCCATTTGAAAGACAAATTCATCTTGCTCAAACAGCGGGGTTTCTAGATTTCTTTTGGTAAGAACAACTCCTGTTCTCACACCTTCCCCATCCTTCCACTCAACAAAGCTTTTAAAAAGGATGATTTGGAACTCTTCCCACTCTCCATCGAGATGTCCCCACATAAAGAGGTCCACTGGGCCATCGGCGTGCAACCAATATTTGAGGTTACCCGGAAGTTCAATCCCCAAATGGTCATCATGCATGGGATGAATGCTTTTTAAAATATTCTCCTCAGACAGAAATTCAAGGATATCTGCCTTAAGCTTTTCATCAAATTTAATACCCAGACGGGCCTTATTCACCCATTGAACTTCCCCTGTTATTTTCAGATCACTTCCCTTCCAATGAATATGTCCCTCAATGTTATCTCCGGTGGAAAAGTTGGGGACGCCATCTTTTAAAAGCAGTTGCATTCCTGAGTGGGAAATATCCTTAACTTCATAGGCCATTTTTAAGGCCTCATCCATGTCCTTAAATGTTAGGAAGCAGAACGGAAAATGGGGCAGCTTACGTCTTTCGAAGGCAAACTCATCATTTTTTAGAATTTTTAAAGTGGTCATATCAATAGGATATCATATTGGATGACCTTATGAATAATTCATACCTTTTTGACTTGCTGGACAAGACTTCTTGGTTTTGATAAAAATTTCCAATGAAAATAGCTGATGAGTGGGACATTGATAATTTGCCCAATAGATTGACCATGTTTAGGATTGCTCTAATTCCAGTCATTATCGTCTCTCTATTTCTTCAATCAACCAATTTGTTGGTACCCTACCACTTAGTACTAGGACACATTGCTGGTTGGACTTTTGTTATGGCCTCCATTACTGACTTTCTGGATGGATATATTGCTCGCAAAAGAAAAATAGTTACCGTCTTTGGTTCTTTCCTTGATCCTATTGCAGATAAGTGTCTTATAGTGTCATCACTAATCATCCTACTCGCTTTAGGTAGAATTCCAGTTCTTATCGTTATCATCCTGGTTCTTCGAGAGATCTATATTATGGCCTTGCGCCTTTTATCTCTAGAGCGTGGTTTTAATATTAAAGTAGGTCAACTTGGTAAATGGAAAACGGCCCTGCAGATGATTGGGATTCCCATGTTGATGGTGAACTATCCCCTCCTCGGAATACCTTTTCCTCTAATCGGGATAATTATGATTTACGCCACTACCGTTTTATCCCTGTACTCTGCCACCGAATATTCTATTGAGACGTTTAGAAAATTAAAAATGGCGAGAAAAGAAAAGGTTCATAAGGAGGTCCTTCAATGAACCCATCCCATGTTCTTATTACTGTCTCAGGCCCTGACCATCCGGGTATTACCGCTACTTTAATGGACATCATTGTTGAGAGTGGAAACTCAGTTTGTGATATGGGGCAATCTGTAACCCATGGCCTTTTATCTCTAAGTATCTACATTCAAATCGATCCTGAAGCGGAAAGAAAAGATGATATGGTGAAAGACCTGCTTTTTGCCACCAAAAATATAGGCCTGGTGCTAAATTATCAAATGATTGACGAAAAAGACTCCGATCTGGCCTTTCAAACCAAAGATAAATTTATTCTCAATTGTATTTCGGTCAATAAACTCCATCCTAAATTTTTACGAGATATCTCTAAAACTTTGGCCGACCATAAAGTAAATATTTTAAGAATTGATAATGTCACTCCAAAAACCTTCAAGTCCCTTGAGATGACCACCACTCTCCCCGACGGACTTGATATCCAAGACCTTAAAAGCAAACTGATGGAAGTTTCTACTTCCCATCAAGTTGATATGGCATTTTTAAAGGATAACGTGTATAGGAGATCAAAAAGACTTATCGTCTTTGATATGGACTCAACTCTTATCCAAACGGAAGTCATTGATGAAATGGCCGATCATATGGGAGTTGGAAAAGAAGTCAGGGAAATCACTCACCGGGCCATGAACGGAGAGCTCGATTTTGATCAATCTCTAATTGAAAGGGTCTCTCTTTTAAAAGGCCTTAAAACTGAAAAGCTAAACGAAATTCTCGATGGCCTCACCTTCACCCATGGCGCCCTAGAGTTTATTAAAAAAGTAAAATCCCTGGGTTATAAAATTGCCATTATTTCAGGCGGTTTTAGCTTCTTTGCCGACGCTCTTCGTGAAAAACTAGATCTTGATTATTCTTTTGCCAATGAACTCGATATTGTTAATGGCGCCCTTACAGGAAAACTAGATGGCGCCATCATCAATGCCAATCAAAAGGCGATGCTTTTAAAACTAATCGCGCAACAAGAAAAGATATCTCTCGAGCAAGTTGTAGCAGTCGGTGACGGCGCCAACGATCTCCCAATGCTTTCCATAGCAGGCCTGGGAATCGCCTACCACGCCAAAGATAACGTCAGAAAAGAGGCCCCTCATCATATGCACCACGGGCCTATGACTTCTATTCTTTATTTTTTAGGGATTAACGATCTTTAAAACTATTTTTTAAATGACTCCACAAATTCTTTCATGGATTTATCACATTTTTCATCGGCCGGTTTTTTCATATATCTTTGCACACACTCGGAATATTGTTTCGATAGCTCAATTCCCCTATCCATTTTTTCCTCTTTGATGGCCATTTCCATCTCTATACTGAGATAATCACAAGCTAAAGTTAGTCCAGTTTCACACTCCGCTTGGATCTTTTTCACCTCTTCTTCATATTCAAATTTAGGAGTTCCTTCAGGAGTTACGGCCTCTTGGCATTCAGTTGAAAGGGAGTTGCTTCTCGTCCTAATACAATCGATTGGGGAACCGGGGGGGCAAAGGGCCTGTCTTTCAGCAATACAGGGATTGGGGTGAGTACCTTTTTGTATCTGCCCTACATAAATCATGGCACAATCTTTGGAGAATTTTGGTTCCTTTTCGTTAATTCCATCCATTATGCAGGTGTATTCAGATAAATTGGGATCACATTTTTCCTTCAATTCCTTATTACACCTCTGTTCTTTCTGCTGAGGAGTCTCTTTGTCCTGAGCACTGAGTGAGAGAGAAAATATAAATAAAAAAACACTAAATTTAGGCATTAAATTCTCCTTACATCCACCAATTATAGCATTTTTAAATCTCCGAGTAATAGAATCAAATAGATTTCATTTAAGATTTCCAGAAATTTGGTACAATATAAAGAATAAAATTATAAAGGATTATTTTAGTTGAACACTATCTACTACCTACTCATCTATTCACTTCTTTTTACCTCTCTGCCCACCATGGGCCAGAGTGATCCCAACCAGGACAAGTTAGATCAAGTCGAAAGAAATCGCCAAAAAACAAGGGATAGATCTGACTTTGAAAAGGATGCCAAGGGAACGGAACTTGATGTCTTCAGCAAGTGCCGATTAGAGGTAGACCGCAGTCGAGAAAAAGAGGATAGAAATTTAAAATTCCTGCAAGAGTCCTCAACTCTAATGACCAAAAAAGTAAAGGACCAGGAAAAAAAAATAGCTGAGCTTAAAAAGAAAATTGATGTTCTATCAAAAAAGAATGTCGACCTAGGCGGAAAGTCCAGAGATACTTCAGTCATAGATGAGCGAATGGCCCTTTCCAAGCAAATGGAGGCCGAACAAAAATTATTAGTCAAATATCGAAGTGAAAAAGAAACGACAGCAGTTAAATTAGCTGAAGCAGAAAAAGACGCCCTTGATGCCCGAGAGGTTGAAAAGTTAAAAACTTCAAGTTTTAAAATATTTGAACTGACTACCCAAGAATTAAACTCTTCATCCATTGCCGGACAGGTTGCCGAAACCAATATGCGAATGATGGCACTGGCAACCGCCGCGGTAAATCATCTTGAGTGTCGAACTTCTAGTGATGTTGTCTCTAAGGCATACTATGTTTTGAGGGCCGCCTCATCAGTTTATATGACTAACTTTTTAGGCGAGACCATGGATTATGAAAAAATGGCGGAATGTTTGACCAATGAAGGGCTCAACCCTGAAGAGGTTGGAGACGAACAAGTCGCCCTGCTTAGAAAGGCGAGAAACCTCTACGCCGAGATGAAATTATACATTGAAGAATCCCTGAGGGGTAGAAAAAACAGTCTCATTCTTTATCAAGAGGCCTATAAATTTGGATTGGAAGAATATGCGGCAAAAAAAGCAAGAGTGACCGAAGGTTACGCTTTATATAAACAAGACTTAAAAAATTATAATGATGCCAAGAAAAAGGCCAAAAATGTGATGATTGCCGGTGCCGCTTTAATGGCCGCCGGTGCTGCCCCATTCATGTGGTGGATGATACCTATCGGTGCGGCGCTTTTGGCCTGGTATGGTTTCGACCTCCTCCCCAAAAGAAATGATGCAAGAAGAATTTTAAACGCCTCCCAGAAGGAATTAAAACTGGCGCATGATCATACTTATCTTAAATGCAATTACCGGGATGCAAAACGTTGGAACTTAACGGCGGAGATGGATAAGTTTGAAGAGATGATTAAAAAAGAGGAGGAAGCGGCCAAAGAAAAAGAAGAGAGAGAAAAAACCACCTATCATAATCCCCGCGAACTCTTAAAATTTGTCTCTGGAAATTTTGATCTCATGGACCTTCTTTTTCCACCGGCCATTGCCCAAGATACAACTGAGCTGAGAAAGGCGGTACTTGATGCTGCAAAGTTTGGGAAAGACGCCGAATACCAAGAAGATTTAAAAGGTGGGACCGTAGAAGAATACAAGACTGTTGTACCATCCAATTTCAAACCTGGTACCCCGGCAGGGGCAACAATGGTGAAAGATTATGAAAAGAGATATAAAGATCACAAAAAGATTTATGACGACCAGCTAAAAATCGTAAATGAATGGTTTGAAAAATATAAAATACAGGCCCTAAAGCAAGAAGAGCTAGTGGAAAAGTTTGGAGATGTCGCGGATGGTGATCCTTACATCGTGTGCTGGTATGAATTTCCCTGGGATAGATTTCGCTCCTGGTATTGGTATGTAAGTGATGAGGATAATGGTAGAAGTGGATATAATGCCGCCAGAGCAAGAATGCAGGTACAGTGGGATAAATACGGCTGTACTACAGAGAATAAAAAGAAGATTGCGGACCAAAAGGCAGTTCTTGATTCAATATGGAGAATTATAGAACCACAAAACTTAATGTTGGATATTTTCGAAGCTGCCCTGGATAAAGCGGAAATCGATTGGCTTAATCTGCTGGCCCTACATGAGGCCGGTTTGCCTGAGGGCGAACATGATAAAGATGAAGATAAGACTTATGGCAGGCTAGGAGCATCCTATCTGAAATTTATCTCTATGATTAAGGCCGAATGGCAAACTTCCGCTCTTGATGTCAAACGCGACAACTACATGATGATCGATTATCAATCCGATTCTGATGTAGAAAGAATGCTAATTGAACATGATAAATTCAAAAAGGTTGATGATAACAGGAAGGCAGGACTCTCCGATCCTTATACTAGAATGATCTATTTAGATTATGCCATGAGGATGAATATTAAAGTTATTGAACAAATGAACAAGGGTTACCAACTTGCGGCAGATCACCTGGCCGCATTTCAAAATCTGCTGGCAGATGCGGAGGCAAAACTAGGACTAGACTCTACCTCCATGCCAGATCAGATTCCAGCATTAAAACCAAAAACTTCCTGTGCCATGCCTGATGGTGGAGGGATCAAAGCGGATCCTGCTTGTTCATGCCGACAAAAAGGAAACTGCAGAAAAATAAGCTTTCCCTCATCGGTTGTCTATTCCGGGAAAAAAGAAAAATCAGGTGCGATTTTTAGAGATTATACCAATGCCATCATGAGCGGAGATACAGCAGGTGCCAGGGCAAACTCTGAGGCGATGAAAAGAGGGGCGGCCAAAAGTCGAAAGACAGCTCAAGATACTAAAAAGTCCATTAATAATCTACAAAGAAAAAGTGGAGCGAGCGTTACCGACTTTGATAACCTATCACCTGGACTTAGTAGCTCTATTAATGACCTGGCCCACAGTAACGCTACTGGTGCCATAGGAACAGATAGTAGTCTTAGTAGAAGTATTAGAAGACGAGCTCTTAAAGATAAAATGGATGAAAAAGATAAGGATCCCATCGGTGCCACAGCTCCGGTTAAAAGAGTTGCTAGAGCTAAACCCAAAAAAGCTAAAAAGAAAGGGCCTAAAATGGGAGAGGGAATGGATCTTGGCATCGATGAAAGTGATCTAGAGCTTGAAGGAGATCTGGAAGGTGGTCTTGATTTTGGTTCTGGTGGAGTGAAAAAAACTGCCAAGGTTGATAAGGCCTCGATCAAAGAAAAGAGGCAAGGTGTGGTTGAGGATGATACCAGGTCTATTTGGGACATCGTCACCCGCAGATACAAAAGATCTGGGTATCCCAGGCTGCTCAAAAAGAAAAAGAGATAAGTCGGTTATTAGGTATTTTTGCCTCCAAGAGACATTTTTTTTCAGTTTGATATCCTTCTCTTATGAAGAAAATTATATTCCTGATCCTATTTGTCTCCTCTAACGTTTACTCTATCGATTTAAGCTCTCCCCGGGCCACCATGAAGACTTACCTCATGGCCATGCATAACTATAAAAAGGGAGATAATTCGGCCATCGATGAGGCCATTAAAACATTTGATTTTGAACATATTGATGCTGGAGTTAGGGAAGATAGCGCAAAAAAAATCGCCAAGGATCTTATCCAAGTCCTAGATCGAATTGAAAAAATTAATTACGCAAATATTCCAGAAAAGGTAAAAGGTGATATTTGGGTTTATAAAAAGATAAATGTTCATGTTAGGGATAAGGTTTATCCAGTAGAGATATCTATAGGTCTTGTTAAAGAAAAAAAAGGTGAAAAAGAAACGACATCCTGGAAGTTCACCAAAAATACGGCAGAAACAATAGGCCATTACTGGGAATCCTTAAAAAAGAAAAAAGTTGTTAGTGGAGTAATCGAACTTAAAGGCCAAAAAGATAAAATAAAACGCCTCATGCCTGCCTGGACTGCTGATCGAAGTTTTGTTCTACTCAATGGCCAGTGGCTTGGTCTGATAGCAATTTTATTTTTAGGTTGGCTAATTGCCTTTATTGTTAATTTTAATCTAAAAGGTTTTTTCAATAGATTTTTGGCCCAGGACCATGTCTATGTTTCTGACAAGGTGAAAAACAAGATTTATAAGTCTTTAAAGTGGTTAATCATGGCCATAACCTGGCTTATGGGTGTGCGTCTCTTGGAACTTCACCTAGAAATCTTAAGTCCTCTGCTTAGAGTTGGTAAAGTTCTCCTTATCTTGTCCACCATTATCTTAATTTATCATTTATTTGATTTCATAGCGGCCTATTTTTTAAAACAGGCCAAGAAAACAGAGGAAGGATTTGATGATATTTTAGTTCCCCTGCTGCAAAAGACTTCTAAATTTTTGGTAATTGCCGTAGGTTTTATTTTAATCGGCCAAAGTGTAGGCCTTGATATGAAAGGCATCCTTGCAGGACTTGGAATTGGTGGTTTGGCCTTTGCTTTTGCTGCTAAAGATGCACTTGCCAATTTCTTTGGCTCACTAATGGTTTTATTTGATAGGCCCTTTCATATAGGTGACTGGATAGTGATCGACGATGGAGTAGAAGGTACGGTGGAAGAAGTGGGACTTCGCTCTACAAAAATTCGAACCTTTTACAACTCTCTTATCATTATTCCCAATGGTACTCTATCAAATGCTTCCATTGATAATTACAATCAACGAAAATTCCGTCGCTTTAAAACCACCGTCGGAATTCAATATGATACTCCTCCGGAAAAGATTGAGGCCTTCTGTGAAGGAATCAGAGAACTTATCATTAATAATAAATACTCTCGTAAGGATTATTTCAATGTCTACCTAAATTCAATGGCCGATAGCTCACTTAATATTCTCCTGCATTTATTCTGGGAAGTTCCCAACTACCCAACTGAGCTGGCCGAGAGGCACCGCCTCTTAATTGATATCATTCGTTTGGCAAAAAAATTGGGTGTTGAATTTGCCTTCCCCACCAGAACCATACATATGTATACCGAGGAAAAAACCACAGGTGTTGAAATGCCAAAAGAGGGTGCGCCCCAAACATTTGGTAAAAGGTTGGCAAAAGACATTAGTAAAAGGCCAATCTCTCCTAAAAAACCTCGAAGTAATATAGAAGGCACCCAGACCTTTGATGAGTCTGATCTCGATTATAGAGATTAAAGACGGGCGTTGATCATTCTTCGCAGTTTTTTATTTTCTTTTTTTACCGGTTTTCTCTTAAAAATTCTATTTAACTGATAGGCCAGTCGAAATCCTGCCTGCTTTAAAAGGGTATCTAAAAGCACTTTATGTTGGGCGTGGTAATTATATTTAATTTGCTTTGGGAGCTCATAAATAGAGTCGAGGTTAGAGCGAATCTTTTCCGCCCAATCAAGAAGGGATCCTGAGCTCCACTCTTTGGCCAGCGCCGAGTTGGGAGTTCCTAAATAAGTGGCCCATTCGGTAAAGGAAAGTTTTTGAAAATTAATCATGTTTTCATCCCAAAAACGATGGAAGTTCATATTCTTGCCAAAAGAGTTTATAAGTTTTTTGGTCCCACCTTTATCTTCTAAGTAACCTAGATGAAGGGGTTGATGAAAGTCACCATAGAAATGGATTAAAAATTTCAAGGCCTCCGCCTTATATGTTGAGTTGTATTTACTCGACCTCAAGACATCTTCAAAATTAAGCATGGACCAGATGATATTGTTTTTGCTTAGCTTAATTTTTTTAATTTTTTTTCCCATCGGCACATTTATATAATGCCAAGGTTTGGCCTTATCCCAACTGCGATCGGATTTTATTTCATCGGCCCAGATGGTTACAAAGGGCATTTGATTCTTGCCAAGCAGCTTATCCACTTCCCTTTT
>SMWT01000051.1 GCA_004356615.1 Deltaproteobacteria bacterium | reverse complement strand
TGGCATCATCAACGATGATTCCTATGACAATGATCAAGGCCGCCATAGAAATCGAATCAAGGGAGAAACCTCCAATTTTTAAAATGGCAAAGACTCCGAGTAATGAAAATGGAATACCTAAGGAGACCCAAAATGCGGTGCTAAAATGCAAAAAGAAAGTGAGCATGATAATGACCAAAATCAGGCCTATAAGGCCATTGTAGCTAACGATATCAAATCTATTTTTGACTTGATTAGCAACTTCATTAGCATAAATAAATTTTACTTTTCTCGGGTAATATTTTTTCAATTCCTCAACCAATGCTTTTATTTGAGAAGTTGTCTTTATAATATCGGCAAATTCCTTTTTAAAAATGACAAAAGAAATGGCCTGTTTTCCATTCATGGTGGAAATAACTCGGGGTTCTTCAAAACCATCAACAACTTCTGCTAAGTCTGTTAATCTAATCTTTTTTCCTTCGAAATTGGATTTAACAATTACTTCTTTAACTTCCAATGGATTTTTAAATTGGGAAAGAGTGACAATGTTTTTTTCATTAGTGTAGGACTCAAAACTTCCACCGGTGGATCTTATATTTCGACCTTGAATTGCTAATATTATTTCCTGAAATGAAATATTATATTTTCTCATTTTCTTGGGTGAGACCTCAATTTTTATTTCTCTTGGATAATAACTATAACCTTTAACTCTTGAGACTCCATCTATAGAAATTATT
The DNA here is from genome assembly GCA_004356615.1 of Deltaproteobacteria bacterium. GTDB lineage: Bacteria > Bdellovibrionota > Bacteriovoracia > Bacteriovoracales > Bacteriovoracaceae > SMWT01. The sequence continues at coordinate 5,790 of SMWT01000051.1, read as the reverse complement.
TCTTTTTTAAAAACCTCGGCCAAATTTCTTAACTTTTTGTAGGGTATATCCCCAGATAGTCCAATTTCTAAAATAGGAAGCTCCGAAGATTTCATTTCTACAATGAGTGGGGAATCAATCACTTCTTCTGGAAAATCGGTCACTCGTTGAACTGCACGTCTTACCTCATCTTTAACCTTTCCGGTGTCGCTGACATTAGGATCAATTTCAATTCTTATAACTGATTTATTTTCCACAGAAACTGAGATGAATTTGCGTAAACCAGAAACCGCTTTTAATTCGGTCTCTATTTTTCTCGTTACATTCAACTCAACATCTTCAGGTGAATCGCCAGGGTAGATTGTAGTTACAATTAATCTATCGAAGGTAACTTTGGGAAATATGTCTTTATTTAATTGGAAAAGTGAAATAATACCCACAGAAAAGACAATCACTGTCAAAAGGTGAGCGAGGGTATGATTTTTAATAAAATATCGAAATATCTCTTTCACTATTTATGCCGCTTTTTTGCTTTTTAGCTCTTGCTTCTTGGGTTCAAATTGTTTTAACCAATTTCTAACTTTTATTATGGGACCTTCACCAAAACATAGTTTTGGATTTGTTAAATAAACTTTATTGGCCCAAATATCGATATCAAAAGTATAATCTTTCATCGCCTTCCTAACAGCGAAGGATTGTACAATCAAATCAAACAAGGGGTTCCAAGACTTTTTAAAAACAAAGGTAAAATGATGAGCTAAATGGAATTCATCAATAGGTGTTATTGAAGTAATAAGTTTAAAATGAATAGGAAATTCCATGGAGGCAATGGCAAATCCTGGGCCTTGATAGAAAATCTCAAGTTCCACATCCATTAATTTTCCAAGTATTTTTTTTGGGGAATTAAAGACAACTTTGTAGGTATGTCCTTTAAATTCTAGTTTGGTTATAGTGGGAATCTCATCAAATTTATGAATTGGATGGAAGTGCCCCATATCTACGGCATTTTCCACCACGTCTTGAAGAAAGGCCTTATTAACCACGGTTCTTTTTATTTGCCGAGACCATCCCTTCTTACCTTCAAATTCTTTCCACCTAGGTACGTCAAAGTTAGGTTTTTCTTTTTGATCATGATAATAAACAAAAATAATTCCATTTTTTACTTGCACCGGCCATTTAACCAAGTTGGCCTGTTTTTGCAGTCGATCAGTATAGGGAATCTTTACACACTTTCCTGCTTCGTTAAATTCCCAATCATGGAAGGGGCATACTAAATTTTCTCCATTCATCACTCCCACAATTCCCAAGTGGGCGCCCAAGTGAGGGCAAAAGGCATCAAATAAATTTATTTCGCCTTTATCACTTTTACAGAGAACTACTTCTTTTCCGAATAAGGTCAATGGCCTCACTTCACCGTGTTTTAAGTTTTTAGACCATTCAACAATATACCAGCCGTTTAGATACGGTAATTTCTCTTTGGTTTTCATTGATAACTACCTTTTCAAACGTTCAGTAGTCTGTTCGGATAATAGAGTGGAAAACTCAACCTTTTGATCGGTTCTAATCTGGTGGAATTATGCTAAAGATCTTCTTTGCAGTAAATAAATTCTCTTTATTTTTAGGGACTAAAATATCTATAATGATCTATTTTATAAATCTCAAAATCATCTCTTTCGATGGCCGAGTATATTCCCGAATTTCTTCTGGTTCTTCCCGCACCATATTTGAACCCCGGTCCTGATTTGAATTCGTCACATGCCAGGCAAATATTTAGATAACCATCTTTATCAATATTAGGCTTTTGAATGCGATCTAGTAATATATTAAAAAAACCGTAATGTTCTAAACAGATTTCACCACACCTCTGCCTGGTGTGTATGCTATTGTATGCCCACTGTTCACTACAATAGGTAGAAAATCCTATATTTTGTTTATAACAATTCGCGATTGAAGAAATGTTAATTCCTTTAGAACATTTTCTTGCAGGAGCAGTGAGGTTCGGTTTTGCCAGATACACTGCCAAGTCTTCTAAGGTGGAGCACATACCGCATTTGCCATGGTGGGTGATCATATATTTAGCATTTTCAGCTGCCTTCCTGGTGGGAAATGATTTGAGCTTATAATTAAATTTTTTATTATCAGTAAACTGGATGGCACAGACAAAATTATTTTTTCCGGGATTGGACTCCCAGGCCACTACTGACTCTTGTGAATAATATTTAATTTTTTTTGACCTTCCTCTTATTATAATGCCATGAGGACTTTGTGGAAGAGGATATTTCAAATTCTCCAATGATTCATAATGTTCTTCATATTGGGGATAATATGGGTTATGGGTAGAAAAATATTCATGATCCTTTTCGCCATTTAATTTCAACTCTTCATGAATCTTAATAATATTTATGGGATTTGTTTTCTTCAATTTTTTGACAAGATTACTTATTCTTGCCCTTTGAGTTATATGAGAAATGCTTAGAACAAAATCAGAGATAGTATGATAAGACTTTCTAAAGACATTGGGCCTCCCTAATGGGACTGCGTAAAATATAAAAATGATAATTAAAATTCCCTTTAGTGCCTTCATCTCCCTCCATTTCTACTCAATAGTTTTTCACACAAAATAACTATTTCCAAATTCTATTAGTGTTGAATGCTTCTTAAATAAACTTGTAAGTAGGAACAAACATTCTTAAATTTAAGATAGTTGGCAACTTTTTAACCCTGTTTTTTGGAAGGGATATAATCTACCTTCGGACCAATTGGTCGGGGGTTCGAATCCCTCATCCCGCGCCATTTATTCAATGCCATGGGGTGATGAATCCCCTGAGGGACATACTACTTTTATCCTTAATGGATCTCTTTACTTTTAATATCTTCTTATCTTCCGTGCCTTCGATACATTCCACCGTGCCCTCGTCCAAAAGCTTAACCACAATACCAATATGGCCTTGGTTTTCTGATTTGTTCCAAATGATGAGGGATCCGGGAAGAGGTTTTTCGAGTATTTGGTCTTTTGCAATAAGGTCCCATAATTTTAGAGGGTCCTTGGATTCATAAATGGAAGAATGGCCATATGATGGACTTAGAGTGCCCCTAAAGCCTTCATTATCGGCCACATTGGAGGAATACTCCTGTTCATCAGAATTTTGGTCAACTTCCTTAACACATAATTGAACAAAGGATAAAGGCCAGTTTTCCCCTGTTGATTTAAGAGAATCCCCATTTGCCAGGTATTTTTCCGCCGTTTTTACCAATAAATTGAGTTTATTAATCATTTTCATCCCCTTTCCTTAAATTTTTAACCAGAATTACCTATTTGGAAATATAGGCCTCTAAAATCCCATGGGTTTCTTTTATTTTGAGGGAGAGTTAAAATTAGCAATTAGGGAGGTTTCAAGTGGCATCAACACCAGGATTATCCCAGATTAAACATATTGTTGCAGTAGGCAGTGGGAAAGGAGGTGTGGGCAAATCAAGCGTATCTTCCAATTTGGCATCTGCTTTAGGGACCTTGGGATATAAGGTTGGCCTTATGGATGCGGATATTTATGGGCCCTCCCAGCCAGGGATGCTGGGATCAAAAGAAGGAATAAAAACGGAGGGAAAGCTGCTCCATCCAGCGGAAAAAAATGGAATTAAATTCATTTCCATGGGGCTTTTGATTCCCAAAGGGGGGCCAGTAATTTGGCGGGCCCCCATGGCGATAAAAATGATTCAACAATTTTTGGCCAATGTGGTTTGGGGAGAATTAGATGTGCTTTTAATTGATCTTCCTCCGGGAACCGGAGACGTTCAGTTAACTCTGGCCCAACAGGCCTCTTTATCGGGAGCGATAATTGTCACCACTCCCCAGGAAGTCTCCCTGGAAATTGCCAAAAAAGGATTGGCCATGTTTGTGGAGCTCAATATTCCCATATTGGGAATTATTGAAAACATGAGTGGATTCACCTGCTCTCATTGTAAAGAGGTGACGGAAATTTTTAAAACAGGTGGAGGGGAGAAGCTGGCGAGTGAATTTAATGTTCCCTTTTTAGGGCCCATCCCACTAGATCCGGAGGTTATGATCTGTGGAGATGAGGGTATTCCCCTGGTTTTAAAAAATAAGGATTCGCCTACCGCAAAGCTTTTTTTTAATCTGGCGGAAAATCTATTTAAAGGGATAGAAAAATTGGCCCAAGAAGGTCAATTTGTTGAACCGGAAAATGTTAAAATAGAGGATGGGGGAAAAATTGTCATTAATTGGAATGATGGCCACCGTGGTGAACATACCGCCTATACCTTAAGGCTTAATTGTAAATGTGCATCCTGTATAGAAGAACATTCTCACAAAAAAATCTTGGATATTAATGCTGTTCCTCTGGACATAACAATCTTAAATGCCAGGCCTGTGGGAAGATATGGGATGAACGTTCACTTTTCTGATGGGCATAGAACAGGGATATATAAACATGTGGCCCTTAGAGAAATTTGTGAATGTTTAGAATGTATAGATAAGAGAGAAAGCTCATTTAAGGTGTAGGGAGAAAATTTTTGGATCAAGAAATTAAAATAACCGCAGAACCTTCTACTCTTCCCGACGTTTGCAGTTTTACTGTATCTGTTGAGCTTTATCCTGAGGGCACTCTAGTCTGCTCCAACAGGATCAATTCTTATGGATCTCCCTTACTAGAAACTCTTTTTGAAATCGAGGGGGTCCTTGAAGTTGCCATTACCAATAATCTCCTTACCGTAAAAAAGGATTCTCCCAAAGATTGGGAGGAATTGGGCAAAGAAATTGGGATCGCCATTAGAAAAGTCATTCAAGGCGGTGGGCCCTATTTTAAAGAGGGCCTAATAGAAATTTTGCAAAAAGAGATTGATGAAAAGAAAAAACCCAGGAAAACATCATTTACCAGGCCTGAGGAAAAGGCGGTCAGTGAGCTTTTTGAGGAAAAAATAAATCCCGCCATTGCGGCACACGGGGGACATATTGAACTTTTAAAAGTTAAAGATCATAAAGTATATATAAAAATGAGCGGTGGCTGCCAGGGGTGTGGCATGGCCTTGCAAACCTTAAAGAGAGGGGTAGAAACTGCGGTCAAGGAAGCAATCCCAACCATAACCGAAATCATTGATGAAACCGACCATTCGTCTGGGACCGACCCTTACTATAAATAAATCTTCTTAGAATTTTAAATTACGGCATTTTTTCCTCCTATATAATGGAATTCTCTAATTAAGTTATAATTTTTAGTACAAATGAATTTTGTACTTAGAAAACTATTTTTACTATTCCTAGCTTATAGCTCGGGTATTTATGCCCAAGGTATCTATCCACTTAAAAGGTATTGGAACTCAAAAGAACTGCACAAAGGATTCCTCCTCGCCCAAGGGAAAAACCCAGTAATGGATGTAAAACCCCTAGGTGACCCCATAACTCCTCCCAAGGATGAATATCCTCCTCTCCAAGACGTCCTACCAATTTGGGGAAAAAAGGCGAGAGAAAAAGGCTACAACCTCCCGCTACCTATGGGAGTTGGTCTTAATTATATCTATATGAGCCAGGGAATAGAATTTGAGGATGTTTTAGCAAGCGTTGGTGATGACGAATTTCTAGTAGAAGGAGTGGAATTTGAGGACCCTGTTAGGGCAGATAATATTGGAGTAGTAAGGGCGGATTTATGGGTACTTCCTTTTCTAAATTTCTACGGCATTTTTGGATATTTGGGAGGAAGTATTAAGACAGGCATTTTTATTCCTGAAGGATTAGCACCTCCTGACTCAGGAGGTATTAATGTAGACGCCGATATTGAATATAATGGATTCACCTAC
>SMWT01000050.1 GCA_004356615.1 Deltaproteobacteria bacterium | reverse complement strand
GTTCTATTGGCCTTGTCAAAGCTTCCTTTAAAAGAAAGATTGATGTGATCCATAAAGGGAGCAAGATCCCTTATTAAACGATCGGCAATTTCCAGGGCCAACCCTTCTGATTCAAGAACACAAGGGCCTATAAAAAAGTCCAATTTCATCTTAAACTCTCCCCTGTCCAAAATCATCAGCACTTTTAACAAAGTTGTGAAAAAGTGGATGAGGTGAAAAAGGTCTTGATTTAAATTCAGGGTGATACTGGCAAGCTATAAAGTAAGGATGATCCTCAAGTTCTATGATTTCCACTAGATTAAGTTTTTTATTTACTCCTGAAACCCTCATTCCGGCACTTGTAATCTTATCAAGAAAGTCATTGTTAACTTCAAGTCTGTGCCTATGTCTTTCAGAAATTTCTTTATCCCCATAAATTTTCGCCGCCAGGGTACCTTCTTCAATACTACAATCATAAGCGCCAAGACGCATGGAACCACCTTTAACGCCATCTTTGGTTTGCCCTTCCATATAGTGAATGACCAAGTCTCCTTCACTATCAAATTCTTCCGAGGTAGCATTTGTAATTCCGGCCACATTTCTGGCAAATTCTATAAGAGCAAGTTGAAGTCCAAGACAAATACCAAGGAATGGCTTTTTATTTTCTCTGGCATATCTAATGGCCATTATCTTGCCATCAGTACCCCTTTCACCAAAGCCACCTGGAACTAAGATTCCATCAACTGCGTCGAGATATTTTTTCACATCTTCGTAATCTTCCACTTTTTCTGAGTCAATATAAACTAGTTCTAATTTTACTTGATTTGCCAAGGCCCCATGTTTTAAGGCCTCATCAAGAGATTTATAGGACTCGATAAGCTCAGTATATTTACCTATAACTCCAATTTTCACATCTCGAAGAGGGTGCTCAAAGTTATAAACCACTTTTTCCAGGTCTTCCATTTTAGGTTTAGCAGTCCACATTCCAAGAAGTTCACAGACTTTTTCATCAAGTCCCTGATCATGAAATATCAAAGGAACTTTATAGATGGAATCAAGGTCCGGTGAGTGAAAAATTTGATCTTTTGGAACATTACAAAACAGTGCCAATTTATCAAGCTGATCCTGTTCGATGTCTCTATCTGATCTACAAATGATCATATTGGGAAAAAGCCCCTGTGATCTTAAATCTCTTACTGAGTGTTGTGCTGGTTTAGTTTTTAACTCCCCGGCGGTTGCAAGGTATGGAAGCAAAACCAGGTGAATGAATAAAACATTATCTAGTCCTACATCATTTGCAAATTGTCTAATTGATTCAACAAACGGAAGGGATTCAATATCCCCTATGGTTCCACCAATTTCCGCGAGCAAAACTTCGGCCTCTTCAGCGGCAATGTGAATTCTTCTTTTTATTTCGTTAGTAATATGGGGAACGACCTGAACTGTCTTTCCAAGATACTTTCCTTTTCTCTCGTTTTCAATAACCTGTTGATAAACCTGTCCAGTGGTAAAGTTACATTTCCTGGAAAGAGTTAATGAGGTGAATCTCTCATAGTGACCAAGGTCTAAATCCGTTTCCGCACCATCGTCGGTTACAAAAACCTCCCCGTGTTGAATCGGACTCATAGTTCCCGGGTCAACATTGATATAGGGATCCATTTTGAGCATATTTATTTTCACCCCTCTCCTTTCTAAAAGAGCGGCGATACTTGCTGTCGCTAATCCTTTACCCAGAGAGCTCGACACTCCACCGGTAACAAAGATATATTTTTTTTGGTTTTTATTCTTTCTAGACATCTCTTAATGCCCCCTCTACTTTTTTTATGTCTTCTGGAGTATCAACACTTATTAAAATTTGATCGGTACAATATCCCTTTATAGTCATTCCTAAATCCAGTGCTCTCAATTGTTCTAAAGACTCAAGCTTTTCATTATAACTTTGAGGTGCCTCACAAAACTTTATTAAGGCATCTACTTTATAAGAATAAATTCCAATATGCTGGTACCACTCTTTTTCAACTTCTTCATTTTTAGAATAAGGAATCGGCGCCCGAGAAAAATAATGGCAGCGTCCTAATTTTTCCGAAAAAATCACTTTAACTAAATTCTCATTGCAAAAATCTTGATTAAAGCCTTTTCGTTTCTTAATTAAGGTTCCTATATCCTCAACTGAGACCAGGTGATTCTCGCATAATTTTCTCAGTTCTACACCAGTTAGAAGCGGTTCATCACCCTGAACATTTACAATTAAGTCATAACCCATACCTGAAAAATAACGCTTATAGGATAAATATATCCTTTCGGACCCCGTTTTCACTGGTTCATCAATACGACAAACCTGTCCACCAAAGTCTTTAACCTGTGCCTCAATGGCAGAATGATCTGTAACTACATGAACATCAAAGGAAATTTTTGGGGGGCAGTGTCCTGGCCCTTCATTTAAGGGAATTTTGGCATCCAGACAATTTTCATAAACCCTTTGAATCATTGGCCTACCATTTATTAAGGCCAAGGGCTTGCCTGGAAATCTTGTAGAATCAAAACGGGCCGGAATCAAAACCAGCACCTTTTTATCAATAACGATCCCATTCTCCAGAAAATTTAATGGGTGAACTTACCATCATCGGTCACCATTGCAAAGTTATGCTAAAATTTTAGTAATAATTATAGGAAGAGCTATGCTTCGCACAACAACTATACTCATCACCATTCTTACCCCTTTCGCAACGCCTTCTCAAGAGCATATTGGGGACTATTTTAAAGGGTCTGTTATAACCGATCCAACAAAGACTAGGCGCTGTGAGGAGTTAATTAAGGGCAGAGGAAGAAAAATCACCTTTAAAAATAACCTGCTCGGGTTAATTGACCGGAATAAAAAACTGCGAAAAATGGTTCCTCGGGAAAAGGTTTCAGTCCATGAAAAGCTGGAAAGAAATATAATAAATCTAAAAAGAGAACTCAAACTTGCCAGGATTAAAATTAGCAGGGAAAGTGAACAAATTATCATAAAAGGCTGCCCAGGAATTTCCCTATAAGGCCCTCGCCATTCCCACTTTATTGCTTTAGACTTTTTAAGAAATGAAATTTTTTCTACTACTTTTGTTTTTTCCAACTCTAGTTTTTGCTAAAAACAATTATATTAAAGAGACCCTAAATTTACCTCCCGAAGAAGGAATTTATAATTTTAAAGAAAGCTTCAAAAGACTTCTGCTGACTGATGTCATTGAAAGAGGTTTGAGGAAAAATTTTAACGAACAAGTACGCGCCTATACCAAATCACTGCTCGATATTGATTTTAAAGATACCAAGGCCGAATTTTGGTGGCCGAGACTCACCCTAGAACTTCATACCAACCCCCAAAAAGTAGGAAAAATCATTAGCAGCGAGGGAACCAAAGATAACGCTACCTCCACCTATCCTAGTGGTGTTTTAGAATTGAGATTTGAAGACTATAATCTCTTTAACTGGGGAAAAGATTATCTGCTCTATTTAAATGATAAGGCCACCTACTCCAGGGATAAGAAAAGAATTAAGGAAAGAACCAGAGAGTTAAAACACCGCTTAATTAAAACCTTCTTTTCAGTGGACTTTCGTAAAAAAGTAGAAAAGACCTTAAGAGATCAACTGCAAAAGGCCAATTTTGTCTACCGCTTCAACCGGGAGAAAGTGCTCTCTAAAAAAACCAATAAACAGGACTTCCTCCAGGCCAGATCTGATTTCCTAAGAATTCAAAACCTATACTTGACGGCCAAAAGGGAATCCGAGTTTGCGGAAGAGGAACTCGCCAGATCTATTGCCGACCTTCCGGGAAGTAGATACCTTTTAGGCGACACCCTTAAGTATAAAAAAATGCGCACGCCTATTCTTGAAGCAACGCGGATTTCGAGAAACAACAGTCCTTTAGTTCTAGACGCCAAATTAATTTATGAAAATGCTTCTAGGTCCTATGAATATCAAGTGAGAGAAAATCTTCCCTTGCCTAAGTTTGAAGTAAAGCTTGGAACCTATGCCTTTATGTTTGGGCCAGATGGAGGCAAAGGACAGTATGCAACGAGTCCGGGAAATAAAAATATAGAACTAGTCGCTTCAATCAATGCTGTCTGGGCCATCACTGGTAGAAATGGCATTTTAAATACCAGGAGGCTTAGAAGATCTTTGGTCGAAAATAGAAGAGAGTCTAAAAACCTTGAAAGATCCACCTATTTTATAGATTCCAGAATTCGTCAACGTTACAAGATGATCCATTATTACGAAAGACAAATAGAATTGGGAGAGGCAAGAGTAAAAACCAATATTCGTACCTATGATCTCATTTTGGAGCGATACACTTCAAAGAAAACGTCTTGGATAAATACCAATAGGGCCTTAGAAGAGTTGGCAACATCGCAAATTGAATTAGACCGTCTTAAATTTGAACATTTAAAAGAAAAAGTTGACCTGGCCTCCACCATCGGAGTTGAAGATTTTCCTGGGGATAATTTTGAAAATCTGGCGAAAAGGATGAAAGGCAAGTCAACTACCTCTCCCTAAAGGGAGAGGCTTGTAATTAGGAGATTGCTCCCCCACTACGTTCGGCCGATTGACTGCGGCCCTACTTGAGATTACACAAGCAGCGTTGATGTCGGCGTGGACGGTAAAACCACACGACTCACAGGAGAAAAGAGATTGGGATTTTCGATTGGATTTTTCAGTATGTCCGCAACTAGAACATTCCTGGGAAGTGTATCTTGGATCGACCAAAACCACTTCCACTCCCTCTTTTCTCGCTTTGTACCAGATCTTCTGTGCAAGATCGTTGAATGCCCAAGAATGGAGTTGATACCGCTGGCCCTTTCTAACCGTTACTCTTTTTCTAATTCCCTTGAGGTTTTCAAGGGCAATTCCCACAGAGTGCCTTTGGGCCGTTTCAACTATGCTCTTGGATATTTGATGGTTGATATCTTTGGCAAATCTTCTTTCTTTTTTGCTTCTTTTTTGCAAAAGTTTTTTAGCGGACTTGGTTCCCTTCGCTTGAAGTTTTGCTCGCAGTTTAAGATTTCTAATCCTAACAGAGCTGATGTGAGAACCACTGTAAATTTTTTCAAGGCTGTCAGTAGCGATATTGGTGATGCCAAGATCCACACCAAGGTATTGATCCACAGAGACAGCTTCCTTTTCCTGAATCTCACAAGTAGTGTAGAGAAAAAAATCGCCATTTTTATAGATGAGATCAGTTTCACCTTTTTGAAATTGAAGTTGTTCTTTTTGTCTTTTTCCACAAACATAAGAAAACTTTTTACGACCACCAAGCGCCCAGATGGAAACCTCTTCATCTTTCCAGGTCAAAATTCTGGAGTCGTAGGTAATGGCGCCAT
>SMWT01000049.1 GCA_004356615.1 Deltaproteobacteria bacterium | reverse complement strand
AGTTAATCTTGGTAAGTCATTTGTACCTTACCTGGAATTAATTCCACGAGTTGGCGGTGTGAGAAACAAATATGTTCCTCTTCACAATTGTCAGGGTTTTGATGAGCTTGAAAAGGCCTCAAATTACTAAGGTGATATTATGAAAAATACATTTATACTAATAACAATTCTTTTAAGTGGTTCTGCTCTATCAGTTGAGCTAGATGCCAGATGGAACTACAAGTTCGAAAAAGAAGTGGTTCTAACCTGTTCTGAAGATGAGTTTTTCTGTGAAGACCTTTGTGAAAGCAAGGAAAAATGTATCATCAAAGAAAATGTCTGCAGAGACTGTATCGGTTCTACGCCATATTTAACTCATGTATTCAACCAGCTTGGAAGATCTATTGTTAAAACTGATGAGGCCCAGGTTGAAGATTTAGTTGAGCTTTTAAAAAGTAATCACTTTGCTGCCATAACTTCTAAAAGTGTCTATAACCACGTTGATAGATTTGGAACAGAGAAAATTGCTGATAAGTTTGGAGCTCTGTGTGACTTTACTGCTAAAAACCCTGTAATGGTTTTTGAAGTTAAAAAGGTTTCTAAGCTTTTAGGAGCACCCAAGTTTTTGGTTTGTGGAAGTGAAATTTTCCATGTTGATGCCAACGGTGGAGCTGTTCTTCTAGAAGAATAATTACCGGTTGATATAACCCTTAAACCTAATATCTAGATCCAGCTTTTCCTGAGCGGAAAGGCGAAACCAAAAATATCCTACTTTGTCCTCTAAATTGGTGAATTCCTTAATGGCCATAATTTCAGACACCACTAGGGCCTCCCGGGCGCGTATCCAGAAATTTTGAGCGTCCAAAAGCCTTAGAATATCCAAGCGGCCGGTTTTATAGGAAAGCCTTACTAGATCAAGGTTTTTCTTGGCAGCGGTCTCAAATTCTTTATTGTATTTAACCTGATCCATGGCACCGCGGATTTGATAGACCTGATCCCGGATCGCAGTATCGTTTTTGAGGTTTCCACTAGATCTCTCTGCCTTATTTTTATATAACCTGTTGACCTGCTCTTTTCTCTGATTGAGCCGTTCGGTCCCAGTAAATATGGGAAAATCAAGCCTAAGTCCTACCTCCCAATAATCCTTCCATAAGGCCCCAGCACCTGCTGCGATTTTTCCTTCCGAGCCTGCTCCAGAGCGATCTATCCAATACTTGTAATTGCCAAAAAGTCCGAGCTTTGGCAGATAGAGAGATCGATTGATATTTAGGAGCTTTCTTTTTTGCAGTTTTACTGTTTCATCTAAAGATTTTAAATAGGGCGAATAATTTTTAGACTCATCAATTAAAAAGGTGATGTAGTTTTCGAGTACTCTTACTTCTTTTGATCTTGAGTGCTTGTGCAGATGGTCGGAAATCAGCTTTTCACCAACCTTATTAAAATTATCCATGCGATAGGTTTTAGCAAGTTTGGTATTCATTAACTGATTTATCAGGTGGTAGGAATTTCTAAGAGATATATTAGACCTGGTTAACATATTTTTATTTTGTGCTACTTCAGACTCCCAACGATAAATCTCAGTTTTAGCGCCTCTACCAGATTTATACTTTAAAGTGGCAACATCAAGATTTTCCATAGTCACCCGCAGATTTTCTTCGCGAATTTTCACAAAGGACATGGCCTGTAAAATTTTCAAATAAGCATTTATAGTAGTATTGGTCAGGTTAATTTCCGCCTGGCGTTTTAGATATTTTCTTCTTTGATACATATACCCAGCAACAGCATAATCGCTAAAAATATCATCGTTGAAGATGACCTGTTTTAGATTTACATCAAAGGTGGTGATCCTTTCTGTTATCCCCAAAAATGCTACCGTTCGATTTGGATTTCTTTGTATAAAATCCATATTGAAATTTATTTGCGGAAGGATTTTACCAAGCTTCGCGTTTTCCTGGTAATCGGCCACTTTTTCTTGATATTTTTGAACTAATAAATCTAAGTTTTCTTCAATGGCATTATCAACAGCTGTTTCTAAATTGAGTTTAGGAATAATCTCAAAGACCTTTCGGATGCTGGGCCCATAAGGAGTAAAAGATAAATTGGTGACTCTAATTCCTAGTTGGGTAGCGATATCTAAGCTATATGCGATTTTTTCAAAACTTAAGAAATGCGTTTTAAGTTTTTCTATTGGCCGGCCGTTGCTAAAGTCCATTAAATTTATGGCCATCATTCTAGAAACTTTTTCTTTCCAATTTTTTATCTCGGTAGAATAGAGCACGCCTCTCCCTAAAGACTCATAACCCTCAAGGGAGTAGGATTTTATTTTTTTCTCCATTACCTCATGGTGAAATTTAGTGAAATGACCCTTTTTATAAAAAGTAAAAGGAAAATATACCACAAAATCTATACCCTCAAGATCAGGGGCCTTGTATGTATCCTGGGCCTTATAGAATCTGACATTATAATCTTTACCAAAAATCTCTTGGGTCCGTTCATAATAATGATTATAAAGCTCTAAATCTCGGCCAACTAATAAAATATCTTTTCCAGGATCTAAAATTTTTAAGTGTTTTTCAGCGTCTTGAAAGCTGGGAAAAATCTGTATGGAGTTTAGATTTTTTTTTGCTCGCAGCTCATTGTCCAAAATTGGAGCAGCAATGGTTGGTATTTTAATTTTTAAATTTTTAGATGATAAATAGGCACCCGCCATAGGTCCTAAGGCGATGATCAAATCGATGTCCTTTCTATTCATTAACTGATCTATTTTCTTTATAAGTATTTTTTCATCCAGGCCGCCATGGATCAGGTTTATCCTTTTAAATTTAACCGCTTTTGGGTTGGACATGACCTTATTTAAATTTTTTCTTATAAGTCCTAGGGCCTCGGAAACATCCCTTTTGTTTCCATCCGTTATCAGGGCGACATTAACTTCTTTTGCATAAACTATTTGATTTAAGAGTAAGAGGGCAAGTATTAGTTTTTTAATCACTTTAAGCTCCCTTATATGGAATTTTAAAGACCAGGGAATAAAGTACTGGCACAATTAACAGGGTTAAGACGGTGGCAAAAATGAGCCCAAAGACAATAGTGACGGCCATCCCCTTAAAAAAGGCATCGGGAAAAAGTGGAATCATACCAAGGGCGGTGGTCAAGGCGGCAAGTGATACAGGTCTTACCCGGGATAGACAGGCATCAACCAGCGCCTTAAATTTTTCCTTGCCGATACTAATTTCTAAATCGATTGAATCAACCAGGATAATGGCATTTTTAAGCAGCATTCCTGAAAGGGCAAGCATCCCTAAAAGGGACATAAAACCAAAAGGTGTATTGGTGAGCAAAAGACCAAATGTAACTCCGATAATCGCCAGAGGAACCGTGAGCCAGATAACAACTGGTTGTCTGAGATCTCGAAAAAGCAAAATAGAAATTAAAAACATCAGAAAAAAGCCGGCCGGAAGGGCACCAAAAACCGCTGCGCCACCATCTTTTGAGCTTTCATAATCTCCTCCCCATTCTAGTTCATAACCTGTTGGTAATGGAATTTTTTCAATAAGCGGCCTTATTTCATTAAAAATTTCACTTGAAAGCCCAACTCTTGGATCAGCTAATACCTGAATTGTTTTTTTTCTATTCCTTCTCCCTACGATATTATTGTCCCAACCAGTGGAGATCTTTTTAACTACCTGGTTAATTGGTATGTACGTGCTATTGGTAGGACTCCACACTTGAATGTCCTCTGAGTTTGCCACATCTAGACGCTCGGCCTCAGGTGCTCTTAAAACTATGGGCAAAAGATGAATCCCTTCCCGGTACAACCCAACCTCTTTACCCGTAAAATTTATTAAAAAGGCGTCTTTTACATTTTTTCTGGAAACACCAGTTAGTCTGGCCTTCTCCTGGGAATATTCCACTTTTAAATTTTTGACCTTATCCCGCCAATCAGTCCTTATCCCGAAGGCATTGGGATGGCCCTTTAAAACATCCATCGCCTTATTCGCTAAATCTCTAAGCTTATCAGGATCTCTCCCGGAAAATCTGGCCATGATTTTCGCTTTCTCGGTAGGGCCTAAGGCAATTTGCTTAACCTTCATTTGCGCCTCAGGATAAGCTGGATTTAATTTGTTTAAGATTTTGTCTACTAGTCCTGAAATTTTATTATAATCATCAACCTCAATTAGAAATTGCGCGTAAGACTTATTGGGGGTTTCTGGTGTGTAGGTCAACATAAACCTTTCATAGCCCTGGCCCAGGCTCACGGAAACATTCGTCACACCTTCAAACTTTTTAATAATTTTGGTGATTTCAAGTGCATCCTTTTCCATTGCTCTAATATCTGTGCCCTCTTGACGGTAATAATCCAACATAAAAAGAGGCGTGGTAGAATCGGGAAAAAACATTTTCTTAGTTTGAGTAAAACCAAAAATGGCCAAAATCAACAGACCCACCATTAATGCAAGAGTCTGAGTTCTATATTTTAAACATCTGGTTAAAAGAGACTTATAATTTTTAAAAAAAACATTGTCATAAGGGTCCGAACTTTCACCTTTCTTGAGTATTTTTTTGGTATAAAGCATCGTTGCCAGCATGGGGGTGACGGTGATGGCAAAAACCCAACTGAGTAAGAGGGAAATTAAAATAACCCAAAAGAGCGTATTACAATACTCTCCCGTGGAGTGATCTGAGAGCCCTATGGGAGCAAAGGCCATAATGGCTATGATGGTGGTACCAAGCAGTGACCATTTAGTTTGATTAATGACCTCTAAGGCAGATTTCACTTTATCCGCACCCTTCTCAATTTTAATGAGCATTCCTTCCGCCACCACAATGGCATTATCCACCAGCATTCCCAGAGCAATAATGAGTGCCCCCAGAGAAATCCGTTGCAGGGAAATGGCATACATATCCATTATAATTGCCGTGGCCATCATGATCAGAAATAAAACTCCCCCAATAATGACCCCACTTTTCCAGCCCATAAATATAAGAAGGACTAGTACCACGATGACAACCGCTTCAACTAGATTCACTACGAAGCTTTTGATAGAGCCCTCTACCGCTTCTGCCTGGTTATAAATTTTTCGGATTTTCATACCAGGAGGTTTTTGCAAAATAAGCGTTTTCATGAGCTCTTTTAAACTCTCTCCGGTTTTTAAAATATTTTTTGAGGTATCGGCAGAGATGGCCAAAGTTAAGGCCGCTTTTCCATCTACGTAGTACCTGTGTTGAAAAGGTTCTGCGTAGGTTCTTTTCACGGTAGCTATATCTTTTAGAAAGATTAGTTTTCCCTTACTACTGTTAACTAAGATATTTTTTATATCCTCCACAGAACTAAATTTTCCTGTAATATTAGATCTTAAATATTCATCCCCCACATTAAATTGCCCTACAGGAGAGACAAAGTTATGGTCCACAAAAAGACTTGATAACTTATCAACTGAAATCCCTAGGTTTTTAAGTTTGGCCCTTGATACTTCAACGTATATGACTTCTTTTTGCGCACCCCCAATAATTACCTTTCTAATTCCTGGTACTAAAAGTATTTCCCGT
>SMWT01000048.1 GCA_004356615.1 Deltaproteobacteria bacterium | reverse complement strand
TCTACGGGAAAATTTCTTTTATGGTAAAAGGTCTCAATCTCTTTGGTATGAGAAAACTTATCCGCCAATTCTTTTAATTCTTGCTCAAATATTTTCTTCTCATTTCCTTTTAATAGTTTGCCATCAACTCTTTCAATAACAATTGCCGGTTTATTATTAGGTCCAATTAATGCAGACCTTTTAACCTCTTGGTGGGTATTGAAAATTGCCTCACATTGAGAGGGAAATAAATCGTTTACTCGGTGGGCCTTTCTACCGCAAAACCATAAATAATTATCTTCATCAAAATAACCAAGGTCGCCAATTCGATGCCAAATTTTATCTCCATCATATATCTTGGATTTCTTGGTTTCTTCCGGCATGTCTTGATAGCTTTTAGTGACAATATCACCTGAGACGATAATCTCTCCCACGACACCTGGTGCTACTTCTTTAATACTACTTAAAACATTATCTGAAATTTCAACAATTTTAACGCTCACTCTTGGAGCAATCTTTCCTACACAAACCCCTGAGCCACTCTGGGTTAATACTCCGGTTCTCTCTAGGATCTCTTTTCCGGATATACTTGAAACCGGAAGCGATTCTGTCGCCCCGTAAGGTGTGTAAGTCGTACCGCCGGTTAAAACTCCAGAAAACTTCTCGTGTAGTTCAACAGAAACCGGCGCTCCAAACATAACAAGTCTTTTAACAGAGGGGAGAGTGATCTTATTTTTTACACAATAATCGGCCACCCTTTCCCAAATGGCCGGTGATCCGGCGGCAAAGGTAACTTTTTTATCTTTGATTTGACTCACCAAAACTTTTGGATTGCATGAACTTGGTTTTGCCGCGTCCATTGAAGGAATCACCGATTTCATCCCTATGCCAATGGTAAATAAAGAGAATAAGGGAAAACCAGGCATATCAATATCATCTGGAGTAAGGGTAAACATTTCTTCTAGCAGCTTTAATTGAGCATTAAATACTTTGTGGGTGTAGTTGACGCCTTTGGGGATTCCCGTTCCTCCGGAGGTGAAAAGAATTGCGGCCATATCTTGAGGGCCTGTTTCTACACAAACAAAATTCTTGTCTTTTCTGATATCTCTTAAGGTTTTCATCGAACCAAGTTTAAAAAACCCGGTAGTGACAGAGATCTTAATAGTTTTGAAAAAATCCTTATACAACCATTTGGCCAGATGTACCTTGGGGATACCAATTAGCGCCTTGGGTTTAATTTGTTTAATGGAGTTTAAAAGATTTTCCTTTCCCATTCCTGGGTCGATGAAAATAGGAACCGCACCTATTTTATATAGGGCAAAAGTGAGCGCTGAAAAATCCAGGCAGGGTTTTACAAATAAGAGCGCCTTGTCTCCCTTGTTTAGACCAAGACCCCTAAGTCCGTTGGCGTAACTATTGGAGAGTTCTTCAAGTTCTTTAAAAGTAAGGGAGTTGTAACCCCTAAACGTTGGTGCTTCAACGGCAACTCTATGTGGAAACAATTCAGCATTTTTTGTAAGACAGTTAGCTATATTCATCCCAAAAATTCCTTAATTTCGGAGATCGTCTCATCTCTGGCATCTTCTATCACGTAGTGTCCGGCATTAGGATAAGTAACGTATTTTGCCTTGGGGAATATTTCTCTAAAGCGATTAAAAAACTTCATGTTGAAACAAAAGTCTTTTTCTCCCCAAAGAATTAGTTTGGGGCAAGTTAGTTTTTTTAGCCCCTGCTCAATTTCATTCATTACCGGATAGGTCTTATGCCTAGGAGTTAGTGGTATATCTTTAACAAAGGAGTTAACCGCAACCCTGGTTTTATAATCCTTATAGGGTAGGAGGTAACCTTTTCTAATTTCTGGCGCCATTTTCTTTTTTACCGCCATAATAGTCGCAGGATAGGCAAAACCATTAAAGGCCCTAATAAGAATGTCGCCAATTATAGGTGTTTTACAAAGAGCGATCCGAATTGGAATATCTTTAGAGTTAAAGGCCGCTGTATTTAGAATAACTATTTTTTTAATTCTCTCTGGATAACGAACCGCCATGCCAAGGCCGATTGGCCCTCCCCAGTCATGAACAACCAGGGTAATATCAAATAAATCCATCTTTTCAACTAACTGGCAGAGATTATCAATGTGGTTTTTTAAACAGTAATCATAATCTTGTGGTTTATCTGAGAGTCCACAACCTATATTATCAAGAGCTATGGCCCGGTTAGACTTAGAGAACTCCTTAATAAAATTTCTATAATAAAATGACCAGGTGGGATTTCCATGAATCATAAGCATAGGTTTTCCAACACCTTCATCAACAAAGTGCAGCTTATGGCCATCTCGAGTATTAAAAAAGTTTGATTTAAAGGGATAACCTTTTAGCATATTGCCCCCAACATAATGGAACTAAGTCCGGACCCGATTCCAAGCATCGCCAGATTTTGCCCTGAGCTTAGCTTTTTGGCATCAATTAGTTTTGCAAGGGTTAGAGGAAGGGCCGCAGAACCGGTATTTCCAAAGTTTTCAAAGGTGGTAAATGTATTAATACCTGTTAAGTTTAAATTACCGAGAAGCTCCGCTTCGTGTGCCTTGCCAACTTGATGCCCAACCACCCAGTCTGGAGTGTGATTACTCCATCCCAGCACAGTTTTTGTTCTTTCCCAGGTGTTTACTGCAAGCTTGATTCCCGCTCTCATCATCTTCTCACTATCCGTTTGCATCATGAGGGAGTTCACATTTCCTGTGCCCTGACAAAGAGTATGGGCGCTTGAATCACTTAAAGAGGCGCCTCCAAGAAGTGTAAGGCCCCAAGGGTAAAAATCCTTCGCGGTTAAAATCAGTCCGACAGCAGCAGAGCCGATGGTGAAGTTAGCAAATAATTTCTTTATTTCTTTTCTTTTTATTTCTGGATTATTCTTTACATAATCTAGCGTTTCAGCGAGTAAGGGCCCTGAGTTTTCTCCAGAAACAATTAAGGCACATCTGATGGATCCACTTTCAATCATATTGGCGGCCATGATCATGGCACTTAGTACTCCCAAGCAAGCATTGGATAGATCAAAAAATTGACAAGTTGAAGGAAGCCCTAATTCATAATGAACTACTGAGGCCGTGGCCGGTTCTAAAAAATCGCGACAAACTGATGAGAAAATTAAAAGATCCACATCTTTTGGACTGATATCGGCCTTTTCCAAGCTTTTTCTTCCCGCAATGGAGGCCATAAGGCCTGGGCTGGTGCCTTTATCCCAGAAACGCCGCTCTTTAATCCCCGTCATCATTTCCAGTCTTCCTGGAGACATCATTAGTCGTTCATAGACATCACTTAACTGGTTTTCGATTTCACTTGAGCTCATGCTTTTTTCAGGCAGGTGGTAGCAAAGAGAATGCATTTTAACTTTGTTGAATTTCACTATTTATCTCCCATCAGCACATGTAAATTGGCCATGGAAATACCACTGAGCATGGAGCCCACAATTCCTAGAAACCCTTGATCCGTTCCACAGATATATAAATTTTTAAAGGGGGTGGTCCCATCTTTTCTCTTTTCAGTTGATCCATATACCGCTCCGTCAAAATGGCCGGTAAATTTTTTAACCGTTTTAGGTGTGAAGACGTCTTTATAAAGTATTTCTTGGTCGAATTTTGGATAGAGCTTTTTAATCAGGCCAACTGCTTTTTGATAAACATTTTCTTTCTCTGCCAGGTAGGTTTTTCTATCCAGCATGTCCCACTTTTTAAAGTTGGCAATATTAGTAATTCTTATCATTCCCTCTTTTAGGTCATCTTTTTCAAAGTTATTAGGAAAACAGACCACAGCACTACTGAAATCTACTAGTGTATCCGGTCTTTGATATTTATAAACCTTATCGTTGTTATAAAAAATGAGCGTTGATTCCGCTTCAAAGCTTTTGGGTTTATCTTTAAAGATTAAAATGGACTCGGTAAAAGAGAGACCACCAGTTTTAAACTCAGGCGCGATACCTTCAACTAGGTTCATGGTCTCAGGAAGTCCGGCGGAGGACAGAATGTTTTCACTTTTAAGAATTTCGCCATTTAAAAGCTCCACTCCAACTGCCTTAACACCTTCGGTAATAATTCTTTTAACCCCGGATCTATAACGTATATCAACGTTGTGGGAATTAAGTTTCTCTTCAAGGGAGCTAATAATAGTTCTAACCCCACCAAATGGCCTGGAAAGTCCCTCAAGATATAAACTTTCAAACATAATAACGAATTGGGAAAAATCCATGTCATTTTCCCAGGCACTGCCATAAATCAAAGGGGCAGTGAACAGCATCTCTTTTAAAATGGGATCCTTTATAAATTCTCCAACCACCTGTTTAGCGCTTAGATATCCATCATTTAGAGATAGGGCGTCGTATGTTTTGATCATTTCTATGAGCTTAATAAATCCATCAGTTTCGTGAGGGAAACTTTGGTGAATCTCAGAGATCAGCCTTTCAATATTATTGGTAAAGGTGAGCTGATGTTCGGGAAAAATAATTTTTGATTCAATCTGCTCGGAGAGCCTAAATTTGTCGTAGGGAATACGTAGTTGACGAAAAATTTTAGGCAAAGGCCCTTTTCGCTCCCCTTTGGCAGAAAAGTTTGTAAGCGCATGCAGGCCTACATCGAGGAGATAAGACTTTCTTTTATAGTAGGAGTTAAGGCCACCGGGAATTGTATGCTTTTCTAGAATACATACTTTTTTTCCAAACATTCCCAAGCGAATCCCTGCTGCAAGGCCTGACATTCCTGCCCCAATAATGAGACAATCATACTTTTGAACCACTTAGTGGATAAATTTTGGCGTCAAGTACTCGACACAAGAACCAAGTGTGGCAAGTCTTGGAAAATCCTCTTGAGGAACCTCAATCTTGTGACGTTTTTTAAGCTCCATAACGATATCTAAAAAATCCATGGAATCAAGATCTAGTTGATCTCTAAGGGACACGTCATCTTTAAGATTTGATGTGTCTTCATCTAGGGCAATATCGGCAATGATTTCAACCACTGATGTTCTAACTTCTTGGGGGTTCATATTTCGCTCCTTTTAATTATAAGTACTGAGTTAATTCCGAGCATTCCAAATGAATTATTTAGAATGTATTTACAGGACTTTTTAATTTTTTCCTGTACCAGATTTTTTAATTGGCATTTAGGATCTAGATTTTCTATTTTTTTTGCAGGGTGAACATATCCATCAAAGAAACTGGGAATATTTCCCGCCAGCTCTAAAGCACCGGCAGCACCCATGGTATGTCCTATAAATCCTTTGGTGAAATTGATGTGAGTGTTTTGGCACTCATCAAAGATATCGCGGACAGATTCAATTTCCTGGATATCACCTTGAACGGTTCCAGTAGCATGGAGATTTACGATATCCATATCATTTGCTTTAAGTCCTGCTTTTTTAAGCGCTTTTACAATACACTCTTTTTGTCTCTCTTTATTTGGAAGAACAAAGTCTGAGGCATCAGAGTTTATATGATGGCCCACTATCTCCCCATAAATTTTTGCTCCGCGGGCCTTAGCGTCTTCCAACCTTTCGAGGGTATAAATACAACCACCTTCAGAAACCACGATTCCTTTTCTATTTATATCTAAAGGTTTGGTTGCCTCGTGAGGATCCGGATGATTTCCAAGTGCATTTTGGGCCGCAAATGCGGCAAAGATACCAAAGGTCGCAGTGCTTTCAGAAACTCCTCCAGCTAAGGCCATATCTACTTCACCTAACTGAATCATCTGCATGCCGTGAATAAGTCCTAAGTTTCCAGCAGCACAGGCGGCCCCAATGGTATATGTAGGCCCGGTTATTCCAAGATTTAAACTGACTTCCCCGGCGGGAGAGTTAGATACCGTTCTTGGGTTGTGATGGTGAGACCAAAGGCCTAGATCTAAATCATTTTGGTAAAGGGCAGAGACTTCATTTTCCGTTTCAACATTTCCATGTTCGGTAATCCCGAGATAAATTCCGATACGGGATTTATCAACTCCACTTAATTCCACATTAGAATCAAGCAGTGCCTCATTGGCACAATAAATTGAGATGGCACCGGCCCTGGTTCCCCTTTTTCTCATTTTTCTGGATTGGTGTCTGCGCTCATCAAAATCGCAAAGCCCTGCTGCCACCTTTCCTATATGAGGGAGCTCGATATGAGTAATACCACAATTGCCCTCTAAAAGGTTTTTGCGATAAGTATTTAAATCATTTCCCAGGGGAGACGTGAGTCCTATACCGGTAATGACGATTCTGCTTTTCATCGTAGATCCTCTTTTGACTTGGGCCAAGACCGAGAACTAATGAAGTTTTTAACCGAGTTAGTTAAAATATCTACCGGCTCAACACTTTTAGTGATTAGATCAAAGGCCTTTGGAAGCCGTTTTATAATTTGCGGATATTGTTCTGGAATATCTCTTTCAGCTAAACCAAATATAAAGTTCATTACAGATTCAGCAATTTCTGAAGTTGAAATAATTGATTTTAATCTTTTATAGCTAGGGGCATCTGGATTAGATTTTGTTTTTAATAATCTTTCGGCCGCTTTTTTAAGGCCTATTATTTTTTCCTGATCCCGTTTTCTAAAGATGGAGGCGACAATAGAGAGGCTATCGTCCTTGGCGGTATGTAACTTGGCCCTATTCTCACGGCCTTCTCTAGTTTCAATTGCACCATAGTGGGCCAGAGTCTTTAAGGAAGTACTAGTGGCACTTTGACTTAAGTTTAAAGTCTTGGCAATTTCTTCTGAAGTTAAAGGGGTATCGGATAAAACTAAAAGTCCAAATACCGTCCCCTCCAATCTTTTAAACCCAATAGAGTTTAAAAAATCTTCAAAAATTCTAAGTTCTTTTATTTCTGTTTCGCTTAACATCATTTTATAAATTTTATATATCGGAAAAATGAAATATTAATTGCAAAGTAAGGCCTGATTTATGTCCTGTCTATATAAAAAAATTGCGCCATGCTTTATAAGGGACTAATATTTTCAAAAAAGAGGGGGATATTTTATGTTTGAGATATTGCCGATAAGTCCTGGGCGTAAATTATTTTTAAAAGCGAATGGAACCCTAACGCATCGTGATTATCAGAATTTCATAACGCCTAAAGTTGAAATATTAAAAAAGAAGTTTGGGAAAATTCACCTCGTTTTAATTTTTGATAAGGATTTTGAAGGTTGGGCCGGCATGGCCCTTTGGGATGATTTCCTCTTAGGCATCCGTAATTGGCGCTATTTTCTAGTTATAGCTCTGGTAGGAAACCCGTCCTGGGTAAAGATGGGTTTTTGCCTCTTCGCCTTTTTCTTAGGCCGAAACCTTAAGTTCTTTGATGGTGATCAACTAGAAAGTGGATTGAAAAACCTAACGGTTGAAAACTGTTTTTAAGGTCCACCACCTATTCACCATCGGTAAATACATTTCAATGACGACTCCCTTGTGGGATGTCATTTTGGTGGCAAAGTTTACATTTCTATACGAGAAAACCCCAGTTTTGGGAAAATCAGGAAGATTTTTATCTAAGGTCAGTCGTTTCCAAACCAAACGATTTCCAGCTTTAAACTGAGTAAATACTCCAGGCCCGCTTAAATGGGGTCTTACTCCCTTAGAAGGTGAGAAAACTCCATTCATGGTAAAAAGTTTTCCAGAAACAAGCTCTTCAATCTTAAGCTCATATCGTTTTTTAATATTTCGCCTTCCACTTGAACCTATGAGGGTAAGAGAGATGCGGTGACAATCGTTGGGGCCTAACTTAAACATCTTAAGCACAGACCTTGGCAGACGGTTGTTGTTTTTAAAAGTAACATCTGGGCAGGCCACCAACATATGCGGCCTGCGGCCTCTTCTTGAAGACAAGATAAGTGGTTTATCTTTTAGGATTCTATACCACCAGGAATCTGTTTCAATTTGTCCTAAAAAGTTACTGCGAAATTTATTATCTTTGGAAAGAAACTCACCTAAGTTCTCCTCCATGACAAAAACTGAATTGTGTTTCATACCTAAAATATGGCCCAGCTCATGAAGCAGTGTATGCTTTATCTTTTCCCGTTTCTCGGAAAAGTTTGCTATCCAAACCACACCTTGATTTATAAAACTCTTATGATTGTATGACTTTCTGATGGCCAAACCAAATGGATGTTCTGTCGCCAATTTTTTGTAAGTAGTGATTAGTTTATTTTCCCTACCAAAGAAAAAAGTTAATTTAGCGTTTTTACAATTATATTTAAAGTAGAGATTTATTCCCCGGTTTTTTCCATCCACAAAGTTTAAAAAATTGAACCTGGGCCGTTTAAAATCTCCGGCGATCTTTTTAACGTCAAGCCCATATTTTTTAAAGAAGGCCTTCCAATCCCCAATAGATTCTTTCACCAAGAGTCTTAATTCACTTTCCGAGAGAGGATAATCCTTAGAGCTTTCAATACAGTAATTGATGGTCTCAGATCCTAGGAACCATATGTTTTGTGAAGTTTGGTAGAAGTCTCCACCGTTGCCGATCCAGCCTCCGCCGATCTCATCATCAGGGTCTGAAATATGGGAAAAGTCACTGATGGAGGGAAGTTCTAAATCCGGGATGTTAAAAATCCCTTCAAAACTATAGGCCTTAAAAGACGTGAGTATAAAGGCAAAGATTAGGTACTTCATGTGATCCCTCCAGTGAATTAGTTTTAGATCAAATCCGCATTAGGTGCAAGCCAAGTTGGCCAAAGACAAGGGGTCTTTGGCCAATTGTAAGAAATTCTAGTGATTTCTTCTCATACCTCGTCTTCCACCACGTCTATGGTGTCCTCTTGGCCCTCTTTTTCCTCTAAGAACACATCTGTATTTAACCACGCTTGTGTCTTCTTTTTTGGTGAGTTGAGCACATCTTAGAGATCCAACTTTCTTAACTTCCACGGTAAACTGAGGACGATCTTTAATAACGATGTCAGCGTTTAGTGCTTCAAAAATGGCCTGAGCTTTTTGCCCTTTAACTACTACCTTGGCAAATTTCTTACCATGGTGACCTGGGCCCATTCCTCTTCGTCCACCACCGTGATGTGGGGCCGCAAAGGCAACTGAGCTAAGTCCAAGTAGTAAGGTAATGGTTAATAATTTTTTCATTCCAATCTCCTTTATGGGTTGAGTTATGTATTAAGTTTTAAAGGCAATTGGGAAAAAAATAAACTAAAAATAAATAAATAATTTGATTAAAATGTACTTTTGATGTAATCTTCTTCAATGGTCTTATCTATTTTCAACTACTTAGACTATC
>SMWT01000047.1 GCA_004356615.1 Deltaproteobacteria bacterium | reverse complement strand
TTACTGATGGACAGATCTTTCTCGAGTCTGACCTTTTTAACGCTGGTATCAGACCTGCGGTAAATGTTGGTCTCTCTGTTTCCCGGGTTGGTGGATCGGCCCAGGTGAAGATGATGAAAAAAATTGCAGGTACCCTAAGGTTGGATCTTGCTCAATATAGAGAGCTGGCCGCCTTTGCCGCCTTTGGATCTGATCTTGATGAGGCCACGCAAAGACAACTAAACAGAGGAGAGAGACTGGTAGAGCTTCTTAAACAAGGACAATTTGATCCAATGGAAGTTACGGACCAAGTGCTACAACTTTATGCTGCCACTAAAGGTTATCTTGATGAGGTACCAGTTAATAAAATTAACGAAGTTGCAACTGATCTTGTTGATCATATTAAGTCACGTCACTCAGAGCTTTATAATGAACTAAAAACGCAAAATGTGATTAATGATGAAAATGATGAAAGGTTAAATGAAATTTTAACTTCTTTCATGGAAACAAAAAAGTTTTAAGGAAACTTAGCAATGGCCAATATAAAGGACCTTAAGAAAAAGATAAAAAGTACCAAGGGTACTTATAAGATAACCAGTGCGATGAAGCTGGTTTCTGCGGCCAAGTTGGCCAAGGCCCAACAATTGATACTAAATGCCAGACCCTATGCCAAAGAGTTGGAAAGCACTCTACGTGATGTTTCCGCTCTGGTTCAGGAGTATTCTCATGATTATTTGAAAGATAATCATGAGAATCACAAATCAGCTCTTTTGGTGATTTCATCCGATAAAGGTCTTTGTGGAGGTTACAACTCACAGCTCGCAAAAGAAGTTAAATCTTTTCTGACTAATAATCCTGAAGAAAAATTCAGCGTTTACTTTATAGGGAAAAAGGTAAAAGAGATTATCTATAAAGATGTGGAAGTAACAAAACAATACAGCTTTGAAAAATCAGAGCCGACTTTTAAAGAGATGAGTGAAGTTGGAAAAGAGCTAGCAGATCTTTTTGTTGCAGGTGAAGTAGGCAAAATTTATGTGGCCTATAATCATTTTAATTCGGTAATCAGTTTCGATTCTACTTTCAAAAAAATTCTTCCAATGACCCTTGATAAAAAGGCCGCTAAGGAACTTAAAAAAGAATTTCCTTTCGATTTTAAATATGAACCAGGCGTAGAGGAATTATTAGATGAACTCATCCCCGAGGCCTATATAGAGATTTTATATGCTTCACTACTTGATGCTAATGCATCAGAGCATGGTTCAAGAATGGCCGCGATGGATAATGCCGCTAAAAACTGTAACGATATTATTAAAAAACTAACTTTAAAAATGAATAAATTGAGACAGGCAGCGATTACAACTGAACTAATCGAGGTTATATCCGGTGCCGAATCTCTAAATGCTTAAGGAGCTGATTGATATGTCAGAGAATACTTTTGGAATAGTAAAACAGGTAATGGGCCCCGTTATTGACGTGGAATTTGAAAGAGGACACTTACCAGAGATTAACAACGCCCTAAGACTCACCAATAAGGCCATTGACGATAAGGAATGGAACTTGGTCGTTGAGGTTTCTCAGCATTTAGGTGACAACGTTGTTCGTTGTATCGCGATGGATACAACAGAAGGTCTCTCCAGAGGACTTAAGGTGAAGGATACCGGACTTCCTATTCAGACTCCTGTTGGCAAAGCAACACTTGGCAGAATTTTAAATGTTATCGGTGAGCCAGTTGATGAAGCAGGCCCGGTTAATGCTGAAAAGAAATATTCAATTCACAGAGCGCCTCCTTCTTTTGAAGATCAATCGACAAAACAAGAACCATTATTTACCGGTATTAAAGTTATCGATCTTTTGGCCCCTTATCTTAAAGGTGGAAAGATTGGACTGTTTGGCGGTGCCGGGGTTGGTAAGACCGTTCTTATTATGGAACTGATCAACAACATCGCCACCCACCACTCGGGGTATTCAGTATTTGCTGGAGTTGGTGAGAGAACCAGAGAAGGAAACGACCTTTACCATGAAATGAAAGAGTCCGGAGTTATTGAGAAAACTTCGCTGGTTTACGGACAGATGAATGAGCCCCCAGGGGCGAGAGCGAGAGTTGCCCTAACAGGTCTTTCAATTGCAGAATACTTTAGAGATGAAGAACATCAAGATGTTCTTTTCTTTATCGATAATATTTTTAGATTTACCCAAGCAGGGTCTGAAGTTTCCGCCCTTCTAGGACGTATTCCTTCTGCCGTTGGTTATCAACCAACTCTTGGTACTGAGATGGGTGCTATGCAAGAGCGTATTACCTCAACTAAAGATGGATCTATTACTTCGGTTCAAGCAGTTTATGTTCCGGCCGATGATTATACCGATCCAGCTCCTGCTACAACCTTTGCTCACCTTGATGCTACAACAGAGCTATCACGAGCGATTTCCGAGCTTGGCATTTATCCAGCGGTTGATCCTCTAACATCTTCATCGACTATTTTATCTCCGGATATTCTAGGCGATGAGCACTATAATACGGCAAGGGGAGTTCAGGCGATTTTGCAAAAGTATAAAGAACTTCAAGATATCATTGCCATTTTAGGTATGGATGAACTCTCAGAAGAAGATAAGCTAATTGTTGGTAGAGCGAGAAAGGTACAGAAATTTCTTTCTCAACCATTTACCGTCGCTGAGCAGTTTACTGGACTTAAAGGTCAATTTGTTAAGATCGAAGATACCATCTCCGCATTTAAAGCGATCTTAAATGGTGAATGTGACGATATTCCAGAGCAGGCCTTCTACCTAGTTGGTAACCTCGATATGGTTTTTGCCAAGGCAAAAGAACTATAAGGAACTTTTATGGCCCACTTTTCAGTAGATGTATTAACTCCCTATAAGGTTTTGGCCAAAAATCTTCCAGCGGATTCTCTGTTGGTTCCGACTTCTTCCGGAGAGATTAATATTTTAAGAGATCACACCCATTTAGTGACCAAACTTGATATTGGGCCATTAACCATTTTTGGTGGCCCTGATGAACCAGATCGATCTTTTGTCGTTACGGAAGGGATCTGCAAGGTGATGAAGCACAAGGTAGTAATCCTTACTCAGGTGGGGAACGAGGCCTCAAATATCGATGTTGATCGTGCCATGGCCTCTCTTACTAACGCACAAAATCTTTTAAAGACTGAGAGCCTATCTCCTTATGAATTTGAAGAAGCGACCCAAAAAGTAGAACGTGCCAGGCTTAGGATTCACCTCGGTGAAACCTATAAAGGCAAGATTCAATAATTACCCTATCCAATTACTCGGGTTAGGGTAACTTTATCCCTTCTTGATCCTCAAAATACATCTGTCAAAATTTTAAGTATGAAACTAAAAATTATTGTTATGACAGGACTTTTTACTTTTAACGCCTTTGCACTCGATGAGTTGCTACCCCAGGGGAAGGAACTCAATAAGCTAATCGAAATGTATGGGCTCGATGTTGATCTCCCCGATCAAAAAGTTTACCCCACATATTTAGGCCAAGTTAATAAAAACAATGTCCCCGCTAAACATCAGATCAATGATGAGGAAGATGTTGTAGGGGATATGGTTAAAACCATCCAGGCCGCGGAAATAGCTGCAGATGAACTCATCTTTTATGAATATGGTAAAAAAGCACCACCTGCTAAAAAGAAAGATCCAAAGAGTGATTTAACTGCCCTTATTGATAATAAAAATATCTCTTCCAATGTTGACCTGGCAATTAAGAGAGTCCAAAAGGCACCACCGGTGATGCCGCCTGGGCAGATGATGGATTATCTTAAGGCACTTGAGAGCATGGGTAAAGGGCCAAAAAATATTAAGGCAAACACTAGGATAAGGATCTATGCCTATGAAGGAGAAATGGGGAAAAAGATTGGAGACGTTGTCTATAATTTCGAATTTCTTCCAAGCTTTGATGAAAGAGATGTCTTCCCGGAAACGGGTGATGGATATATAGATATTGAAAAGCATTTGAACTCACCTCAGGGAATTTTAAGAGGGGGAGTGGTTAAAAGAAATTATGTAAGGACTAAAATTGATCTTCCCCTAAGACAGGGAAAAAGCAGGTTTTTACTTCCCCTTTTGAGAGTAGACGCGCTAGAAGATTTCCTGCAAAAAGAAAACTTAAAAGGCCTAGGTGGATTTATCCTGCTAAATCTTGATGAATCAGTTGTGAGTGTTGATATTGATGCAAACTATGAGGCCAAAATATATTTAGATGACAAATTAAAAGTAGTGGATGAGGGAGTAGAGAGTTTTGTCTTTTATGTGGGTGTTCCCACGGGTAACGTGCTTTTAAAGGTCTTAAATAAGAAAAAAGAAATTGCCCAAAAGATTATTCACGTAACGGAGAATGAGGTTTTCTTCGATTATATTGATCTTCTCTCTGGCGGAGTAGAAAGAATTGATCTTTTTGAGAAGAAACTGCTGGGAAAAGTTGAAACGGAATTAAACATTCCAGGATCAAGCTTTAGCGTTTTCAATACGGATTTCACTGCCAGAAATATTGGGATTAATACCTATGAATTCTATCACCCGGCCACCATAAAAGGTGCAAGGAAGTATTACTCCCTAGGTTTTGGAGGAAATGAGATCTATCTGGGTAACTTATTTAAGAAAAAAATTGAAGTTCCCAACTCAGGCTTCATGGATTCTGTCTTGGATTTTTTCAATATAGAAAGTCTCTACAAGCAATGTATCGTGCAGATCAATATGAGTATGCCGGTGATTGATTTTAAGGCAATGGGTGAATCTGAATATGATACATTAAATATTGAAATATATTTCCTTGGAAGTGATGGCAAGTTCAGTGAAGAGATAAATGATCTAACAGAGAAGGCATTCATCTATGGAAACTTTCAAGGTCTTGTTAATGGAGAAATCTCCTATGAAGATGGCTCTAAAGACTATTTTCAAAGCTATTGCTCCGATAGCACTTATTTAGTGGAGCAGTATTGAGAGGTATTAATTTAAAATTAGTTTCAAAATATGTTGAGGAAACCCTCTTTATTACGCCTCAGTATCAGGTAAATATTTTAAAATCGCTCCTTATAGTTTTGGTCTTAATTATTATTCGCTTTGTGATAGTTAGGATTGCGGATAAAAGATTTAAAAATCAACAGACCTTTTATCGTTTTCAAAAATCCACCAATTATATTTTTTGGTTATTTCTACTAATACTCGTAGGTAGAATTTGGTTTCATGGGATTCAATCCCTAGCAACTTTTTTCGGGTTGGTTTCGGCCGGTATCGCCATCGCCTTAAAGGATCCGCTGGTAAATCTGGCAGGATGGATGTTTATATTTTGGGTAAAACCATTTGATGTGGGAGAGAGGATTGAAGTAGGAGATGTTAAAGGGGATGTAATTGATGTTGGGGCCTTCCAAATTAGTCTTTTAGAAATTGGAAAGGGAGCAAATGCTGAGGTCCATACAGGAAGGATTATAAATGTTCCAAATAGTGTAGTGTTTACTAAAAGCTTGGCCAATTACGATAAATCATTCCCCTTTATCTGGGATCATTTAAAGACTCAGGTTACCTTTGAATCGGACTGGAAAATTGCCAAGGAAATCTTTGAAAAAATAGGCGAAAAATTTTCTAAAAAATATTCAGAGCAAGAGATTAATCATTTTAAAAGGGCCTCCAAGCATTTATTTTTTTCCTTTAAAGATTTTTCTCCGGTGGTAAATACCACCATAAAAGATTGCGGAATAGAAATAAGTCTAAAATATATGGTCGAGCCAAGAATAAAAAGAAAGATGAGAACGGCCATATGGGAAGAAGTCTTAACCGAATTCGCTGGTAACCCGAGTATCGATTTTGCCTATCCCACTCAGCGCTTTTATAACAATCTTACCGAAGGAAAGGTTAAAGCTTCTGCTTAAAAACGTGCATGGTTTTTTTATAGCCCGCACTGACGATTTCTGTGGCATGTCCGGGGTTTAAACTAAAGGAATTTTTAAAAAAGATTTTATAGTTTTCCGGATCAGGAAAGATATTGATATATTTAACATTTGGTTTATAATCCATTTTCCGTTCAATGGTTCCCACGATATCTTTTCGCAGTTTATCGTCAAATTTATGATCTTTTAAAAAATAATTTAGAGTATCCACCACATCCTTGGCCATCTTTCTCTTAGAACTAGCGGCAACGATCTTTTTTTCAATCATTAGGTGGATGGCCTGCACACTGATGGTGGGAATTCCATAATTTACCAGTGAGCCAATTTCTTCCTGGAAATGATAGGGAGTATGAGTCCATGAGCTTATGATCACGTCGCATCCATTATCTAGCGCCACATGGGTGGAGAGGGTTTCTCTGATCTCTCCATCGATATAGTATTCAATCCTTCCCGTATTTGGATTTTTCAAAGGGTAGGGACTGTAGAGAAAAGGAACACTCATACTGGCCGCAACCGTTTCAGCTAACGGAAAACCTGTTTCATAAACCGCTGTGGAGTCGTGTCCTGGGGTTGGATATTTATATTTTCCAAAAATAACCTTTTTTGAATGATCAAGATGAGTGGCAACGGTAAAGAGGTCGGCCTTATAGTCTTCATAAATATTAGAGGTGATCACATTTTCTTTAAGATAGTTGCACAGTCCATCAGTGCTAAAGAGTCCAGAAATTTTAAGCAAGGGCCTAAGCAGGGTTCTAATTATTAGGGGTGACTCTCTCATGGGATCAAAGTTTTTAGGGGGAGAAACCTTTTTAGGCCGTTTAAAGCTGACCAAATCCTTATAGCTAAGGGGTTTGATGGCACTATTTTTTCTATCCAGAAAAGATTCGATAACCTGGTGGGGCCTAATCCCTGCTGCCAGGTATAAATTAACAAAAGAGCCAGCGCTAGAGCCCACATAGGTGGAGATCTCAGGGCCTTCGCCTGCAATAGATTCATTGGATTTGAAATGAAGCCCTAGGTCCTCTAGCGCCAGGGAAACGCCCATATGCCAGGCACCGGCCTTAATAACTCCTCCAGAGAGAACCAGGGCGATTTTTTTATTTTTTAAAGATTCAATATCCATTAATGAGACCTTTTAGGTCGGAATTAGTTAAGTATATTACGCTAACAAAAATAAAAACATGATATTTTCCCATGGATGGCCTAAAATTTAACTATTAGATAATAACTTGTGAGGCCTAAGACTGAAAAGCATATTTTTTTTAATTCTATTCCTAGCAGGGGGCCAGGTTTTTGCTAAATATAATTTTAGGCATTGCCTTCTTTTGCCCATTATTGAAACTGGCGGGCAGGTCATGGGATACAAACTATTTTTAGAGGTGGAAAAATTTCTTAAAAATCAAAATTGGTGTCGCTATAAATCTAATTCCGATATTTTAAATATACTAAATCGCTACCAGGATAATTTAGAAGAGCATTTAAACAATGCAGGTGTACTGGCCTTGATTGCCCAGAAAACGAAGGCGGGCTCGCTGGTTAAATTAACCATAAGAAACAGCGGTAATGCCACACTACTTTCCATGAGTGTGGTTGGAGAAAACGGCTCAGATATTTTGTTTAAAGAAGAAAAAGAAATTACCTCGGATACCGAGAACGCAATTTCCATTACCGCCATTGAATGGTTAAACGCTTATTCAAAAACTATTCCCTACGATGGAAGGGTTATTAAAGCTGTGGCCGATCAAATTACCATCAATGTAGGGGAGCGCTATGGTATGGCCCTCGGCCAGTATTTAAAAATCTATCGTCCCATTGGAAAAAAGAAACATCCTCTACTTGAAGAAATTATTAACTGGGAAAAAAGGGAATATGGAAAAGCAGAAATTATCGAAGTTAGAGCGCAGGAGTCTGTAGCGGAGATGCGAGAATTCTTAAGCAGCGAGGCCCCCATGATCGATGATTGGGCCCTCATGGAAGGAAAGGCCAAAGAGACCATCAAGGCCCCACTAGCTAAAAAAGAACAAAGAGCAAGGTACGGCTATATTTCTCTGGCCTTTGATATAGGTTCAGGATCGCAAACAACAGATATCTATAATTTTCAAAATCAATTTGATGGCATCATGTATGGTGCTCGTTTAAAAGGGGAAGTTTGGTTTACTGAAAATTGGTGGGCAGGCGTGGACCTTGCGGGAAGAGTTGGTAATTTGGAGTCAAATAACGCTTATATACTAGAAGATAATGAGACCAGAGGATATTTTAAAATTAAAGGTGGTTATAGATTTTTACCCACGGGATTTTTTTCCGGCCCGCAGATAGATCTCTTTGTGGGTTGGGGCGCTTATTTCTATCAACCTGAATACGTAGAATTCTATGGCCCCATAGATGCTAATTTTTGGGGTGTGCTGCTTGGAGTAAAAGGCACCATTCCCATTGGTAAATATTTTAGAGGCTCTATCCTTGTAGATTTTTTAATTTCCACTGCTAAGGATAAAAAAGGTGGCCCTGGTTACTTTTTAGAGCTTATGTTTAATTACTTGTTTAGGCCCTATCTCACCTTTGACGCTTCCATTTCTGGATGGGGTAATAGCTGGGATGATATTGCTCCTAACACTGATATCAGGTATAAAGATTTCTCCTTACTATTAGGCGCAACTTACTATTTTTAAAAAGTAGGAGAAATGTCCCATGGGTCGTATCAAAGAGCTTGAAGAGCTTATACTGCACCATAAAATAATCTATTATCACGGCAAACCGGAAATCTCTGATGCCAAATATGACCAATTAGAAGATGAACTAAAAAAATTAGATCCCGAAAACAAGGTATTAAAAGTTGTGGGAAGCACTGACCTGTCTAAAGGTAAGGTTAAGCACGAGCGGAAAATGCTCTCACTGGAAAAAACCTACGAAGAAAAAGGTCTCAAATCCTGGATGAAAGATCGGGAAGTGGTCTCCACCTTCAAGTTAGATGGTGTGGCCTGCTCCCTCATTTATGAAAAAGGAACTCTAACCCTGGCAAAAACCCGTGGTGATGGAATCCATGGAGAGAACATCACCCCAAAAATTCTCTGGATTCCAAATGTACCTAACAAACTAGATAACCAAGAAAAGCTGGAGATTAGGGGAGAGGTCTATTGCACCGAAGCGGACTTTTTCCATCTATCAAATGAAATGGTTTCCATGGGACTGGATAAACCAACTTCCCAGCGAAATATTGTAGCAGGTCTTATGGGCCGAAAAGAAAATCTTGAGCTCTGCCGCTTTTTAGAGTTTCAGGCCTTTGACTACCTGGTGGACGGCCGGCCTCTTAAAACTGAGATGGAGAAGTTCACTCTACTTAAAAAATTCGGCCTTCAAATTGCCGAAGTGGAGTTGCACAAGGATTTCTCCTCCGTTAAAGCGGCCATCAAAAGAGCAGAAAACTTTATGTCCACTGGTGAGTATCAAATCGATGGCCTGGTGTTCTCTTTTAACGATCTAGATCTGCACGATCGCCTAGGCCATACCGCTCATCACCCCCGCTATAAAATAGCTTTTAAATTTCAAGGGGAAGCGGCCATCACTAAAATA
This sequence comes from Deltaproteobacteria bacterium, assembly GCA_004356615.1. GTDB lineage: Bacteria > Bdellovibrionota > Bacteriovoracia > Bacteriovoracales > Bacteriovoracaceae > SMWT01. The sequence goes on along the minus strand of SMWT01000047.1, from coordinate 18,748 downwards.
AAAGATATCTCCTGGTCCATATCGCGAAATGGGTATTTAACCCCGGTGGCAAACGTGGAACCGGTGGAGCTTTCCGGTGCCAAGATATCCCGAGTGACCCTCCATAACTACGGAATGGTAGCGCAGCACGATTTAAAAACCGGAGACCAGATCGAAATCGTTAGATCCGGTGAGGTTATCCCCAAATTCCTGGAAGTAAAAAAGGCCTCTAAAAATAAACTTGAGATCCCCACAAAGTGCCCCAGCTGTAACGCTAAAACAGTTATCGATGATATCAGGCTACTCTGTTCCAACCAGGATTGTCCGGGAAGGAATAAAGAATCCATCTTAAACTTTATCCAAAAAATAGGTATCGATGATCTAAGCTCTAAAAGACTTGATGAGCTCCTAGGAGCAGGACTGGTTAAAAAGATTCCCGATCTTTACAGGCTTAAAAAAGAGCAGCTCACTAAGCTTGATAAAGTTAAAGATAAACTGGCCTCAAAATTAATTAATACGATTGATGAATCTAAAAAGGTCGACCTCACCACCTTCCTCTCAAGTCTTGGCATAACCGGCGGGGCCTATAACAAATGTGAAAAAGTGGTGAGTCAGGGCCACAACACCATCGCCAAGGTTAAAAAACTTACTGTTGATAAGCTTATGGAGATTGAATCCTTTGCTGAAAAATCATCCATGGATTTTTTAAGCTCGCTTACAGCAAAATTTCCCCTCATCGATGAACTTACCTCCTTGGGTTTTAAATTTAGCAAAGTTGCCAAGGAGAATACTTCCCTCAGCGGAAAAAAAATCTGCATAACGGGATCCCTAACGGAGAAAAGATCAATTATTGAGGGGAGAATACGAGAGGCAGGAGGAATAGTCGTCAGCTCTGTATCAAGCGGCACAGATTACCTTCTAACTAATGATACAAACTCAAATTCCTCTAAATTTGTTAAGGCCAAAAAATTAAATATTTCAATCGTTTCAGAAAAGAAGCTGGCCTCTTTGCTTAAAGAAACAACTTAGCAATAACGCTTTTCCACTGAGTAGTCTTTTTTACGTAAAAATCCTGCCACTTAGTCATGGGGGTAAACGCCACGTCCATGGCCCAAAGATCTTTGATCTTTTCCATGGCGATGAGGTTATCACCAACCGCTGCCGCTAGCGCCGCTCCGTACCCGGTAGTTTCCAGCACAGAAGGTCTTATGATTTTTAAATTAGAAATAGAAGCTTGAATTTTAAGCAGTAGATCGTTCTTGGTGGCACCGCCGTCTACCTTGAGCTCGCCAATTGCTAGGTGGGTGTCCTTTCTCATTGCTTCAATTAAATCGTTGATGGAAAGGGCAATCCCATCGAGACAAGCTCTCGCTAGATGAGGTCTTCCGGAATCTCTGGTGAGTCCTAGAATCGCCGCTTTAGCATCTGCTTTCCAATAGGGTGAGCCCATACCGGTAAAGTAGGGCAGAAAAAGAATATGTTCCATCTCAGATAGGTTTTTTACCTCCAGAGCGAGGTTTTCCACTTCAGCAGCGTCGCCGATGATATTTAGGTTATCTCTAAGCCACTGAACGGCGGCCCCGGCAATATAACAAGAGCCTTCAAGGGCATAGACCGCTTTGCCTTTATCCACAAAGGCCACAGTGGAGAGCAGTCCATACTCTGATTTTTTAATCTCAACGCCTGTATTTAAAAGCATAAAGGCCCCGGTTCCGTAGGTACATTTCATATCACCTGCAAGGTGTCCCGCTTGGCCAAAGAGTGCTGATTGCTGATCACCTAGGATTCCTGTGATGGGAATACCGTCCGGTAAAAAGGAGTTACCTTTGGTAACACCAAATTTGCCAAAGGAATCTTTGATCTCTGGTAGAGTGTCCTTATCTATATGAAAAAGATCTAGCAGCTCATGGTCCCATTGACAGGTTTTAAGATTCATCAGCAGCGTTCTCGAGGCATTACTACCTTCTGTAAAATGAGACTCTCCTGCGGTTAATTTATAGAGTAAAAAGGTGTCAATGGTACCAAAAAGCAGATCGGCCGATTTTGCGGCCCTTTTAACTTCATCATTATTTTCCAGCAGCCACTTCATTTTGGTTGCGGAAAAGTAGGGATCGATAGGCAGTCCGGTCTTCTCTCTAATTAAATCTTGTTGGTTTTTTAAAGAATCACAAAAATCGGCGGTTCTTCGATCCTGCCAGACGATGGCATTGGCCAGGGGTCTGCCAGACTTATCAAAAGCACAGGTGGTCTCTCTTTGATTGGTGATGCCAATGGCGACAATATCTTCGGCCCTTACGTTTTCCTTTTTTAAAAGGGCCTCAACCGTTTTTTCAACGGTACTCCAAATATCATTTAGGTTGTGCTCAACTAGACCTGGGCGGGGAAAGATTTGGGGGAACTCCTGGTTTAACTTCCCTTTTAATTTAAACGTTTTAGCATCGATTAAAAGACTGGTGGTGCCAGTGGTACCCTGGTCAATTGATAGAATGTAACCCATGATTAAAACCTTTGATAAAATTTATTAATTTAAATCATGGAATCTACCGAACGACAATTGCGGTATCAGAAGGCCAGGCGATAACTTCTACCAGGGATTTCCAGCGGACGGCGAGCTTGCCATTAAGTCCACCAGTGAGAGTAATGGAGAGTCCTAGGATGATGGATAAAAGGAGGACAAACTCTAAAATTGTTTGACCTGAGTCATCTTTTAAGTTGGGTTCCGTGCTTTTCATAACTCAATCCGTAATATATGTTGTATAGTGCAAATTATAAGGGATTTACCTTTTTTAAAAAATGAAGAAATATTTTCCAATAATCTTATTCATCATGGGTTTCACCGGATTTCTTTGCGGCCAGGTTGCTTTTGACCTTTTTGATCAGGCCAAAAGGGAAAAGATGGTTCACCCCAAAGTGGCCAAAACTTATGAAATCCTTTTTTCAGAAATGTCTTTTAATACTGTAAATGGGAAAGAAATAAAATTGGATGAGGTGGCCGCACCTATCGTAATTTTAAATTTTTGGGCCTCCTGGTGTTCCCCTTGTTTGGAAGAGTTTCCCTCAATGGTGGAGCTGCGGACTAACTTTAAAGAGAAAGATGTCTTAATCATTGGTATTAATGGTGACGAGGAAAATTCTCTTAAAGAGATTAAAAGAGTTATTAGAAAATATAAAATAAATTTTCCCACCGTGACTGATCCCTCAGGTGAGATCTTAAGTAAATTCAACGTATCTTCCATTCCTCTCACTATTATTTTCCATCGTGGAAAAGTTTTAGAGGTGGTCAAAGGGCCTAAGGATTTTAGTGCCGTAGAAATGCAGCAAAATTTTAAAGAACTACTAGAGAGAGAAAAAGCGGTGGTTAAGGCAAACTGAAGTTTTTTCCCCAGTTGTAAGTGACGTTATCTATTGAGTCGGTGTTAAAGATTGAAAATCTAGCATTAAATCCTTTTTTAATAACTCCCTGAGAGCGAAGACCTAAGGCATGGGCAGCATTTAATGTAACAGAGGCCCAAAGCTCACACAGATTCATTTCATATTGAGGTGCGGCCATGGAGGCGATCATTAAGACATTATCCCAGTGGCAAGAACCTGGATTAAAGTCAGATCCGATGGCCACCTTAACCCCAGCATCTAAAAAGGCACGGGCGTTTGCTTGGCGAACTCCCAGAAAAAAACCAGTTCCCGGAAGAAGGGTGGCAACCGTATTAGAGCTGGCCAGCGCCTTAATACCATCGATGTCGGTATTAAGGAGATGATCTACACTAATAGCGTCGTATTTTACTCCCAGGAGCGCCCCTTTATTGTCATAGAACTCATCCATATGTCCCTTGCAGGGGATACCAAGTTCTTTGCAAACTTTAAATAGTTCTTCGCCATCATCATGGGTGAAATATCCTTTTTCAAAGAAGATATCTACGGCATCGATAATTCCCTTAGGAGCGAGATCTTTAAGTAAAGGGATGACGACATCATTTAGATAGACTGTCGAAGACGCAAAACCAGGTGGAACCGCATGGGCCGCCATATAGGTGTTTTTAATTTGCACGATGCCAGTGAATTCTTTTTTGAGCTCATCGATTATTAAGGTGAGCTCTTTTTCTTTTTCCAGGTTTAATCCATATCCACTTTTAATCTCAATAGTACCTATGCCAAAGGATTTAATCCTAAATATTCTCTTCCTTCCAAGTTCAAGGAGTTCATCAAAATTGAGCTCACTTGTTTTTTTCATGGTGGAGATGATTCCACCTCCGGCCTTCGCGATCTCCTCGTAGTCCGCGCCATTTAATCTCATGGCATATTCACTTGATCTATCTCCGCCAAAAACCAGGTGGGTGTGGCAATCCACAAGCTCTGGGAGTAAAATTTTTCCACTGCACTCTTTGCTATCTATTACCAAATATTCTGCGGGAAAATCATCGTCTTTCCCTACCCAGAGAATTTCATTATGATCAAAGACCACGCTGGCATTTTCCAGGATGGAGAGATCCTCTGGAGCTAAGTTTCGGCCATCTTTGCCGTGGGCCGCATCCATAGTTATTATTTGGGCAAAATTTCTATAGGCCTGCATAGTTAATCCAGTGAGGGAAATTTGATATTTGTTTTTTTCATCTCTTTTAAAGCTTCGGGGTACCCTGCATCCACATGGCGAATTATACCCATACCAGGATCGGAGTTTAAAACCCTTTTTAACCTCTGGTCCATATCATCAGTTCCATCGGCCACAATAACCATCCCCGCGTGTTGGGAATAACCCATACCCACTCCACCACCGTGGTGAAAGCTAGTCCAGGATGCGCCACCCATGGTGTTGATCATTAAATTAAGGAGAGGCCAATCGCTGATGGCATCAGTTCCATCGAGCATGCCCTCAGTCTCTCTATTTGGTGATGCGACGGAACCACAATCCAAGTGATCTCGACCAATTACGATTGGCGCCTTAACTTTTCCATCACGGACAAGTTTATTAAAAAGCAGTCCCGCCTTTTCCCGCTCGCCGTATTTAAGCCAACAGATTCTTGCAGGTAGACCTTGGAAGGCCACCATCTTTTGGGCCTTATCTAGCCAGTTGAGAAGTGGTTTATTTTCTGGAAATAATTCTTTTAAGGCCTCATCAGTTACTCTTATATCTTCAGGGTCGCCACTTAAGGCAATCCATCTAAAAGGCCCTGAGCCCTGACAAAAAAGCGGCCTGATGTAGGCGGGAACAAATCCCGGAAAATCAAAGGCATTAGCTACGCCTGCAATTTTAGCTCCAGCGCGCAGGTTGTTTCCATAATCAAAAACGTGGGATCCCTTATCCATAAACCCCAGCATCGCCTTCACGTGATCACCCATGGTTTTATAACTTAGGTCGGTATATTTTTTAGGATCACTCACTCTAAGGGCCAATGCTTCCTCTAGAGTCATTTCTCTGGGGACATAACCGTTAAGAGGATCATGCGCTGAAGTTTGATCGGTGACGAGATCAGGAACGATTCCACTTTCTAGAACATACTCGAAAAAATCAGCAGCGTTACCGGCCACGCCAATAGATTTGGCCTCGCCTTTTTCTTTGCATTCAAGCGCTCTTTTAAGGGCATCCTCAAATGTTGGGGCAACTTCATCGAGATACTTTGATTGTAATCTTTTTTCCATGCGAGAAGGGTCTACATCACAACCAAGAAACACCCCATCGGCCATTTTAACGGCAAGAGGCTGAGCGCCACCCATACCACCGATACCGGCGGTGAGGACTAGTTTTCCTTTTAGAGTACTGCCTTCCCCGTAGTGTTTTTCCGCTGCGGCCATAAAAGTTTCATAAGTTCCCTGCAGGATTCCCTGGGAGCCAATATAAATCCAGGAACCGGCCGTCATTTGGCCATACATCATCTTCCCTTCGTCTTTAAGTTTATTAAAGTGGTCCCAATTGGCCCACTCAGGAACCAGGTTTGAGTTGGCAATTAGAACTCTTGGGCCATGAACGTGTGAGGGAATAATGGCAACGGGTTTTCCCGATTGCATTAAAAGCGTTTCATCGTTTTCCAGATTTTTTAAGGCCTTAATCGTATCTTCCAGCGCCTTGTGGTTTCTAACTGCCTGGCCGTTTCCACCATAGACAATTAAGTTCTCGCGATCTTCTGCCACATCCGGGTGAAGATTATTTAAAAGGCATCTAAGCGCTGCCTCTTGATGCCAGCCCTTACAATTTAATTCTGTTCCAGTAGGAGGCAGTGGTATTTCCATTAATTCAAATCTCCAATAATATTTTCTACAGTTTTATTTATTTCGAAGGAGTCTATAAGCTTCACAATATTTTCTATATCCTCGCTGAGCATACGATCCTTTTCAATAAATGGAACCTTAGATCTTATAAGGTCATGAACCGCTTCTAAGGGCTTAGAGCTTTTTAAAGGTCTTTGAAAATCTAGCGCTTGAGTATTGCAAAGAAGTTCAATGGCAAAACATCTTTTGGTATTATAAAGCACCTCGTGCAGTTTTCTACCAGAAGTCACCCCCATAGAGACATGGTCTTCTTTATCGGTAGAGGTAGGAATGGAATCCACACTGGCAGGATGACAGAGATATTTATTCTCACTTGTTAGTGCAGCGGCAGTTACGTGAGCGATCATAAGGCCTGAATTAAGTCCTGAGTCTTTAGTTAAAAAGGCGGGAAGATCGGAAAAAGTGGGGTTCATCATTTTTTCCACTCGTCTTTCACTGATTGAGCAGAGCTCTGCTAGTCCCATACACAGATAATCCATGCAAAAGGCCAGTGCCTCGCCATGAAAATTTCCACCAGAGATTACCTTGTCTTGCTCAGGAAAAATAATCGGGTTATCAGTAACTGAGTTTAACTCAATATCTACAACTTCTTTGGCATGATTAAGCGTTTGCCTACAGGCCCCATGGACTTGAGGAACACATCTTAGAGAATAGGGGTCTTGAACTTTTCCACAGTTTTCATGGGAGATAATAATTTTAGATCCCTCTAATAATTTATTTAAATTGGAAGCGACTTGAATTTGTCCGGGATGAGGTTTAAGTCTTGCGATATCCTCATCATAGGCCTTCATAGATCCTTTTACCGCATCTAGAGTTAAAGTAGCGAGGATATCCGCTAGCTTCATTAAACGTGTGGACTCATAAATAGCGATGGCCCCAAGAGCGGCCATGACGGCAGTCCCATTAATTAGTGCTAGTCCGTCTTTTGGTCCTAGGACAACAGGATTTTTACCAATCTGTTTTAGTGCTTCCATCGTTGGAACCACACTTCCTTTAAACTTTACTTTTCCTTCACCCATTAAGGTGATGGCAATATGGGCGAGTGGAGCAAGATCCCCGGAGGCGCCAACGGATCCTTTTTCAGGAATTACCGGGATAATCCCGTGGTTTATCATAGCAAGCAAAAGATCTACCAGTTCGGGATTAATGCCTGAGTTTCCCCCGGCCAGACAATTGGCCCGCAAAATCATAACAGCGCGGGAGACAGTTCTATTAAAAGGTCTACCCACACCGGTGCAGTGAGAGCGAATTAAATTAACCTGCAGCTGTGCTAGGTTTTCCCTATCGATGAATTTATTAGCGAGGGCGCCAAAGCCGGTATTGATACCATAAACAGGTTTGCCATCTTTTACTACTCGGTGGACATAATCTCTGGAGACTTGCATTTTTTTTAAGGCATTTTGATCTATTGAGATTTCAATCTCATTATCACCTGCTGTGGCCCATTCATAAATTTGTTCAATAGTTAAATCGTTACCAGTTAGCTTTACTTTTTTTACCATTTTATTTCCTTAAAGATTCAATTCTATCTAGGTACTCCGATGGGCCGCCTTTAAAGATATAAGAGCCAGCTACCAGATTATTGGCCCCAAGCTCAATTAAGCGAGTGCAGTTTTTATCACTGACTCCACCGTCAAGTTGAATTATAACGTTGGTTCCAAGTCGATTTTGCATTTCCTTAATCTCTTCTAGACGATCCCAGGTAGATGCTATAAAAGATTGACCACCAAATCCTGGTTCAACTGACATAACTAAAAGAAGATCAATATTTTGCATGAGTTCATCAGAGATGGAATCCATAGGAGTAGATGGTTTAAGAGAGACACCAACGCTGGGATAGAACTCTTTTGCTTTTTTAACAAGAGAGACTGAATCTTCACAGGCCTCAACGTGAAAGGTGAAATTGAAAATCCCAACTTCTTTTAAGGTATCCACGTAAAACTCAGGGTTGGTAACCATAAAATGAGCATCAAGCTTTTGCTTGGTCTTTTTTGCTATTAATTTAATGATGGGATGGCCGAACGTCAGATTAGGAACAAAGTGGCCGTCCATAATATCGAGATGAAACCAAAAATTATCTACCTCATCAAAATATTTCAGCTCGGGTTCAATGTTTAAAAAATCACAGGAGAGAAGACTAGGGGAGACAATGACCATGGAATTTCCCTTTTAGTTTAGTTCAATTTTTGCGCTCTTATTTTTCAGCCCGTTTAAAAGCTCGATATCTGAGCAGGCCTTGCGTCCTTCTAATTGAACAGAGTCAAGCCTTACAGAGCTGTCCTTACAACCCACCACTAAAAAGTTGTGATCAGTATGAACAACGCCTGGTTTAAGACTCAAATCAGATGTTTTAATTGAGAAGATTTTTAACCTTTTTTTTCCCAAATAACAATATGTTCCAGGCCATGGATTAAAGGCCCTAATGCGATTGGAAAGCTCACTTAAGGTGTAGTGAGCAAATTTTAGATGCCCATCTTCCTTTTTTAAGGAGGGGGCAAAGGATATTCCAGCAGGATCTTGTGGGATGGGATTTAATTTATTACTAAGTACCAATTTTAAAAATTCCTCGCAACCATTGGCGGCCTCAACTTGCAGACGGGAAAAGAGCTCTCCAGAGGTTTCACCATCCAAAATTTCCACTTCATGGGAGTAGACCACATCGCCGGCGTCCATCTCTTTTACCATCTTTTGAATACTCACCCCAGTTACCTTATCCCCATTTAAAATAGCGTATTGGATAGGTGCGGCCCCTCGGTATTTTGGCAGTAGGGAGGTGTGAATGTTAAATGGCCCAATACGAGGTAGGTTTAAAACCCTGGGTCCCAGAAATTGAGCGAAGGCCAAGACGATAAATAAATCGGCCTCTTTTAATTCTTCCAACAGCGCTTCTTCTTTATTGATATTGGCGGTTTGAAATAGGGGAAGTGAGTTATCTTTGGCGTACTGAGCAACAGGAGGAGCAGTCATAATATGCCCTCTTCCTTTGGGCCTATCAGGCATGGTGATCACTCTTAAGATTTCTACTTGAGGATGTTCCTGCAGTACTTCTAGCGTTGGAACAGCAAAATCAGGAGTTCCACAAAATACAATTTTTAATTTGTTCATAAATTAGGCCAGTGCCTGGGATTTTAAGAATTTTTTTCTCAAAAGATTTTTCTTAAGTAAACTTAATCTTTCAAGAAATACGATACCATCAAGGTGGTCATTTTCATGCTGCAAGCAAACGGAGTATACACCTTCTGCTTGTTCTGTGTGCTTGTTTCCCCACATATCTTGATATTCAACCGTTACCTTGTCTGCTCTTTTAACATTTTCAAAGATTCCAGGAAGGCTCAAACACCCCTCTTCGTAGAGGATTTCACCTTCGTGACCTGTAAAAATAGGGTTGATGATAACTCTGGGATTAAACTCTGATAAATCATAAGTCTCATTACCCTTTGCATCGGTGATCTCTTCCCGCTTATAATCTGTATCCATAACAAAGAGCCGAAGACTTTTTCCCACCTGAGGGGCGGCCAGACCAAGTCCTGGTGCTTTATACAGGGTGTAGAGCATATCTCTTACCAAATCCCGAAGTTCATCGTTAAATTCGGTGACCGGATCTGCCACTTTTTTCAGAATCGGATTTGGGTATTTAACAATTTCAAGTATATTACCCTCTAGCTGGTAATCTTCTAAAAAATTCATAGAGAGTTTATAGCATATTTGCGCTGCGTGAGTCCATAGGTGCTATAAATTTTCAAATGTGAAAAACACCCAAATATAAGCTGTTAACCCGCTGAAATCTTGCCATAATAGAGTGTTAGATAATCTAGATTTATCTAGAAAAATATAGAAAACTTGGGTATAATGAAGGATAAGGAGGTGGATATGGGCGCTAAACAGCTGGCCACAAAAATTGATGAACGGATCAAAGATGCCTTGGACGCCTTTTGTGAGGAGCGGGGTCTTAAGATTAATAGATTTTTAGAAGACGCGATCCTCGATAAAATTGAGGAGTATGAGGATCTCAGTGATCTTAGAAAGCTTCGCCGGGAGAGTTTTCGCTCCCTAGATGATGTATTAAAGGGCCTTAAAAAAAGTGGCAAAATATAAAATTCATATTTCATCCTCCGCGGAAAAGGCCTTAAAAAAGCTTCCCGGGAAAGATCTGATTAAAGTAATAGAAACCATCCAGAAACTAGCAATAGATCCAAAACCGCCAGGTTGTAGAAAACTATCAGGTGAAGAGGATGTCTTTCGAGTCAGACAGGGCAATTATCGTATCATCTATGAAATCGAGGGAAAAAAGCTTTTGATCCTGGTTTTAAAAATTGGTCACCGTAAAGATATCTACCGAAAATAATCTAGGACAACTTTTAACATTAAAGAATTCCCTTTTTTGAAATTCAAAAAGGCGGTAAAATAGACTTACTTTGCTATTTAATAATTGTAATTAAGGAACTTAGATTATGAGATTTATAAAAACAGGAGTGATAGTTCTGTTATGTTTTTATGCAACAATAGGACTTGGAAATGACCAAAAAAAACAGGTTGAAGGTGCCCTAAATTATTTGTCAGTCCTAATACAGCAAAAATACCAATTATCTACAACCGGTTATCAAACGGCCATGAACAAGAAAGGTACTTTTATTACACGCAAAAGGGGTGAACAATATACCTCAATGGCCAAAAAGGTCTATCCAAATCAGACCCTAAAGAAATTGGCCATGTTACAAAAAGATTATATCAATAAGCTACCAGAGACTGGAGAACTACTTTCTCCTCACCACTTTGTGGGAAATCAACTAAGCGCTGCCTTGGAGAGAGTTCGTGAAAAAAACTTTGCCAATTGTGAAATGCAGGCACTTGAAGCTGCCATTCACATCTATGTTTTAGGCTTCAAAAATATGGCCATTATCAGCAACAAGGCAATTAGCCACAACTATCTTCTTTTAGAACCAACCACCCTGTGGCCTAAAGGTGCTATTGTTGATCCTTGGACGGGATATGACGTTAGAGAATTTAATTTCTATCAAAGGAACAGGTACAAACACTACGCGAAAGAAATTTCGGTCCCTCAAAATATGATGGATTGGCTTAAAAAAAATGCAAGAACCTATGCAAATAAAAAATGGATCAGAGAAATCCGCAGAAAATTCTTCCCAGGGAAAGGCCCAAGGCCCTTAAAGTCTATACTTATACCGAAAAAATAATCTAGGCCAGCTTCCGATGCCTATAAAAATAACCACCCAGGAGCAGCAAGAAGAACCCCGGCACTATAAAAGTGGCGATGTAGACATTTAGCTTGGAGCTTTTTCCAAGCTCTAGACAATAGGAATAGAGAAACCAATAGAGAAGGGTGAAAACTAAAACCGAGATGAGGTTTTTGCCGAAGGGGTTACCCCTTCTATTGGGACTGAAAATCGGTAGGGATGCCAGGAGCGCAAAAATCACACAAATGATAGCGGTGGCAATCATATCGAGATAGATCACTTCATATTCCGCCGTATTAATATCTACTTCCTTCATCCGGTTTATATAGTTTCTAAGGTCAAAGAAATTAAGGGTTGGAATATGAGATCTCAGTTGATTGAAATCTTCCGGAGTTTCCCGCAAAGTGACCTCCATAGATTTTCTCTCTTCAACTTGGGGGAAATCGTCCTGGTCCAGGTTTGATATTACTTTGGCATTTGAAAATATCCAGCTTTTGTCTTTATGGTAGTGAACCTTTTTAGAAAAAATGCCCTCGGTAAAAACAAAGTTCTTATCAAACTTTAAAAGGTAGACGTCTTGCAAGACATCACTTTTAGAGGGATCAAAGATTCCAAAGGAGAGAAAATAATCCTCACTTTTATGCCAAAACTTTCCCTCTTTTAAAAAGGTTTGCCGTAACTCTTCCCCCTTGAATACACTTCCCTTTTTCTGCGCCTCACTTATATTTTTTAAATGTTGCGTTTTTGGGCCCCAAAAACCATTGGCGATAAATTGAAAAAGGCCAACCACCAATGAGGCCTGAAAAATGGTAATGAGAAATTTTTTACGAGTAAAACCTGAGGCAAATATCGCCACCAGTTCGTTTCGATTAATAAGCTTATTTAAGGAAAATAGAGAGGCAAATAGACAACAGACGGCGAGAATCTTATTTAAAAGCCAAGGTATTAGGTAGATGTAATTCCAAATGGCCTCTCCAGCATCCTTAGTCTGTAAAAGATTATTGATCAGCTGGGTCATCGAGGCCAAAATAAATAGAATTAAGGAAGAGGTTAGAAAGGATCTAAACCACTCCTTAAAGATTAATTTTTTTAGAATCATTTTTAGAATCTGTAGGAAACAGAAAAAGAGGTCTCTTTCCTTTTATCAACTTTATCTTCCCCATAAGTAAACTCAGAATTTTTCATACCAATTTCTAGAGAAAGTTTAGGAGAAGTCCAACCAATACCAACGCCATTTCCTTTTTCGTTTTGTCCTTTATCTTTGTAGAGTCCACCTCTTATAAACAAGTCTTTAAAGACCATAAATTGTACCGCTCCACGATAAAGGAAGGTTTCATCTAATGGCCTCATCCAGTTTCCGCCAAAATCTATCATGGCCGAGATAAACTCACCATAGACTAGTTGCAGCCCAAGCACGGCCTTAACATCTTCAGGCCTTTTTTGCAGAGGGTCCACGATAACCAGTCCTGCTGAAAAATATTGGTTTAATGCATGAAAGGCACCAATCACAATTTGATAATAGGTTTCATCGCCAAAAACAAATTGATCCTGAGTTCGCCGAGCAGTGAGTCCAAAAGCGGATTTTTTACCAAAGGGGAAGGCAGTTGCTAGAGAGATCCTCTTTCTAACCATATTACCGTCGGTTTGCTTGAAATAGCTTATGGACCCTTTAAAAGGGCCCTTTGCATCTGAGACAATTACTGCGATATTTTTAGCTTCTTTGCCGCCTAGCGGCGAGTTATCTACTTCAGAGTTGTAATTGCCAAAGGATTTTTGAACAAGAACAGAAGTTAGGTTAAAAAAGGCCAGGGGAGCAGGGTTTAAAATGGTGGCCTCATCCATTAGTATTGATCCAACCCCGGCACCTGCGGTAGAAGAGAGACGGGCAGTTTCGAAATTTGTCACTCTGGCCAGCAAGGGTGAACTAAAGATTAAAAAGAGAATGGATAATTTTGACATTTTTCTTCCCTGAAATAAGTTGTTGATGGGTTAATTATAGTTAAAATTGAAAAGGGAGTCACCCCTATAGGGAAAACAATTTACTCAGGTACCGTTTATGAAAAAACTTATTTTAATACTTTCAATTTCCATTGCTATGCAGGCCCAGGCGGCCATTCCTACTATGGAAGGGTTGTTTAGAAATGGGAAAAACAAAGACCTCTCGGGTAATCTGATTATCATTAAAATGATGGTTGATGAAGTGTCTTTAACTGACGATTTAGAAAAAAGGGTCAGCTACCTCAAATTTTATTTTTCCGTGGCAGAGAAAAATAGGATTGAGTTTTTACAAGTTCATTATCCGGACGGAGAAATGAGAAAAGATTCCGCCAATCATCTTTATTATGCCCATAACTTACTGTGGAATTTGAGAAAAGAAGAAGATGATGAAAAGATTCTTTTTTATTCCATTATGGCCATGCTGGGACTAAATGATTCCAGGCCCATCTCCTCCTACCTAGGAAAACAAAGTGGCGACTTTAAAATAAATAAGAGGTCCATGAACTGGGAAAAGGTAAAACTTTTAAAAAAGTATAAGGATTACCTCGTGGTTAAAAAGAAAAACCCGGATACAGAGGAGCTCTCACCTTTAAATCCTGAGGAAGAAGAGAAAAAAGAAAAAGTTAAAAGTACTCTCGCTGCTCCCATGTATACCCATAGTGAAAATATAAATCTTATTCGCCGGGAAAATAGCTTTTTTTGGGAGGTAAAATTACCTACTATTAATGCGCTTTTTAGCAACGAGACTCATTTTATAAGAGAGTTAAAGATTCAAACTGTAAGAGGTCCCTTAGCAGTGACTTTTGGCGAGTTTAATGCCTTTAATGGAGTTCACTTTCTTCCCCGTGAAATACTAATAAGGGATAGAACAGAGAAATCTTATAAGGTAAGAATACTCAGTTACAATATTTATAATAATCCTAAAAAAGGACTTCGGGAAAGACATAAAGATTTCAAAAAAGTAGTGGAAAAATATGAGGCCACCTTGGCCGGAGATGTGGAAGTGCAAAAAATTGAAAATAGCTTTCCTAATACCTTCTTATATCTATGACAAGTGTCCAAAAGACTTACTGCCAAGTGGCAGTAAACAACTCCTTTAATGGTTCTATTTTAACTTACCTGCAAGGCGAGCTAGACCTTAAACCGGGTCAACTGGTGGAAGTTCCTCTGGGAAAAAGAGTTATAAAGGGCATGGTTTTAAAAAATGGCCTGGGTTCTAGCGAAGTTGATGAGGGATTTAATTTAAAAGAAGTAAAAGGGATATTAAGCGAGGAAATTGGCATCGATAGGGAAGAGCTAATCCTATTTGAATGGATGTCGAGTTACTATCACTACGCTCTTGGGCCTTTAATCTTTGATTGTCTGCCAGGTTTTTTAAAAAGACCTAGAGAGCTTAAGTTTTTAAATGGTAAGAATGAGGACTTTCCATTTGATCCAACAAGCGATCAACAAATAGTAATTGATACCATTGGGCCAAAACTTTTTAAGGGCTTTTCTAAATGGCTCATTCATGGAGTGACGGGTTCGGGTAAAACCTTAATCTATCTCCATTTGGCCAAAGAGGTGCTTAAAAAAGAAAAGACAGTACTTTTTATTTTGCCTGAAATTAATCTAACGCCACAGTTTTTAAAAACCTTTGAATCTTATGTAGGGGTGCCGGTTTATTCTTACCATAGTGCTATTTCTAAATCAGATAAGTTCGGCCTTTGGAAACTGCTCCAAGAGGATAATGCCCCTAAGGTTATCCTAGGAGTTAGAAGTTCGGTTTTTCTTCCCATAAAAAATTTAGGACTTATCGTCATCGATGAAGAGCATGACCCTTCTTTTAAACAAGTTGATAGGTGTGCCTACAATGCCCGAGACGTGGCCATCAAACGGGCCCACATTTTAAATATCCCCATCATTTTGGGTTCGGCCACGCCATCCCTTGAAACATTCTTTTCCTTTTGTCGGGGAGAACTTAAAAATAATTATTTTAGGCTCACTAAAAGGATTGGCACCTCAAATCTTCCTCAGGTGGAATACATCGATATGAGAGGGGTTGATGAACCCAGTCTTTGGCCTTTTAAAACGCAGACCATAGAAAAAATCGGTGAGGCGCTAAAAAAGAAGGAACAGGTTTTAGTTTATGTAAATCGGCTCGGCTTTGCCAGCTATCTTCAATGCAGATCTTGTGGCCATAAGTTTTCTTGTCCTAACTGCTCTTTAAATCTTAGATTTTTCAAGGGCAGAAATGAGATGAGTTGTTCCTTTTGCGAATACAAGGATAAAACTCCAGAAATTTGTCCGGAGTGCTCTAATTTAAAAATTTTTCAAAAAGGCTTTGGTACCGAACGCCTGCAGAGCATTTTAAATGAAAGTTTTCCCTCGGCCAAGATTGAGCGCTTTGATCGTGATGAGCTTAAAAATCTTAAAAATATAAATGCAGCTCTAGAGCGCTACAACCGCGGTGAGATAGATATTATGGTGGGAACCCAGATGTTATCTAAGGGGCATGATTTTAAAAATACAAATCTTGTAATTGTACTAGGAACTGATAATCAATTAAACTTTCCCGACTTTAGAGCAAGTGAAAGAGTTTTCCAGCAGCTGGTTCAAGTAAGTGGAAGATCAGGTAGGTTTTCAGAAAAATCACTGGTGCTGGTTCATACCTTGAACCAGGATAATAAAGTTTATGAACACGCGGGAAAAAGCTGTAGCGATTCCTTTTATGATGACGAGCTACTCACCCGGGAGATGTTAAATTTGCCACCCTATTCTCGTGTGGTAATGCTTTATTTCAACTCAAAATTTCAAAAGCGTGCGATAGAGGCCGGAGCACATGCCAAGTCTATAATGGATCGTTTAATTTTAGAGCATTTTACTAAAGTAGACCTTCAAGGGCCGCGGGCCTCCTTAGTGGAGCGGCGGGCAAATAAGTTTACTTGGGCCATTCTCCTTAAAAGCAGTGATATCAACCATCTCCACAATTTAATCAGAACTTTTAAAAAGCATTTTAAACCCCACTACAGTGTCTCTTTAACGGTGGATGTGGACCCTTACCAAATTCAGTGAATTCTTTAAGTTAGTCCCAAATTTCACCGATTATATTTAATAAATTAAGGGCGGGTTTAAATGAATACCAAATTAATCTTATTTAGTGCAATTCTACTCTCTTGGTCTCTTCCAAGTTTCTCCCAATTTACTGGTGATCGAAGGCCTACTTTTGGCCCAGGTGATCCTGAGCGGATAAACGCTAGAAGAAGTGGGAGAATGGATCGAGATGAAATCGATGATCTGAGACCAGATAGGCCAAGCAGACCTCCAGCGCCGTCAAGGCCTAATATTGGTAGGGGGCCAAGCTCTTTTGATAGTGTTGATGAAGATAGAATTGGCCGGGGTCGTATCGGTCGAGGAGACCGGGAAATTGAGGCCCCCATTGGTCGTGGGACTCTGGAGATACCAGAAGAGGATCCCAGAGATGATTACAATATAGGCATTAGCGGCTCTGATAGAACCATCGCCAGAACTTCCGAGGGAAGAGTGATCACTTGTGAGTCAGATGAGGAATTTGTACCCCTCGCCCTTATGAAGCTGATCAGTGAAAGCGGTGATGGAATTGCCATTGAAAGTGATATAAGTGATGGATCGGTGGACGATGATAAAAAAACCATCACCGTTAAAATCCCCAGCTACCTTGGCTCTTGTGCCGATTTAAAACCAAAAATTCATCAGGACACTGGTAAAAACCTGGTTGTTGTTACGGTGGAAAACAAATTCCCCTTAGATGATTTTTTACTAGGAAAGGGGAAATTTAAAAGGGCACAAAATGTAATCCCAAGACCTGGTGTTACCGGTGTGGCGGGAAATCCTTATACCCAGGAAGATTTAAATGATATGACCACCACCGAAAAGTTTGAGGCCTGCATGACCATCAAAAGGCAATTGGTTCCCAACGGACGCGGGGGTGCCCAGCTTAAATGGCCTAAAAGAAAGGGTTATAAAACCACTCTTGCAGAATCTATTCCGGTGGAGTTTACTCCCAACAAAAATATGAAAGTAATTTTCGGATCCCCAAAGCAGGCCTCTAGAGATTATGGTGCCGCCTATTCCTGGGATGGTGATTCCGAGGTAAGCATCAACAACCCTACCAAATGTCTGTCCTTTGAAGAGATGTCAGAGGGGGGGAAATATCTTTTTGATGAAACCGATAGAAGATATGCCAATCTGCAAGAGGATTGTGAAGGAAACTTTTTAGAGGTCATGAAAGGCCTTAAAAGAGTGGTTGATTTTGCGGAAAAGGATCTGTTTAAACAAGTGCTTGAAAGGGAGCTTGATAATAAATTAGAAGAGATGGCAAAAGATCGTTATAAGCGTTTAGAAAACCTTGCCAAAAAACTAAATGACAAAAGCATCACAAGAGCTGAAGCAGAAAGGCTGTCGCAAGATTATCTAAATTATATAAGAGAGTTGGATACTTATTATTTGAAACCAAAAATTGATAAGCTTAGAAAACTTGTGCTGCAAAGGCAACGGGGGAAAAATCTTTCAAAATCTAAAAAGGCACAACTTGATGAGCAAATCTTAGAGCTCAACAAACAAATTGGCGCCTACTCCTCTAGAAAGTTGGACAAAAAACTCGACTCCAAAGCAACGCTGGCAAATCTTAGAAATCTTGGGTTGACTGAAGAGGCGGAAGAGATTGCTGAGTTTAAGCTCTACTCTTCTTATTACGGCAGAGTTTATGAGACCAAAGAGAAAAAGGAAAGGAGAGGTGGAAAGCTAACCATCGATAATGCTCAATCGCAAATCTATAAAAGACTAGGCCAGTATAGAAAAGAAAACATGGTCTACGATCAGGCCTATTCAGCAAAAACCGGCCAGGGTAATTTTTCCCGCCAATTTGTAGGAAGAATCCAGCAGTCTCAACAACTACTGCAAAAGGCATACGTTGATTATCAAAAAGGCGAAATGGAGGCGATGAAAGCTTGCCAGTACGGCATCCTTGGATCACTCCAAAACCCAGTAAAGTGTAAGCGGGTGATGGATCCCAAAGCACGTCAAAGAAGACAGATGCAGTTACAAGAAAAAGTTAAGTACTATCAAAAAAAGGTACAGGCCGATCACGGCACTTATCAACAATTTGTAAAGCTTGAAAAAATCGGTAGGGAGTACAAACAAAAGCAAAAAGAAAAAGTGGCAAAGTCCAAGGGCAAAGGCAAAAAACCAGGTGATCTAACAAATGCCATCGGTGATATGGATAGCATTTTAGATGATGGTAATCCCTTTAACTTCGACTATGAAAAGTTCTCCAAGGATGCCGGCTCAACCGATGG
>SMWT01000046.1 GCA_004356615.1 Deltaproteobacteria bacterium | reverse complement strand
GGATAATAAGTACGGTGAAGATTTTTCTCAATTATCTCATCCAATGACTCTTTAAAGATTCCCAGGTCCTTTAAACCTTGGGCCAATATCTTGACCGCCACATTGTGGTTATCCGCCAGGGTTTTTCCAACGCTCACTTGCCTAATAACTTTTTCCTGGGCATCTAAGACTAATTGGTAGAGATCTTTTTGCTCAGGAGAGAAAACCCCACCCACGGGAAAGGTTCTGGTGATATCACTGGCGTAGAGATGAAATTCGGCACCAGCATCGATTAAGAGCAACTCTTTATCGTTTAATACCATATTGTTATCTACGTAGTGAAGAATGTTAGCATTGTCTCCTCCCGCCACGATGGACTCATAGGCGGTACCATGGCCGCCTTCTTTGCGAAAAATGTATTCCATTATGGCCTGAACTTCAGATTCATTTTTTCCCGGAGAGCTAAATGCCATGGCCGCTCGGTGGGCGTGGGTGGAGATAGTTGCCGCCTGCCTAAGTAGTGCAATTTCACCATCTTCTTTTATCAAGCGCATTTTTCCAATAATGGGTGGTAGATTTATGAACTTATCAGGTCTATGCTTTTTATTTTTTTTACCCATGCTAATTTTATGACATAGACCTAAAATCTTTTGCAGGAACTCATTGTTGTGAAACATATCCAGATAAACATTTTTATGGCCCACTAAAAGATTAGGGAGCTCTTTTTCTAGCTCATCAAAAGAAATTACTTTATCTATTCCCAAGTCTTTTTGCGCCTGTTTCACCCCCAGTCGTCTTCCACTCCAAAGCTCTGCTAGCTGATCTTTGGGTTGCACAAAAAGAAAGGAATCGTGTTTCTCGTGGTTTTTGCAGATCACTAAAAGCGATTGTGGCTCCCCAAAACCTGTAAGGTAGTTAAAGTTACTATCTTGTCTAAAAGGGAAGTCGGTATCATGGCTTTTGGTCATATAGTTGCCTGAAGGGATTAAGGCAATGCCATCTTCTATCGCTTCAAAAAGCTTTTTTCTCCGATTTTGAAAGGCTTGGG
Source organism: Deltaproteobacteria bacterium (assembly GCA_004356615.1). Lineage (GTDB taxonomy): Bacteria > Bdellovibrionota > Bacteriovoracia > Bacteriovoracales > Bacteriovoracaceae > SMWT01. The sequence goes on along the minus strand of SMWT01000046.1, from coordinate 20,201 downwards.
TGTTAAGAGTCATTTTTATCCTTTAATAATATTAGCTGAGCTAGGTTGTATTATTTTTGGGACGAAATGTCATCTTTGATCTATGTGAAATTTTTCAATCAGTTTAAGAGATTGGATTTTACTTAGCGCCTTGGACAAAACGATGGGGTCTTTGTGGGCGTAAAGCTTTTCCGCTATATCACCAAAGGGACTTCCTGCTTGAATGCCCTCAATTAGGTGAAAAATTTTTTTCTTGATAGGGTAGGCCTTAGGGCCATTAGCACCTTGGTTAATGATGTAGAAATAAGGGGTTTTAATCTTTGGCTGCAAATCCAAGTTAATTAAGTCGGGGGTACCACAGGCCTGCTTGCATTCTTCCCAGATTTCCCAAACCGGAAACCTGCTTTTAAATAGTCTAATATTTGGACTCAAGGAGATATTGACCTTCTTGGCATCTGCTACAGTCTGTAGTGGTCGCAGCGATTGCTGCGCCGGATGGAACTCTTGATATTCCAATTGAGCGGTGTGAACCGTTAACTCAAGTCGGGAGAGCTCTGGAGTAAAAGAGTATCTTACTTCTATGTCTGGAAGGTTTTCCTTTAAATACTGCGGAAAAATTGCAAAGTCATTACCGTGAAAATGAGAGGCCAGTTCACTGAATAATTTGGTTCCAAGTAATTTTTCAGTTTGCGGAAAGTAATTTGCTAACATCCCATCGTCCTCCTGGTTAAGGATTAACATCATTGACAATTCTTAATTTTAAATTAATACCGGATTTTTTTCAAATTACATTAAATTACTTTGAGTCTTGTGGTCAGAAATAGCAAATGATAGGATTTGTGAAAATTTCACAGGAGGAAATTAAATGAAGCACGGATTTCTATTGCTATTCTTTACCTTTAATACGTTCGCTGCAAATTTTAACGGTTATATCATTAAGCTTAAAGACAATTACTCAGGTAATAAATCATTGGGAATTAATGCTAAGAGCTTAAATGTATCCATTGGCAACTTTCTGCTTTGGAAACCTGTTAGGAAAAATATTGGCCCTACCCTAGAAGAGATTAAAAACCACCCCTCTGTGGAATATATTGAACCAAACTGGGAACTTAAAAATATTGGAATTGTCTCTGAAGGCCCCGATGTTATTGGTGATGACCTTTTTTCAAAACAATGGGGACTTGAAAATACTGGTAAAAACTCCATGGGGACTTTTTGGCAACGCCCTAAGAAAGGCGTTGATATAAAGGCCAAAAAAGCTTGGAAGATAACTAAAGGATCTAGAGATATAATAATTGGTGTCATGGATTCAGGAGTCCTCTACACCCATCCAGATCTAATCGATAATATGTGGATAAATGAGGCCGAGTTAAATGGTGTAGCTGGGGTTGATGACGATAAAAACGGATACGTAGATGATATCAACGGATACACTCCTCCAGGCAACAAACTTCCTCACCCAACTGATAAAAGTGGACATGGAACTCATACCGCAGGTGTAATCGGAATGGTGCATAATTCTTTTGGTGGAAGAGGTATTAATGCCAATATAAAAATTATGCCACTTAAGGTAAAAAACGATAAGGATTTTAAATACTATGTAGAAAACCAAGTCCAGGCCATCGATTACGCTATAAATAAGGGCGTAAATGTACTGACTACCTCCATTGGTGGCGGTGATTACTCTAAAGCTTACGAAGATGCCATTATTAAGGCCGGCGAAGCTGGAATCACCTTCGTAACCGCTTGTGGGAACGAAAATAAAAACTTAAATTGGCAAAAGATCTATCCACCTAGCTACAATGATAAAGCTGAGAATATGATTGTTGTCTGTCACCATGGTTCAGGTGGTAAAAAGCACTATCTTTCCAATCACGGAAATAAAGTGGCAACCATTATGGCACCCGGTTCTCATATAGTTTCAACCGCCGTTTCTCTAAATCCAGGCCCTGACGGGTTAAAAACAGGAATCTACAAGAAGATGTCTGGCTCTTCTATGGCCGCTCCTCACGTCTCAGGGGCCGTTGCCCTACTTCTCTCCATTGAGCCTAACCTTTCTCCCGAGGAGGTTGTGGAAAGGGTGATTGCCACAGCTAAGAAGGAAAGAAAGCTTAAAAAACACACCATCTCCGGGGGACGATTGGATCTCTTTCGGCTTTTAAACAACACTAGAAGTAAGTAAAAAGTAGGGGAGCTTTACGCTCCCCAATTTTTTTATGAAAATATTGCTATTCTCCCTATTTTTTCTTTCCTGTTCCTCATTTCACTATAATGATTTTAAAAATCTTAGATATGAATCGGAGTGGGCCAAGGAAAACTCCATTCTTTTAAAAGATGGCAAGTCCACGCAAGGTGGAATCAATTTTACTCTTTTAAAACCCCTTTCTTCGAGTAAATACTTGGGAAAGACCTATTTTGCCTTAGTTTTGGTCACCTCTCCGCCAGGCAGCGGGATTTTTCGGGATCTAGCGATCTTTTCTCCCGCAATCGGTGGATTAAAGCAGATAAGCTCCATCCATTTAGGGGATCGAGTGAAGGTTAAAAAAGTAGAATTTGCGGGAGAATATCTAATGGTAACCATGATCTCTCACTCAAAAAGCGATCCCATGTGCTGCCCGAGTCTTTTGGTAACTAAAAAATATTCCATAAAAAATAATTTTCAGCAAACCCAATAGGTTTTCTATTCTATTTTTCCTCTTTTTATTTATCTATAATTGGATTTATAATAGATTGTACCGATAAATTTAAAATCAAGGAGTCACGATGATATTTAAAGGAAAAAAACTTACAGGATTAATGGTTGTAATAGCTCTAATGGGGCTAATTGGCTGCTCTTCCACTAAAAAGTCTAGCGAACCTAAAACTGACTACGCCATGGAGCTTAACGGCGATTCGGACTCGGGACTGGCCGGGCGTTTAAGATCTGTTTATTTTGATTTTGATTCATCGGTACTTCTCGGGGATACCAGAGACACCCTTGACGAAAATATCAAATACCTAGCTGAACATCATGAAGTTGAAATTCAGATTGAAGGACACTGTGATGAAAGAGGGTCCTCGCAATATAACCTGGCCCTAGGCGAGCGCAGGGCCAGGGCAGTATATGATTATTTAGTGGCAAACGACATTGCTTCCATGAGAATTTATATCATTTCCATGGGAAAGGAAAAACCCATCGCCTTTGGACATAATGAAGAGGCCTGGTCACAAAATAGAAGAGCTAACTTTGTTATCACCAAACTTAGATAAAAGTTAAACACATCTTATTTAAATAGGGCCCGCTCGGGCCCTTTTTTATTCTCATTATAACATCTGATTGTTTCGATATGGTAATATTGATAATACAACCTAGGACTTATTATGGAGATTTTTTGTTTAGCTTTTTTTCTTCTGTTACCTTTCGGGGATATTCTCGCTTCCGGTGGTTCTAAACCAAAACCAAAACCAAAACCTCCATCAACCATAATTTCAATACCAAAACCTCCATCAACCATAATTTCAATACCAAAACCTACATCAACCATAATTTCAATACCAACGCCTGTACCGCCAGCTCATTGTGTGATGGCCTATGAGCATGCAAATTATCGTGGAAAACGCTTCCTCTTTTTCTGTGGAAGAGACAGCTATCATTCCCACTGGAACGATAGAATCAGCTCAATAAGAATTCCGAAAAACAAACAAGTAAAAGTTTGTGAACACACTAGGGGGCGGGGGAAGTGCCAAACCTTTACGGGAAACGTTTCCTGGATTGGCAAGGCAATGAATGATAAGGCATCATCCATGTATCAATATGGCTATAGTGCCAGCAACTGTATAAACGCTTACGAGCATTCTAGTTATCGCGGCAAAAAATATATGTTTTGTAGTCCTGGCCATAAGGAAAAGTTTTCCAATTGGAATGACAGGATATCCTCCATCTCGATACCGAGTGGTAAAAAAGTCCGTGTATGTCATCATGTTGGACATCATTCCAATGGAACTCCATACGGGAGAGCTCCCTGTAGATCTTATTTTAGCAGTGTCGCAAATGTTGGGGATTTTATGAACGATAAAATCTCTTATATTGAGTTTGGAAACTTTGACAGTAATAACTTTACCATTTTATTTGGCAGCGACACTCAGCTTTACTGGGAGTGCAGTACAGATGAATGTAGAAGTCGCGCCTCAGGAGAGAAGAATCAGGGAAACCTTTCTAATGACTGGCACAGGCGGAGTATGATGACACTTGCGGGCAAGATAGGCTTTAGTAAATTTGCTGGGGTGGTATTAAATGGAGATTTAACAGCTTTTGGGCAACCTAATGAAATTAAAAGGTATAAGGATTATTGGGAAAGAGGTTTGACCTTAAATTTATGGCCTGGACTTGGAAATCATGACTATGCCAACAATGTTAATGATTGTTGGAATAACCGTTGTGCTCCCGCCATGGTTAACTATCTAAACGACAGAGTTAGAAGTTTGAATGTGACCGGTTTTGACTGGAGTGTAGGTAATACCTACTATAAATTTCCCATACGCCGAAGGCAACATAAGGGGAGCCTGGTGTATTCCTGGGATATAGGAAAATATCACTTCGTGCAACTTAATAACTATCCCTATTATCAAACAAATTTTAGTACTTGGAATTATGGTAAGGCACGAAGGGAATACTACAGTATAAAACCAAATATGAATTGGTTAAAAAACGACCTCAATCGCGCAAAAAATGCCGGGAAACAAATAATTCTTAATTATCACGATCCCGGAGATTATTGGGGGCGTCATCGCCAGGTCTTTTTTAATCAACTTCAGCACTATCCCATATTGGCCATTTTTGTAGGCCATGTTCATGAACGGGTAGGTAAAGTGTGGAGTGAAATAGTAGGAAGACGTTACGTACCTGTAATTTTTGGAGGATCCGCGCAATATAATAATTACGTGAGGGCCAACTTTAAAAAAGATCGCCTAGAGATCTATGTTATTGAAGCTATTAAAGGGCGGCATGATATAAAAAGCGGCCCATATGTGATTTACCATGATGGACATGAAGTAACCCCGCCTCCAACAGACCCTCCTGATTATAAAAAACCACCTTTTATTGGTATTGGACTTCCTCCCATAGGAACCGCAGGCGGTATTATAATAAAACCTTTTTATCTTAAGGATTTTAGTGGCAAGGTTCGGACCTACGATTTGCAAAATATAAAATGGGATTAAAAAAGGCCCCGATGGGGCCTATAATTATAGAATTTGATTAATGAGTTCTTTAATCGCTTCCGGGTCTGCTTCATTTATCATAGCTGCTTTTTCAATAAGGGCATCGTACCCATCATTTACAAGCATCTCTGAGGCCTCACTAAATTTCAGTCCGATTAGCTCTTTAGTAAAGACATCTTTTTCACGAGAAGTTAGTGCTTTCCCCGTTTTGATCTTTGAATATGAGTTCATAAGACTTCCAAGCTTTGAAGCTCTCTCATTAGATAGACCGTAGTTAATAAGAGTTTCTTCGATCTTCGCTACTTCTATAGCTTCAACTTTTGAACCTAACTTTTCCAGGTCTTTACTCGAGGTTATTGAATCTTCGAAGGTATAGGTAGTGCAGGTATTGGTAACATTACACCAATTAGTACCACGTATAACTTCATACATATTATCACCATTTGCTATATTAGCGTTGGCCCAGTTCCCTAATGGATGTGAATCCGGATCCGAATCGCTCCATTGTTGATAATTCTCTATGAATTTTCCTTGTTCATAATATCTAAGATCATATGCTCTGTAGGAATCGCTATAGCTGTTCCCATTTTTTGTGATTGTCCTTACAATTATCCATTCTCCATCTTGCTCGGTATCTATTTTATAAACATAGGTGTCAGATTCTCCATTAAGCTCATCTAACTCTTTTAAAAATGCTAGCTGCTTTTGGGTTAGCGAATCTTCACTTATGGCACCATCTATTTCCGGCGCTGATGCTCCCCCACAGGAAAGTAGTGAAGTTAAGATAAAAAATAATAAAAATATTTTTGTCATGAAGTTTCCTTTTGAGATTATTCTGGGGGCGGCCGGCCCCCAATTATTTACATTAGGTTGTTTAAAAGTTCTTTGATTGCTTCTGGGTCCATTGAGTTAACCTCAGAGGCCTTCTCAACTAGGGCCTCGTAGCCTTCGTCAACTAGAACAGAACTAGCTTTATCAAATGAAAGTCCTGTTAGCTCTTTAGTGAAAACATCTTTTTCTTTGGCGGTAAGAGCTCGTTTATTTTTAATAGACTTATAAGCAGTGGAGAGTTTAGCGATTTTTGCTACCTTATCTTCACTCATTCCATAAGCGATTAAGCTATCTTTTAGCTCTTGGGTTTTTATATCCTGGACTTTTGAACCTAGCTTTTCCAGGTCTTTGCCAGAGGTTTCATCATTTTCAAAGATCCATCTTTTTTCAATCCAGTTACCTTCAGTTTCTGACCAATAGGCCATTGGGCCACTGTCAAACATATTATTTCCAATGTGATCTACCAGGATGTAATCATCAAAACCTTCAAACCTTATAGACATGAAGATATCCTCTAGATTTCCTGGTGTATAGGCGGCCAAGTTGTAAGAGTAATAATATGCCCTGGTCTCACCTTGATAACGGTGAAGGTGTTTAACCACGATCCATTCGCCACCTTCGTTTGTAAAGGCCTTAACGACTTCAGAGTATGCGGGTCTTTCCCCATTTACCGTAGTAGAATTTGTATCGTTAAATTCTTTTATAAATTGCAGCGCTTTTTGCTCCTGGGCGGAGTTTCCAAGATTTATGCCTGGAACACCAACACGTTGGTCAATGCCTTTGTCTGCGCCTCCGCAAGAGACTAGAGTAATTAAAAATAGAAAAGTTAGTAGTTTTTGCATTTAGATCTCCCAATAAAATGCCGGCGGTGAGGGCCTTAAATTTTTGTGTAAGGAGATGGTACTGCAATGCGTCGAATCTATCAATTGACCCTGTAGCAAGTACAGGGTTTTTGGGCGTGAAAAGGGCTTAAGTTCTTGAAATCACGTTTGAGTTAAAGGTCCAGCTGGCCTAAAAGTGCGAGCACTTTTTCCTTGCCAACAGTCCTGATAAAACCTGCAAGTTTGGGGCCTTTCTCTTTGGAGATTAGGAGCTGATAAAGCGGGGTGAAAACTTCACCGGGTTTAAACTCTGGACGGGTTTCTCGGATCAGGTTAATGAATTCATACATTTTACCGTGGAGTTCTTTATCGGTTTTAATACTATCAAAATCACTCTCAAGCAGTGTTTTTAGATTTCTAAAAAAGGATTTTTGATGCTCGTTTAAATCCATGGCCGGAGCGCTAACGTTAACATGAAAAATAAATTCCTCAGGGGCGTAATTTTTAAGCCAGAAGAGAGCACACTCTGATCTCTCTCTAAATCTTCTCTCGTCGCGATCGTTTTTTATTTCATAGGATTTTTTAGTTTTTTCTATGTTACCTTCGTTGAGCTGAAGAATGTTGCAGAGATGCCTGAAGGAGGGCTGGATAGGTATCTCCTTGGGCATTTCACCAATGCTTGAAAGTTGATACACTCTTTTGGCCATGTCCACTTTCTTTTGGTTCCCGGTTTCTACACCAAAGGCGAGTCTTTCCTGGCGGTCAAAGTCTTCGTAGGTTTTTAAAACGTCGAGATCAAAGCTAACGGCAAATTCCACGTTTGACCGGTAGCTGGCAAAGATCCAACGAACCATTTCGGGCTCATAAACATTTAATACATCATTTAGGGTAACCACCTCTCCACTGGAAGAGCTCATCTTCCCAGCACCACCTTTGATCTTTACAAATTCGTATTGCAAATACAGTGGGGCCTCTCCGCCGTAGACATCTTTTACGATTTCTTTGGCGGTGGTATAGCTGCCACCCTCACTGGAGTGATCTTTTCCACCAGGTTCAAAATCAACGTCTTCGTATACCCATCTCATAGGCCAATCGAGTCGCCAGGGAAGCTTTACTCTAGAAGTGTTATCAAGACTCAGCTTTCCTTTGTGGGAGCAAAGATCGCACATATAGGAGAGTTCATTTTTTCCATCATAGTTTATGACAGAGGTTTTATCCCGGTTACACTCTTCGCAGTAAACAGATATAGGCCACCAAGATTCTGATAGGGGTTCTCTGCGGTACTGATCTAAAATTTTTACGATTTTATCTCTACTAGCTAGGGTTTTTTTAATACCTTCTTTATAATCACCGCCGCGGTATTTTTTTGCCTGATAAATAGGTTCCGGGTTGACGCCTACCCGGTGAAGTTGCTCTTCATAGCTTGCCTCATGGTGAGCGGCATAGGACTCTCTTTTATTAAAGGGATCCGGCGTATCAACAATGGGTTGAAAAAGATATTTTTCTAAGCTTTCGGGGTTGGGCATATTTTTTGGGATCTTTCTAAAAGTGTCGTAGTCATCCCAGGAGAAAATAAACCTAACTTTCTTGCCGCGATCTTTTAAAGCGCGTGCCACAAGATCCACAGTCATGGTCTCTCTGAAATTTCCAAAGTGGACGACACCGGAGGGAGTGATTCCAGATGCTAAGGTATAATGGTCTTTTTCGCCTTTCTGGCGGATAATTCTATCAGCAGTCTGGTCGGCCCAATGGATGGGTTTGAAATTCTCACTCATCATTTTTCTCCAAATAAGGCCCTAACCTATCATTATTTATTGATTAATTCTACGCAAAAAATGGGTTATTATTGTTATTAAAAAATGCTAACCTAGACAAGGAAAAATCAGGCCCCATATTGATAGCGTCTGATTGTTTAAGGAACTTATATGGCCGCTGTATTATTTAAAGCGTTAACTTTTTACTTTTTTTTTATCGTCGCCAGGGGAGTCTATCGCACTTTTAAGTCGGTAAAAAATGTTCATGAAGCGGCCAGCGGTACCCAGAAAAAATCAAAAGTTAAAAGAAAACCAGATGAAGAGGTTATTGAAGCGGAATTTCGCCATTTAGATTAGGCCAAGCCTCATTTTGAGTTCATCTTCTGTGAGCTCACCCTTTTTTACCGCCACATTAACTTCAGCTAAGGCCTTTTCAAAGTCCATTCTTTTAGAAGCATTTACCAGCGATAGATCAACATGTTTTTGTCCTTTTACATCAGAGTATTTTACAATTGTCTTAAGTTTTTTAATAGATTCATCAAGAGACATAATTTATTCCTCAGTGACCTAGATAGGCCTTTTTTATTTCATCGTTTTCAATGAGTTCACTGGCGGGCCCACTCATGACTATTTCTCCAGTTTGCATAACATAACCTCGGTCGGCAACTTTTAGTGCCGCGAAGGCATTTTGTTCAACTAACAATATGGTGGTTCCCCGAGAGTTGATTTCTTTAATCGCTTTAAAAATGGTTTGCACTAAAATAGGCGCGATGCCAAGTGATGGCTCATCTAATAATAAAAGCGTGGGACTAGACATATAGGCACGGGAAATGGCCAGCATTTGTTGCTCTCCTCCAGAGAGAGTTCCCGCCAGTTGTTTCCCTCTTTCGCTTAAAATGGGAAAAAGGCCAGAGACATATTCCATATCTTCTTTGATGCCAACTTTATCAGAGCGTAGGTAGGCACCCATTTCTAAATTCTCTCTTACGGTTAGGTCAGGAAAAATAAGTCTCCCTTCAGGAGATTGCGCCAGTCCCGCTTTGACAATTTTATGCGCTTTCCATTTATGTATGGGGTCACCATTAAAAATAATTTCACCCTTCGATACGGGAACAAGTCCTGAAATAGATTTTAAAGTGGAAGTCTTGCCTGCGCCATTAGAACCTAAAATTGTGACCACTTCACCTTTTTTGATGGTGAGGTTGATGCCTTTAATGGCGTGTATAGCGCCATAGTGAATATTTAGATTTTTTATCGCTAAAATATTATTGGCCATCAATCTACCTCTGAGGTGCCCAGATAGGCCTCAATAACCTTGGGGTTGTTTTGAATCTCGCTTGGATTACCTTCTGCAATCAGCTTTCCGTAATCGAGAACATAAATTCGCTCGCAGACATTCATGACCAGTCCCATGTCGTGCTCAATAAGTAAAATTGCAATTTTAAAATAATCGCGAAGCCAGATAATTAAATCACTTAGCTCCCTTGTCTCTTTGGGGTTCATCCCCGCAGCGGGCTCATCTAAAAGCAAAAGTTTTGGATCTGTGGCCAAGGCGCGGGCGATTTCAAGTCTTCTTTGTTTTCCGTAGGGAAGGTTGCGCGCTAGAAAATCCTTTTTATCTTCCAGTTTGAATATCTTTAAAAGTTTAATGGCCTTTTCGGTTAGTTTTTCTTCCTGCTCTTTAAAGTTTTTAGTCCTTAAAATTGAGCTTATTCCCGAATAGGTTAATTTTTGGTGACCCGCTAGGCGAATATTATCAATAACCGAGAGATCTTTAAAGAGCCTGATGTTTTGAAAGGTTCTAGCAACACCCAGTTTAGAGATGGTGTAGGCCCTTTCATTATTTATATTTTTATCTTGTAAAATAATCTCGCCAGCGCTGGGAGTATAGATCCCCGTGATCATATTAAAAACCGTGGTTTTTCCCGCCCCATTAGGCCCAATGATTCCCACTAGATCATTTTTAAAAACTTTAAGCTGAACCTGGTCAACCGCCATCAGGCCGCCAAATCTCATGGTAATGTTTTTGGTGTGAAGAATTGGCCCGCTCATGTTTTCAACCTCTTAATAAGAGAGAAGATTTTAAATTCATGCTTGCCAAATATCCCTTGCGGCCTCCACAGCATTAACAATATTAAAAGCAAGGAATAGATAACCATTCGCCATTCACTTATAGTGGGGCCCATCAGCCTTAATACTTCCGGCAGAAGAGTTAAGATAATGGCGCCAACGACGGCACCGGTGATGGAGCCGAGTCCCCCGAGGATGATCATTAGGAGAATAATTACACTCCACAAAAAATTAAAGCCATTGGGGTGAATAAACTGTTGCGAATAAGCAAATAGGGCACCGGCCACACCAGCAAATCCCGAGCCCACAACAAAGGCCAACAGTTTATACTTAAAGGTATTGATACCCAAACTTTCCGCAGCGATCTCGTCTTCTCTAATAGAAATGATGGCCCGGCCATGGGTGCCTTTCATTAAATTAGAGATAACCAAAATGGTAATCACTACCCATAAATAGACCCAGCCTAAGTTTGCCCATTTGGGAATATTAGTAAATCCTCGAGGGCCGCCCACCACATCCATATTAATAATTATAAGCCGGATGATTTCACTAAAGCCCAAGGTGGCAATGGCCAGGTAATCCCCCCTTAGTCTTAAACAGGGAATGCCAATTAAGACACCAGCGATGGAGGCGCTTATTCCGCCTACTCCACAACCAACTAAAAGATTCATCCAATCAGGAATGGGAAGAGGCGCGAAAGTAGAAAAGGCCGCTCCCGTGTAAGCGCCTATGGCCCAAAAACCGGCGTGGCCTAAGGAGAACTGTCCCGCCATGCCATTGATGAGGTTTAAGCTCACCGCCAGGATGATAAAGATTCCACAATTTAATGTTAGATGGGCCAAATAATCCATTTACACTTTCTCTTTGCTTTTAGTACCTAAAAGTCCGGTTGGTTTAACCAACAATATTAAAATTAAAATGCCAAAGGAAACCACATCGCGGTAGGTGCTCTCCCAAAAACCAACCACCAGATTTTCCACCACTCCTAATACGAGACCACCTAAAACCGCACCGGGAATAATTCCTATACCGCCAAGTACTGCGGCAATGAAGGCCTTAAGCCCGGGGATTAGTCCCATCATGGGGTCAATCGTATTATAGTAAATTCCCACCAAGACTCCTGCCGCACCGGCCATGGAGGCCCCGATAAAGAAGGTGAAAGAGATTATTCTGTCGGTGTTAATACCCATCAGCTCAGAGGCATCCTTATTAAAACTTGTGGCCCGCATGGCCTTGCCAACTTTGGTGCTCATAACCAGCCATCTTAAAAAAAGCATTAAGACAACGGTGGATACAATTATGATGGCCTGGGTTTTGGTAAAGATAATCTCTGTGATGCCAAATTTTTCGAGTAGATTGTAATCTTCGTAAGTTTCGGGAAAGGGTTTAGGGGCAGCTCCTAAAACCATTTGACCAAAATATTGAAAGAAAAAAGAAACACCAAGGGCGGTGATGAGCGCGGGAATCCTTCCAGCGTGGCGAATAGGTTTGTAAGCAAGCTTTTCAACAATCACTGCCATTATTCCAGAAAACAACATGGCAATGGGAAACGCATACAATAAGGGCATTCCAGATTTGATACAATAATATCCGGTGAAGGCACCGATCATGTAAAATTCACCATGGGCAAAGTTAATCAGCTTAATAATCCCATACACCATAGTATAACCAAGGGCTATAAGAGCATAGATTGAACCTTGGCAAATGCCATTTAAGAGATATTGAAATAAATCGTAAAAAAAGTAGAGTTGGTCTTCGCTCATGAAATGACATCATAGAACGAAGACATCTGTTTTACAAAAAGTTAGGGAGAGATTTTTTCTCTAAAGACGTTTCCTTCCGGAGTGGTTTCAAGAACAACAGCACTTTTTCTAGCATTTCTTTGGGCATCTAGAGTGATAACTCCGGTAATACCTTTAAAATTCTTAGTGGAGGCAATCGCCTTTTGAAGATCTTCACGATTAAGTGATTTTGATCTTTTTAAGGCATCGGCCATAACCATTAGGCCGTCATAGCCAAGCGCCGCCATAGCACCTGGTTTAGAACCATATGCGGCAACGTATTCCTTAACAAAATCTTGCACAGCAGGATCAGTGTCATCAGGGGAAAAATGCGAGCTGTAAAAGTTATTTTTAATCCCCTTGGCGCCGGCCAATTGTTGTAAAGAGTCAGAGTGCCATCCATCGCCACCAATAAAAGGCATTTCTATCCCCATGGATCTGGCCTGCCTAAGTATAAGTCCTACTTCTTGGTAATAACCTGGAACGAAAATAACATCTGGTTTTTTTCTGCTTACCTTTCTAAGCAGGGTTCTAAAATCCGTATCTTTTTGGTTGTATGCGAAATTTTTATCAATAATGGTTCCACCCATGGCCTTGAATTTTTTTCTAAAGATTTGCGCTAGGCCTTTTGAGTAGTCACTAGATAAATCAACAATAACCGCCGCTGTTCTCTTGTTTAATGAGTTGTAGGCAAACTTGGCCATTACTTCCCCTTGAAAGGCATCGGTAAAGCATGTTCGGGAGAGATACTTTCCAGTTTTTGTTATCTGCTCATTGGTTGAGGCAGGAGTTAACATGGGAACCTTTGCACTCTGGGCAATGGGGGCACCGGCCAGGGTGTTAGAGCTGGCAACAGAACCTATAATAGCTAAGACATCATCAACACTAATAAGCTTTCTTACTGCGTTGGCAGATTCTACTGGCTCACCCTTATTATCTTCAATAATTAGTCGAATCTTTTTTCCTCTAACCCCTTTGAGGTTAATCTTTTTAAGTGCCAACTTCATGCCATTGACACTTTCTTGGCCATAAGTAGCGATAGGCCCAGTCATCGGAAATACCGCACCAAGTATAATATCTTTAGCATTGGCCTTAGCGCCCAAGGATAGTTGTGGTAATAAAAATATGAGGAAAAGAAAGTTTTTATAGGTCATGTAAATTTCTCCGAGTTTATTTTTTTGACCAGCGTAATTTATCACTCTAGAGTTTTTTGTAAAGGGTCTAGCCGTAGTTTTCGACGTGAATATGATTTTTGTCATAACCCATTTGCAATAGATGCGCCTTGGCCTCTAAAACCATTTCCGACCAGCCACAAATATAAAAGTCACAGGGCCTAAGATTTTTGTACATGGATTTGATTATAGGGTGAACTCTGCCCTTTTTGCCCTGCCATGAGTCTCTGCCCTCTCTGGAGAGGGTGGGAACATAGTGAAAATTGGGGTGAATATGATCTAGAGCATCAAACTTGTCTCTATAAAGCAGGTCTTCCATACACCTGGTGCCAAAGATTAAATTGACCGTTCCCATGTATTTGGAAACCAAAAGCTCAGAAATCATCCCTCGAAAAGGGGCAATTCCTGTCCCTGTGGCAATGAAGCAGACTTCATCCTCCAGCTCACTTAGGGGATCTTCAGGCAATACAAAATTGCCCAAGGCCTCAGACACCATAAATTTCGCCCCAATTTTGCCCTTTTCAAAAAGTATAGGAGTCCCTTTACCATCATTTTTTAGCGCTACCAAAAGTTCTAATCTTTTTATTCCAGGGATCGCAGCTGCAATGGAGTAAGCACGGGTGATGTCTTCCGTGATTTTAAGTTTGATAAACTGTCCAGCACGAAAATGGAATTGTTCCAACTCAGTAAATTCAAAGAAATATCTTCTAGTGTTAACGTTTTCTTCCACAACACCAATAACTCTTACTTCATGCCATTTGCCGCCCATAAGAAATCCTCCATAATTTTTTCAATTCGGTTCCACTCTGTGTCCCCGAAGCAATCCTTGTTAAAGGCCAGGTGGCGATAAATCTTTTTATGAGTCGTACCCGAAGTATCCACCGGGATCAATCGCCAGCTTCCCAGTTTATAAGTCTTTATCATATCGGAAATGCCATCAAAGTCGACCAATTCATCATCTGGATCCATTAACACTAAAGTGGGGATATTCATTACCCCAATTTTTTCAGGTTTGAATGAATCAATGGAATCCATTAAGGCCTTATAGGCCGCAAAGGTGCACACCGCTTGGGACCGGTACCTGGGAAGATTTCTACTGGGAAGAGACCAAGAATCTTTAAGGTTAAAAATAAAGGAAAAAAAGTTCAGGTGCCAATGGATTTTAAAAGATGGAGCAAATAAAATTGCCTTGTCTAATTTAAGCTTTTTTTGATGAGTTGAGAGAAGATCAAATATAATTAGAGCACCCAGTGAATGTCCCACATAAATTAAAGGGAGCCCTTTTTTATCAGCTTGCTCTTTGGCCAGACAATAAGTTCTAAAAACATCTCGTAGCCAGTCTTCTCTTTTAACTACCTCCATCTCTTCCAGTGAGCCTCGGTGTCCTTTTAAGGAGCCTCTTAAAACGCTTACCCCTTGTCCGTTTAAAAAATCAATTAACGGGTTCATCATGGAAGGTTTTGCGTTTAGGCCATGAAAAGCAATACCAATTGCTTTAACCTGATGTGGCGTTATAAACCACCGATCTATCTCTGTTGAGTCATGCCCCTCATTTGGTGGGAAAATGGGGGGACTATTTGAGCAGTCTAAATCGTTTTTGTATTCTGCCATGGCCTTAAAACTGATTAAAAATAAAAAAACTATTATAATTTTGTGCATTAATACCCTGTAACTTGTCATGCAAAAACAATTTGTTATGATTTTAGCAGAAAAAGGAGGGGAGTGTAATGAATCAAAGAGAGAAATTTATTCTGTCCTTGGTCCTTGTTGTTTTATTCTTACTGTCCTTGGCCATGTACTACTTCCTTAAGTACTAACTCGCTGAATTGTTGACCAACCACATAATATCTTTTAGAAACTCCAAAAAACTATTGGAGAACTTAAATGAGACAAGGGATTCTTTTCGCTCTACTGCTTCCTACCTTGGCATGGGCCAATCTTTTTCATGTGGGGCCTTATTTGCAGCGGCCAGGAAGCAATCAAATGATTGTGAAATGGGAGGCAGATAAAAATAAATCTTTTTCTCTTAAATATGGGATCTCTAAAGATCAACTAAATCAGATTGGTACTTTCTCCACTGAAAAATTACAGGGAAAAAAAATACCTCCTCACCGCGCTCTTTATAAGGCCCAGTTAAAAGGTTTAACTTCCAATAAACGATATTTTTATCAAATCTCAAATGGTTCTGAAGTTTCACCCATCTATTCTTTTAAAACCTTTCCCCAAGGCAAAAGAAACTTTAGCTTCCTGGCATTGAGTGATGGGCAAAATGGTTACAAGGCAACGGAAAGAGTCGTGAGGGAATCTTTAATGCCTCATGCTTTTGATAATCCCACTCTGACAAAGGGATTTCCTGTTGAAATGGCGCTTTTTGCAGGAGATTTAGTGCAAAATGGTGCGAGTTATGGGCAATGGAAAAAGCATTTTTTTGATCCCCTTGCTCCCATTTTAAAGCGGATTCCGGTGATTCCCGTCATTGGAAATCATGAGATGGACCATCGTCTTTACTTTAGCTTCTTTGATCTGCCGGAAAACGGCTTTAAGGAACACTGGTACTTTTTCGATCTAGGGAACGTAAGATTTATAGGCCTTGATACCAACACTCGTTATCGTAAAAAAGTACAACTTGATTGGTTAAAAGAAGTACTAGATGATGCCCACAAAAAAGGCATTGATTTTGTCGTAGGATATTTTCACCATCCGCACGAAAGTGAGCTCTGGCTGCTTGGAAACACCAAATTTTCCGGTAAAATTCAAAGGGTATTGGAGGATTTTTCCATCAAGTCAGAGATCCCGACGGTTCATCTTTGTGGCCATACTCATGGGTATTCAAGAGGTCACTCACTTCGGGCAAATCATTCCATGATTACGGTAGCGTCTATTGGTGGAAAACTTGATCAGTGGGGGAAACATAGGCAGCGTGATTATTTGGAATATCTCGTTAGCCTTGATCAATACGGCTGGGTTATGGGTGAGGTGGAAACAGGAGTTAACCCAACTCTTACCTTTAAAAGATTTTCCTACGGTGATGCCCACTCATTTTACGACATGGGTATAAAAGATGAATTCACCTTAAAAAGATATAATGAGGCCCCTAACAAACCGGTCATAAAGGAAACACTTGTTAAAGACGGAGGCCTGAGTGTTACCGGTAATGAGTTTGTCGATCCCGATAGCGATGGACATCTTACCACTCATCTTCAAATTTCAAAAAATAACTTTAAGTCCGTAAAATATGAGGACTATATCCACTTTCAAAATGTTTATTTTGGTGAGGATAAAAACAGGCATAAATCCATGACTGATATCATGGTTTCAAGGAAGCTTCCCGTGGGGAAGGGGTATAAAGCACGAATTCGTTATCGTGACAAGGCCCTCGGTTGGAGTGAGTGGTCAAATTCTTTCTCAATCTGATTAATCTTTGGCCAAGATGCGCCTGTGCGTGTTAATAAGTTTACATGAGAAAGAAAGAACAGGACTTTGAAAAGTTGCTGTCCAGGCCCAAGATTAAGGCCTGGCGGATACTTTTTAGAACTCACCGCATGGTGTTTCAATATCTAGACAGTGAGCTTAGAAAAAAAAATTGCTCCATCTCCAAGTTTCAAATCCTTGTACTTCTTTATTTCAATGGGCCCATGACTCCAGTGGCCCTTTCACGTAGGCTTAATGTTTCTCGTGCCAACACCACCACTTTTCTTCGTCGGATTGTAAAAGAAGGTTTAATTGAACCCACCACTGAAGGTGGCAGTGAAAAAAGACCGGCCTTTAATTTGACCTCTCAGGGGGAAGAATATTTTGAAGTGATCTTTCCTGATCATATCGAGGCGATTGAAAAAGTTTATAATTTTCACAACGAAGATGTTAATAAAAAATATCTGCAAATTGTAGCAGGACTTAGTGGCAACGGTGAGGCCTAAACTGTGAATCACATGTAAACTTTTTTGTAGTGGCACCAGATTTTAAAGCTGCTAAAGCAAAGGCCAAAGAACTTCCAGCGTATACCCAAAAAAAAATGCACGTGGATGGCATTCAAGAGATCACTCCTTAGGCGGTAAATCTATCGTCGAAGGCCTAAGATAATCTAGTTTGGTCTATCGTAGTCGTATAAAATCCCGAGATTAAAGGTACTGTTTGGTGATTCAAACGCTAAATTCTTTCTTAAAGTAATAGCAAGTGAAAGGAACTTTGACGTAATAACGTATGTCCCGGCCACTCTGTCCCATTTTAAAAATATTCTTCTTTTAAGGGCCTTTTCAATCTCAGCATCATCACCAAAAGCGAAAATGCGTCCCAGGTAAATTCCAAGTTCGTGGGTAGTTCTTGATTTGACCACGTAATAACCTTTTGAGGGTTTAATTAAGCTGGTAATTACTTTCAATCCAAAAAGCTCTCCGATAACACTTGTACTAGGCCCATGGTAGTCCTTTTCAGCGATGGCAAAGATATTAGGAGACCATAAGAAATCCTTGGTTTTTCTCACTAAAAACTGATCGGCGGGATGTGCATATCTTTCTCTTGGATCAGCTTTTTTTCTTAAAGTTATTTTAGGTCTTGGAATTGTTTTAATTTTGCGGTTTTTGGAAAAATAAATATCAGGTGGGAGCTTTTGCTGACTTTTTAAGGTTCCTTTGGAGTCATTTCCTATAATATTTAATTTCCAACGGGTGAGTGTCCCGATGCTACCGGTGGTTCCATCGGCGTTTACATTTGCTCCATCAATAACTTTTAAAGTCCAGTTTCCAAGGGATTTTTCCCCATAGAAAGCATTGGTTAGAAAGGTAAAATTGTTGAGATTTGCAGCGGTATTAGACGAGTTGATATTTATAATAATACTTTTTGTACCTGATGGAGAATACAGTTCAATTCCTAGGTTATCTACATAAGGGTGGGCAATTGAGACGATGACTTGTACCGCCTCAATTGTGTGATTAACGTTTGAAATTAGGGAGTGTTCAACTCCTGTTGCAGAATTATCGGGAATTGCTAGGCTTAAACTTCCAGAATCAAATAAGGACTCTTGTTGCAGGCCTAGATCTGTATTGTAAACCTTGGCAGCACTTACCGCGGCCTGGGCATTGACTAGTCCGAAGCCATAGAAAGTATGAAAGTTATAACCAGCAGCATTTTCTATCCAACCATCCCGGTAAACAAAAGGTTTGGGTAAATTTCTACCCCCTGGATTGTCATAAGGGCCACTATCTGGACTTATTATAGTTGAATGAGTTGCCAGAATATGTTTTACATCTCGCCAGCTAAGCTCAGGGTTGGCAGATAAAATTAAGGCAATAACCCCAGAAGTATTAGGGGCGGCCGAGCTGGTTCCATTCATGGCAGAAGTATAATTACAGTCAGTGTTTTTAGGATCGCTTCCTCGGTCAAAAGCATTTCTACCGCCAAATGAAGTCGCCATCCCTTTATCACAACCGGAAAAATCTGTACTCATAATGGCCGGAAAGACAAATCCGTCTTCCCCGCCTGGGGCACTAACCCAAAGATTTGATCCGGGGGTGGAGTAGGATGCCTTTCCTCCATCGGCGTTCATGGCCCCTGCCAATAAGGTGTATGGATAGTTTTGACTCTCGTCAAAGTTGGAGTTTCCATAATAAGTACTTAGCCAGTTGAGGTTTGAGGTACAAGAACCGGATGAACCACTCCAATCATTTCCCGCGGCCTTAACGTAGAGGGCACCTTTTCCATCTCTTAAGTTAGTGACTCCATTTTTGTAACCATTAATAAAATAGTCGACGGCGTAAGTTAAGTTACAGTGTACGGTTCCGTAACTATAATTAAAAATATCAAAGGGGCCATCGGCCTGGTAGGGCCACATACCCCAAAATTGAGGTGAGGCAAGATAATTAAAACCGCCAAATTGGGCGTCTGGTGCGACACCACGGGAGCCAATATTATTTCCGCCTAAGGCGGCAATAATTCCTGTTACGGCAGTTCCGTGGGCATCAATTTTATTAAAATTTAGTGCCAGTGGAGGATTGTCCTGGGTGGTTGATTTTGAAAAATCCCGAGATCCAGAAAGAGAAAAATTACCATTTAAATCTTCGTGAGTAACTTCGATACCCGTATCAGATACGGCGACTTTAACTCCTTGTCCTCTGGTACCGCTTTCAACTACAGGAGTTGCTTTAACGTCAAAGCCAGGGGTTCCACCAACTCGGGCATAATTTTTTTGACCGGTGTTTTTTAGGTGCCAGGCGTCTGGATAAAGTGGATCATTTCCAATAGGCGTGAGGTTACAAAAATCTGGGAGTGGATCAAGGGTTCCATTACAGCACACTACCGGTTCTGGAACTTCAGTTCCATCACAAGTTTTTCCACATAAGGGAAAATTAAAGTTTATGTCACCATTACAACATGACACTGGAAGAGGCAGTCCCGGTAGCGGATTAAAGATATCTCCTGCACATCTAATATCGCAATATGGGGAGTTATCTTCAGGGTTCGTGTTACCACAACATCCCTCAGGTAAAGGCCAAACAGATCCATCACAAATCGGTGCTGGAGGTATGCAAATAGGTGGTATTTGAGGCAGGGTTCCATCACAGCACTCACCAGGTACAGGATTTCCACTGTCTTCACAAT
>SMWT01000045.1 GCA_004356615.1 Deltaproteobacteria bacterium | reverse complement strand
GCCTTTTTGAAATTTGATTTGTTCTTTTTGTCTTTTTCCACAAACATAAGAAAACTTTTTACGACCACCAAGCGCCCAGATGGAAACCTCTTCATCTTTCCAGGTCAAAATTCTGGAGTCATAGGTTATGGCACCATGTTCTCTAAACTTTCTTGGTTTCTTAGTGTCCAGTTTATAGCTATCCGCGACTTTGGAAATCGCTCTTACAACGAGTTGAGCGGAGAGATCAAAGCAACCTCGAATAGGATGGTAGAGCATTTGGTGGATTTCGTATTGGCGAAAAACCTTGTATTCAAAAGCAGATTTACTAATACCATTGCATACTTCGTTAAACTGCTCCATAGTTTCAAGCAAAGACTCTTTGTCTTTTTGAGAAATTATAAGCTTAATTTGCGCAGTCAGTTTCACGAACAAAATAATAACACAAGGAGATCAAATGGCCAAATTCAACAGCTTTGTTATTGGTTCTCGCCGAATGGTATCTCCATTCCTCTCCGCCCTGAAGGACGGAGTTTCCTGGAGATAATTTGATGAAGGTTTTAATCCTCTGTCATAGCTTTAATTCTCTAACTCAGAGAATTTTTGTGGAACTAAAAAAAGACCACCAGGTTTCAGTGGAATTTGATATTAACGAAGCAGTAACAGAAAGTGCGGTTAATATCTATAACCCCCAAGTGATCATAGCTCCTTTTTTAAAAAGAAAAATTCCACCATCTATCTGGAGAAATTATCCCACGCTTATTATCCATCCGGGTATTCCCGGTGACAAAGGCCCCTCATCACTTGATTGGGCGATAATGAATGAAGAAAAAACCTGGGGTGTAACTATCCTACAGGCCAATGATGAATACGATAGTGACGATATTTGGGATTTTGAAACCTTTGACCTTCCCCCCAACATCAGAAAAAGCACACTTTACCGCAAACAAATCACCGAAGCGGCCATTAGATGTCTTAAAACCACCCTGCTTGGCCTTGAAAAAGGGGAAAGACCAATATCTCCCGAGGAAATTAAGGGAACCTATCATCCGCCCATGAAGCAAATCGATCGCGCTATCGATTGGGAGCAAGACTCAACCGATCAAATTATAAGAAAACTAAATGCCTCTGATTCAAGGCCTGGAGTTTTGGATACCCTCGAAAATATTTCAGTGTATCTCTACCATGGAATTAAAGAAGAAAAGTTAACAGGAAAGGTAAAGGAAGTTTTAGGGACAAAAGATGACGCCATCTGTCTGGGGACTAAAGATGGTGCTGTTTGGATCACTCATCTAAAGCAAAAGGGAGAGTTAACACTAAAGCTTCCGGCCACGGATATACTGCCTATAAGTAAAGAAGTAGCAACAACATTTAGTGAAATAAAATATAAGCAAATAGGTGAGATAGGATACCTCTATTTTGATTTTTATAACGGCGCTATGAGCACGGATCAATGCACTAGACTTCTCAGGGAATATCAAAATGCCCTAACTCACAAAACAAAGGTTTTGGTATTAATGGGGGGAGAGGATTTTTGGTCAAATGGTATTCACCTGCATAAAATTGAAAATGCTCCTTCTCCAGCAGAAGAGTCCTGGGAAAACATAAATGCCATGAACGATCTTGTTGAAGCGATTATTAATACCACTGATCGTCTTACTATTTCTGCCATGAGGGGAAATGCCGGGGCCGGAGGAGTCTTTTTGGCCCTTGCCACCGATTATATTCTCGCCTACCAGGGAGTGGTTTTAAATCCTCACTACAAATCCATGGGTAATCTTTTTGGTAGTGAATATTGGACCTACCTTCTTCCCCGAAGAATAGGGAAGTTTCGCGCCAAAGAAATAACCGATAGAAAACAACCGATGGGAGTCTCTGAGGCACTACACCTTGGATTAATCGATCAAACTTTTTCCGCAACAGATGAGATACAAGATTTTGCCTTTAATCTCTCTTTTGATGAAACCTATCCTAAAAAGCTCCAATACAAGCAACAGGGCCTAAACGAAGATCAACTTAAAAGGCCCCTTAAAAAATACCGAGAGGAAGAGCTGGAAAAAATGAGGCTTAACTTTTTTGGTTTTGACCCCAGTTATCACGTGGCCAGATATAATTTTACTTACGATGTTCCCCACTCAAGAACCCCAAAACATCTTGCGGTTCACCGGGGATTAAATTATGAGGGAGAGTTTTAATGTGCCTTGTAATTCCTGCACACCCGAAAACCCCCTAGAGGCCCATGCATGGTCTCGGCAGAAGGCGCCTGTGGCGCTTACTATCATTGGCATAAAAAGGCACCAGCTAGAATCCGGGTTTAATTCCCACCACCTCCACTATTAAAAAGGATTATTGGATACTTTTTACATGGAACATCTTGTAATGCGCAACGCAATATCTAATGTTATCACTTTAATATAAAGTCTCAGGTGCATGGAAAAGATTATAAAAAAGTTAATATTCTTATTCATTTTTCTATTATCTCCAAATGCCCATTGTTGGTCTTTGGACTATGAAAGTCCCATATATTTTCCCGTTAAGGAAATTGTAATTAATGTGGCGACAAATTACTCCTGTAAAAATATCAAGATCACACACCTTGAGCTTCTAGACTTGACGATTGAGGCCGCGGAAAAATACTGGAATGGCGTTAAATCTTCAAAGCTTTTATTTGTTAAGGGTGATTTAAAAAGTGTGGATGCTTATAATTTTGAACAAAATATTTCAGGGGCCGTGAGCGGAGAAGTTTTAGTGGGATGTACTGACTCCCAGATTTTTTCCAAAAACCGTTGGGATGCCTACGGAGGCCTTAGCTATTCAGATGATTTCACGATCACCCAGGCCTACATATCCTTGGATGGATCCGATAACAATGAATTAGTGACCTATTCCAAAAATGCCCTTTTAAGGTTACTGGCCCATGAACTAGGGCACACTTTTGGATTGGCCCACAGTGAAGATAAAAACTCCCTAATGTTCCCTACCATAATTTCAAAAATGAATTCTTTGGATCATGATGATAGGGAAGCAGTAAGTTGGCTTTATCCTAAATAGATAAAATAAGACCTTTCACTAATCGTCATCTTCTTCTGATTTTTCTTCTCCATAGGATTTATTGTTACCACTTTTTCCCTTAGACCAATCACATTGATACTTCCCATGGTGTCCACGGAATCCGCATTTGTGGTGCTTATGAAATTTAACCGTGTGACACACTGTACATGCAAAGAAAATAGTAGTGCCGATTACTAAAACAAAACCGGCAATTTTATTAGCTAAATTTTTCTCTTTGAAGGCCTTTCCTAGGATCATAATCCCATAGGCCAAAACTACCAACTGAATCGTTAGAACTAATGCTGACGCAATAATCATTTTTCACTCCTAAATGTTGTTTATATTAATTAAAGCAAAGAAACTCATGAATTGAAATGGAGTAAAAAAGCGGTTGAGTCGGATACTTGCTTAAAGAAGCCCTGCCTGCTTATAGCCTTTTAAGGCCTTAGTCAGGCTATCCATTAAATTAAATCTTGGTTTCCAGTTTAAATCCCGTTGCAGCCTCTGGCCGGAGCATACAAATGCAGGAGCAATAATTTGTTTGTATTGTTTGAGATCTAGTTTATTAGTTAGCCCAAAAATTTTACAAAAAAATGTAGAAAGAATCATGGCGGGCCAGAGAATTAGGCGGGAAACGGGAATGGTTACGACATTTTTCCCCATGGCCTTGCCGATGCTTTTTCCTATTGTTACCGCATCAGTGGGATCTGGATGAGAGATATAGTAAAGCTTATGCTCATTTCCTTTTTCTGCTGCCATTTTAATGATGGCATCAACCACATCATCTACATCTACAAAACTTAATTTTTGACTGCTCTTGCCGACTTTCATCGCCATGCCTTTTTGGGCCAATTTATAAAGCGTAATAGTCGCAGTATCTAAAGGCCCAAGAATTATTGAAGGCCTAAAAGAGGTGGTAGGAATATCAATTTCTCTTAGAAATCTCTCTGCCGCCAATTTAGCATTTCCGTAAGGATCAATGGGGTAGGGAGGATCGGTTTCAGTATGGGGAGTATCACCAGAAGGGCCTGCGGCGGCCAAAGAGGAGGCAAATAGAAATCTCTTTGGTCTCCAGCTTTGCCTTTGGAGACAAGCTACAAAATCTTTTACAGCTTGAAAGTTAACCTCGTGGTATTCACTTGTACTTTTGGCATTTACTACGCCAGCGAGATGAATAACTTGATCACATTCTGGAATCTTTAAACCCAGATTTTTAAAAAGAGTTAAATCTCCTTCTAGGATTTCAATACTGTCGCCAAATAACTTCCTGGCCTTTTCTGGACTTCGAACAAGCGCTAGAACTTGGTGTCCTGATTGGATTAAGTTTTTACAAAGATGAGAGCCTACAAAGCCAGTGGCCCCAGTAACAAAAAATTTTGACATATCTTCTCCCGTGGCCAAAACCTAGCCTAAGAGCAAACAAACCTCAAACATATGCCTTGAGTCAATTTCGCTTTCATAAAGTTTTCTATATAATTTACTCATGCCAATTCGATTGATCGCTTTTTTCTTCCTTCTCTTTTTAATTTTTGCCTATACCTGCTTAAAACTAGGCCATATCGCCCATTTCAAAAAAAGAGGTAAAATCCTTCTTTGGACTGTAGTTGGAGGATTCTTTTTTCTAAGTATGGGCTGGCAGTTTATCTACCGACTTGGGGCCGATCTTGAATCCCCCTTTATCCAATCTTATTTTTGGATATCGGCAGTGGCCATGGCGGTTTTAGCCACTTTTTTAACGCTGGCGATCCCATTTGATATGATTGTCCTATTTGATAAGAGCATCAGGCATGCTTACAGATTTATCCTAAAAAAAATATTCCATATAGAAAAAGAAAAAAAGATAAATTATGAAAGAAGAAAGTTTATCGCTTCTAGTGTGACCCTAGGTCTTGTTGGTGTCTCTGGAGGAATTTCTGCTCTAGGAGTTCGTGAAGCTCTTAAAGGGCCACAAATTTACAATAATACTATTGTTGTTGATAACCTTCATCCAGGCCTAGATGGTTTTAAAATAGCGCAAATTAGTGATCTCCATGTTGGACCTATTATCTTAAAACCAGATGTCCAAGAAGTAGTTAAAAAAGTAAACGCTCTTAATCCTGATATCATCATGGTTACTGGAGATCTCGGAGATGGTAGAATCATCGATCTCAGAAAACACCTTGAACCCCTCGCAGATTTAAAATCTCCCCATGGAACCTTTTTTGTTACGGGAAATCATGAATATTACTGGAACGTCACTGATTGGATTAATGAGGCAAAAAGACTGAAGATGTCACCGCTTATAAATGAAAACGATTACCTCTCTCACAACGGCGCCTTGGTCCTAGTAGGCGGGGTTACTGATACTACGGGGGGCAATTTTTTAAAATCTCACAAACATGATCCGTTTTTGGCCATTGAGGCAGAGAAAAAAGTGGATTTTAAAATGCTTCTCGCACACCGACCTAATAGCTGCTACGAGGCCCAACAAGCAGGATGGAATTTACAACTTTCCGGGCATACCCACGGTGGACAATTTTTTCCCTGGAACCTTTATATGCCTCTTGTTTATAGGTACTATAAAGGACTTCATAAACACAAAAACATGCATCTTTATATAAACTCAGGAACCGGTTACTGGGGCCCTCCCCATAGATTTGCGATTCCAAGTGAGATAACCCTCCTTACCTTAAAAAGAAAAACCTCATGAAAATTCTAAT
>SMWT01000044.1 GCA_004356615.1 Deltaproteobacteria bacterium | reverse complement strand
TGGCAACTAAGGATAGGGGTTGCGCTCGTTGCGAGACTTAACCCAACATCTCACGACACGAGCTGACGACAGCCATGCAGCACCTGTCACCGAATTCTCCGAAGAGCACTCCTCCTTTTCCAGAGGATTCTCGGGATTTCAAACCTAGGTAAGGTTTTGCGCGTTGCTTCGAATTAAACCACATAATCCACCGCTTGTGCGGGCCCCCGTCAATTCCTTTGAGTTTTAGTCTTGCGACCGTACTCCCCAGGCGGAGAACTTAATGCGTTAGCTACGATACGGAAGAGGTCAAAGTCACCCATATCTAGTTCTCATCGTTTACGGCGTGGACTACCAGGGTATCTAATCCTGTTTGCTCCCCACGCTTTCGCGCCTCAGCGTCAGTACTTGTCCAGGAGGTCGCCTTCGCCTCTGATGTTCCTTCGCATCTCTACGGATTTTACCCCTACATGCGAAATTCCACCTCCCTCTCCAAGACTCTAGATAAACAGTTTCAGACGCAGTTTCGAGGTTGAGCCCCGAGATTTCACATCTGACTTATTTATCCGCCTGCGCGCGCTTTACGCCCAATAAATCCGAACAACGCTTGCACCCTTCGTATTACCGCGGCTGCTGGCACGAAGTTAGCCGGTGCTTCCTTTAAGTGTACCGTCAAAATAAAGGCCTATTAGACCCTTACCCGTTCTTCCACTTTGACAGAGCTTTACAGGCCGAAACCCTTCCTCACTCACGCGGCGTTGCTGCGTCAGACTTTCGTCCATTGCGCAATATTCCCCACTGCTGCCTCCCGTAGGAGTCTGGACCGTGTCTCAGTTCCAGTGTGGCCGATCAATCTCTCAATCCGGCTAGACATCGTCGCCATGGTAGGCCGTTACCCCACCATCAAGCTAATGTCCCGCAGGCCCATCCCTCAGCGAATGCATTGCAAAGAGGCATCCTTTCAAATAGCTAATTCAAGTTGCTATTTCGTACGCGGTATTAGCTAAAATTTCTTCTAGTTATCCCCCGCTGAAGGGCAGGTCACCTACGTGTTACTCACCCGTGCGCCACTGTACTCGCACCCGAAGGTACTTTCTCGTTCGACTTGCATGTGTTAGGCACGCCGCCAGCGTTCGTTCTGAGCCAGGATCAAACTCTCCAAGCTAATCAAAACATAATGTTGGCATTTATTTTTATAAAAAAATTTTTGGTTGCCCTAGATTCTAAAAATCTAAGTTAATAGATATTAGCGTCCGACTAAATTAGATACAGAAGTACCTAACTCTCTAGTTACGTCGAACCTAAATCTATATGGTTCTTTCTCGTCTTAGCAGAAATTCAAGAGGTAAACCCCTTAAATTTGCCTTTTTTACTGTATTAAATTTTAAAAAAACGCATAGAAATTAAGGCCCGTTTAACGAGTTTTGTCACTCAATTTCAAAATTGCGTAAGACGGATATTATTGGAAGGCCTAAGCTAAGTCAACAATATTTTTAAACTTTCACCTTTTTTTTAAAAAAAAATTATGACTGTGTAATCCAGGGAAACCTTAAAAAAATTAGGTATTTATGGTTTAATTTAGGAGAATTTAAAATAGGGTCAGACAGTGAAGGGTCAACTTACCACTTTTCTAATAGTTATATTGCTTTTTGCTGGGTGCACCAAAAAGACTCCAGCTCCAGAAACACCCTCTTTCCCGGAAGAGTTAAAGACCACGGTCCTAAGAGTAGATAAAAATGGACTCACCTTTTTGACCGCCCTTTTAAAAACTGTCCACGGTAAAATAGAAATAAAATTCTACTCTCGTGAGGCGCCAAAAAGTGTCACTCAATTCATTGGACTTATAAAGAGAGGGTTTTATGATGGCCTTAAATTTCACCGGGTAATCCCCAAGTTTATCATTCAAAGTGGTGATCCCACGAGGACTGGCAGGGGAGGATCGGGAACCCTTTTAAAGAGCGAATTTAATTCTATCCCTCATATAAAGGGCACCGTGGCCCTGGCCCATGGTGAAGACCCAGATAGCTCAGATTCTCAATTTTATATTGCCTTAACCACACTTCCTCATCTCGATGGAAAATACACAGTCATAGGGCAAGTAGTGAAAGGCATGGAAGTAATTGATAAAATTTCAAAAAATGATGTGATTGTTTCTTTTAGTGTGAAGAAAAGATAACTGTTATTTCCCGTGTCTCTTGGGATCTTTAATGTAGATAAAGGTTTTAATAAGAAAGAAAACAAAAATTAGAAAAGGAATGATTCCCGTATAAGTTCCTAGGGAAAATTGTTTTTTTGGAGTCCTATCCAACTCTACTTTACCAGTTCTAAATTTTAACTCTTTGTGAACTACCGAAGATTCAAATTGTTTACTCATAAATAATCCTTTTAACGTCTAACGGTAAATACCTTCTAAAACTAAAACAAATGCAAAGAGGAGGGCTAAAAGTGGAATGAGGGCAATAAATTTTAACCAAGGCTTTTCTTCTTTTAAATGCATGAAAAAATAAGCGACAAAGAAGGCCTTACCACCAGCGAATATTGTAAGTAAGATACCTTTAATAAGTTTGGTAAGATTTTCCATACTCGGAATAAAAAGCTCAATCACGGTAAGCACGCTCAAGATGACAAATACTATGATGTATTCTTTTTTATGTCCTTTATAAACTTCACCGCTCACCTTAACTCTCCTAAATGGTTTTATTTGGTTTATTTACTAAAATTCCCATATCGATCATTAACTGATCCACATGTTGTTTATCCATCGAATAAAGACCTCTAACTTGGCCGTCCCTATCCACTAAAAATATTTTTTCACTATGGACTATATCCATCATACCAGGACTTTTCTCCCCCATGGCAACTTTAAAATTGTTTATGACTATGTCTTTAACATCCGCTGTTGGGCCCGTTAAAAAAGACCAGACATAAGGATTGGCCTTAAATCTTCTGGCATATTTGTTAAGAACTGGCGGCGTATCCGTCTCTGGATCTACACTAAAAGTGACAATACCCACTTTAGTTCCAAGACCTCTCAGTCTTTTTTGAATTACCTGCATTTTTTTCATCATCGCCGGACAAGTGGAAGGACAACTGGTGAAAACAAAACTGGCCACATAAACCTTTCCCTTAAGGTCATTACTGCCAAAGGGTTTTCCAAATCCGTTGGTGAGCTGATAATCCGCCAGGGTGTATAAAACGGGAAGGTCATTTGGCAGCTCCCGGTTTAGTGATTTAATAATGGGATAAGAAAATCCAAAAAGGATAAAAATGAACCAAAAGGTTTTATTCAAAACCAATTTTTGAATGAAGGTTTCATCCCTTTTAAGGGCAATAGCTTGTGTACTCATAAATTTTACCTCTATTAACCTAAGGTAACTTCCCTATTAACTCATTTCTCTCTTGCTTATCCTTAAGATCCATCAGGTATTTTACATAATGGGCAACGGCCCAAATATCATCATCTTCAATAGTATCTTGCCAAGAGGCCATGGTGGTACCGCCAACGCCTGCAGCAATTCTCACATACAACTCTTCAACAGTTGAGGCGGATTTTACAGCATGCCAGGTAAAATCAGGGGGCATATTTTTATATCCATGATCGCCTTCTTGAATTTTCAGCTGATACATTTCCTCGTCGTAGTCCTCAAATTTTTCCCCATTCACCTTCATGCTCATGGCATCAAGTTCTGCTTTACCGGCATAGGCCCTGTGACAGGTCCAGCACTGGGCCTCGAGGTGATAAACTTCTCGACCTCTTGTGATAGCGCTGGAATTTCTAGCAATTCCGTAGGGGTTTTTGGTGATTTTAATTTTTTCACCAAGGGTTTTATCCTTCCCCTCCCAAGTATCGGGAGCGAAGGTTTTTATGTATTGAACAACATTTAGGGCCTGGATTTCACTTACATCCCAAGGGAGCATCCCTGAACCATGCAGACCTTTTTTAATAATGGAAATTAAAGTGTCGTCGTGAACCAGATCACCAGAGACAACTTTACCAAACTTAATAATACCTAGGGTAAAGTTTCTAGGTGGATTGGACATGCCTTTGGAGGCGACTCCTTTTCCATCACCCTTGGCACCATGACAGGCCATACAGTATTCCATATAAACTTGCTTCCCGGAGTTCAACTGGGCCTTGGTAGCGATTACACCCCCAGCAAAAATTTTATCTTCATGAAAGGCATTCTCATTACAAGAGGTGAGACTGGCGACAAAAAGAATTAGGAACCACGTTTTCATAATCATCCTTATTTTAAAGAACAAACAAAAATAAATATATCATCAGCCAAACCACGGCCAAAAAATGCCAAAATTTGCCAATATTAACTATGCGAATTTTTCGCGTAAAATCTTCTTTTAAGACACTGGGTAATAAATAAAAAAGCATGGCAAGTCCAATCGCCATGTGTCCGGAATGAATCCAGGTAAAAGCATAAATTAAAGAGCCATAAATCCCTGAACTGGCAAAGATACCTACAGACTTAAGATCCTGCCAAAACAGAAATTGGGTGGTAAAAAAAGCAAGCCCTAAGCAGAGGGACAGTAAAAAACTGTACTTAGACTTTTTACTTCTAAACACCTCATAAAACCAAGAGCTTGAAACAATAAAGATTGAACTTAAAGCAGGAAAAAACTGATCAACTCTATCTAGATTCATGGGTGGCCACTGCGTGGCCTGGAAACGATATAGAAAAAAGCTCAGAAATAAAGTGGCAAAAAGCATGGAAAGGGAAATGATGGTGACCAGCATCCCAATGGAGGCCACCACTGTTTTCCCATCAATAATGTTTTCTGCTTTTTCCACCATCATCTAAACTTTTACCAATTCTTCTGTCTGAAATTGAAAATCCTTGCCTTCAGGAAGATTTGGATTTCCCATCTCATGCGGGCCACATCTTACAACTGGAATTTCTTTAAAGTTATAATGAGGGGCAGGACAAGGTATGGTCCATTCCAAAGTTCCCACCTTCCAAGGATTGGGATCTTCTATTTTCTTTCCTTTGATCAAAGTGTGAATAAAATTGTACACAAAGATAAGTTGTGCTGCGCCCATCATTAGCGCCGCCCAGGTAACCATAGTGTTCATTGGCACCATTCTCTTCATAAAATCGTAGACAAAAGGGTTGTATAGTCTTCGATGCATTCCCGCGTACCCAAGAATCATCATGCCCATAAAAATACCGTTGAGTCCGATGAAGCTGAGCCAGAAATGCCACTTGGCCAGGCACTCATTCATCATCACACCAAACATTTTAGGCATCCAAAAATAAACTGCGGCAAAGCCTCCAAGAAGGACTGATGCGGCCATGGTGTAATGGAAGTGACCAACTACAAAATAAGTATCATGCAAATAAATATCAGTTGTAACAGTTCCCAGGTATAGACCGGTTAAACCGCCTAGCCCAAAAACAAAGACTACACCCATAGAAAATAGCATGGGCGAATCAAGGCGAATTGATCCCCGCCAAAGAGTTCCCAGCCAATTGGTAAAAAAGATAGCGGAAGGAATTGAGATAACCATAGTAAGAGTCATAAAAGTCTGAGTTAACAGCGGACTCATTTGCGTGGTGAACATATGATGCCCATACACGAGTGTTGAAAGGATGGTTATGGTGATCATACAAAGAGCAGTTGTCTTTGCCCCAAAGGCCGGCTTGCGGGAAAAATAGGCCAGAAGATCTGATACGATTCCCCAAGCGGGAAGAATTAAAATATAGACTTCCGGGTGACCAAAAATCCAAAAGACGTGCTGAAATAAAACCGGGTCTCCACTTCCATTAGTGGCAATGGCCCCTGCAAGAAAAAAGGTAGTTCCGAATAAGCGATCAAATAATAGCAGCAAACAACCGGCCCCTAAAACCGGTAGAAAAATCGCATTTAAGATGGCCGTCATAAATATTCCCCAAATGGCGAGAGGCATATCAAAATAGCCCATTCCTGGTGCTCTTAGGGTGATAATGGTGGTGATGTAGTTAATCGCTCCAAGCGTAGACCCTATCCCCAACATAAAAATCGCAAGTGTCCACAGGGTCTGCCCCATTCCTGGACTACCTATTAAGGTTGAAAGAGTTGGATAAGAAGTCCATCCACTAGCGGCCGCTCCAAGAGGTAAGAAGAGACTAGATAACAGAACGATCCCGGATAAAAGGGAAATCCAAAAAGAGGCCATATTCATAGCAGGAAAAACCATGTCTCTGGCACCAATTTGCAGCGGTATTAAAAAGTTTCCAAAAGCACCGATTAAAATTGGCGTGATAGCGTAAAAAATCATGATGGTTCCATGCAAAGTAAAAAGCATGGCATAGGTATCAGGAGGTACAACCCCAGCAGTATCAGGGAACAAAAAAGTCCCGATGACTGGAAATGCCTGCCCTGGAAAAGCGAGAGTCCATCGAATCATGAGGGCCATCATGCCCCCGACACCTAGAAAGAAAATCCCCATCCAAAGAAATTGTTTTCCAATTATTTTGTGGTCAGTGGTAAAAATATATTTTTTTAAAAATGTATCTGGTGCATCGTGAATATGCTGTTCAAAAAATGCCATTTTATTCTCTCTCCCTTAATCCCATTTCCAACCCCAAAATACATCGGGATTTTCCACATCATTTTCTGCCACGGCGTAAGTTTGCGCCTGTTTCATCCAAATATTATAATCTTTCTCTGAAAGTGTTTTTAGGGAGGCCTTCATCATGTAGTGATGAGTCCCACACATCTCGGCACAGGCGATATCCCAAGTCCCGGCCGTTTTAAATTGCATCCACATGCGGGTGATCCTACCCGGGATGGCATCTACTTTTCTTCTTCCATTGGGAATGAAAAATGAGTGGATGACGTCTTTAGAAGTTATTTGAAAAGAAACTTTGGTACCTAACGGAACTCTTAAATCATTTAACGTAACCACATCATCTTCGGTATTAAATAATTCATCTTTTCCTGCGTATCTAAACTTCCACATCCATTGCTGGGCCATCACTTCAACCCGTATTACTTTTTCTTCTTTTTCATCCGGCCAGTTTATAAACACTTTGGTGAAATCATCATTGGAGATCCGAACGAGATTTAAATCGATGCCAAAGAAGACGGCGATACCGATAAAGGTGGCGACATAAATTTGCGTTCTCTTGGTTCCATAAGTGTAATACGGTTTAGGATGTCTTGTGTGATAATAGAAAAATGAAAATCCAACTAACCCCATAACCACAAAAAGAAAACAGAAGATAATCATGTAGGTGGTATAATTGAAGAGCCAATCAATTAGATGGCCATTTTCTGAAATGTCCTCGGGAAAATGAAAAGAATCCCAAATACTTGGTTCAAGAGCAGAACTAGCATCTCCGGCCATGGCCACATTACAAAGGCCTAACAGCAAAATGAATAACAACCTGGTCATAACTATTTTCCTTTAGGAAAAAATTCCGAAATATATCAATAAAACATGGGCCATTATAGCGATAATTGCCCCATTTTCCTATTTAAAAAATACTAAAGACCCTAAGAGAAGCGGTAGGTAAAGAAGCGTAAAATAGAAATAATTTCTCGCCAGACTAAGTTCACCTTTTCCCCTTAACACTCGAAGGGCAAATAAAAGAAGTACTCCTCCTAAAACAAAAGCTGAATTTCGGTAGGCCACAGAGGCAGCATTTAAAAACCAAGGAATCAGCGCAACAAAAAATAATAGAAAGGTAAAATAAAATATTTTTCTATTAGTTGTCACGACTCCCTTCACATTAGGAAACACTTTTATTCCTGCTGCGGTGTAATCATCTTCATAGAGAAGAGAGATGGCGAGAAAGTGCGGAAGTTGCCAAACAAAAAGGATTGCAAATAGCGCAATACCCATTGCAGTAACTTGCCCAGTTACTGCAGTCACACCTAAAAGTGGTGGAATGGCACCGGGAATGGCACCAATTAGCACCGCCCATTCTGATTTTTTCTTGAGCGGCGTGTAGACATAGAGATAGAGTAGAGCGGCCACTGAGGCCAAAAAACCGGTCAGAAAATTAATCCAAATAAAAAGAGGAGGAAGCGATATTAACAGTAAAAACACACCAAAAATTAATGCCTGTTTAGCTTCCAAATGCCCGGCGGGTAGAGGTCTATCCTTAGTGCGTTTCATTTTTAAATCAATATTTCTTTCTATGTAGCAATTTAAAACGCATGCTCCTGCCACCGTCAGGGTAATCCAAATCACCGCAACAACTGCTTTAAAAAAATAAATTTCACCGGGGGCGGATATAATCCCAATTAGGGCGGTTACAACAACCAGGGCAGACAGCCTGGGTTTTGTTAAATTAATATAGCTAGCAAGTTTGGTGACAGGTCTTGTTTCAAAAAGAGATGTCTCTAACGAATTGAGGGTAAGATAATATTTCCATAAAAGCCCCAAACAGACTGCTGCAAGACCTAAGTGGGCAGCAGTGGGAGCAACCGCCATATTGAGTCCAACAGTTAGAAGTCCTAACATAACCTGTCCTAAAATAGCGGTAATGATTAAAATAGGTAGGACTACAAGGCCTTTCTTTTGGGCCCAAAAACTTTTTATACTTTTACCTAAAAAATAGAGGGCGGCAAAAAAAACAATAACAGCAAAAATCCTATGACTCATATGCAGTTGAGCAATAGGAAGAGAAGGCCACCAATCCTGCAGGCACTTAAACATATAGTTTTTTCCCAGCCCACAGGAAGCTCCTGCTCCGGAATGTCTCATAAAGGCGCCAAGCAGAATTTGTAGATAAATTAATCCAGTAGTGAAAAGAACTCCAAATTTTAAATCTGGATTCCAATTATTTTTAGTTAATTCAGTATTGGTAGTATCCACCTTAAAGGTCTGGTGATTAATTAGAATCAAAGTGGAAAAAAATATTAGAGAAAGGCCTAGGTGAGTGGTGGAAACGACAGTGGGAAGTTTATAGATAACGGTAATACCACCGAGAATGCCCTGAACGATCACCATGATTAAGGCGAGGATGGTCAGTTTAAAAACAAAAGGTTTTTCTTTTCTAGCGATAAAAACCATCATGATGGTTAAAAAACCAACTAGTGATCCTAAAAGTCGATGGCCATGTTCAATTAATATTCCGCCTTCCATTTTTGGAAAAAACTGCCCATAACATAACGGCCAATCAGGACAGGCCAGGGAAGAGCCAGTATTGTGTACTATTCCGCCTAGAATAATCAGCAAAAAAGTAATAAATAAAGTTGCTAGACTTAAGTATCTAAGGGGCATTATGCGATGACCTATTTTAATTTGACACTCTTCTATCGCACAAAAGATAACAATAATAAAGAAACCTTGCGCCAATTATACATCGAGTTATCAGCTAGATAATCGCCAGGGGCAGACAACCAAGTGAATCGATATGGAGGGAAATATTCATTCCTTCATTTAAATCTATGGGAGGAAGGGTCAACCCAGTTAAAATAACCATTCCTGCTGGAATCTCCATTCCCCTTTCGCATAACCTGGCTATGGCGATTAAGGGATCTTGGGTAAGGGAGTTACTCATAGCGGTGTAGCTGTCAACTTGCAGTGTCATCTGTAAATTTTTAAGATCCACTTCCTTTGGATCCACTCTGGTCTTTCCTAGTAGGTAATAGCTGGTGGAAAAATTATCGCAGACTTGCTCTTCTATAGAGGTTGTTTCACCAAACCTTGAATCTAGTATTTCAAGTGCTGAGCTTACTCCAGATGTCGCATTTAGAACTTCTTCGGGGGTTAGCGACCCCTTAAGGTGGCAATCAATAAAGATTGCCAGATGTGGTCTGATTTTTGGCATAATGGATTCTGCTCTGGAAAATTTACACCCAGGTACCAAGTTCATTTGATTAGTAAGGTAACCCCAGAGGGAGTCTCCTTCTATTTTAAGGCCAGTAACTATCTCCCCTCTAGTTTGCCTGAGCTTGATTCCCTCTTCTTGAACAGAGATGGCCTCATCAAGACTTAAGGGTTTTATTTTTTGATTGAGAGGGCAACTAAATTTGCGTGCCTGATCTAAATCTTTAGCAAGAGTTTCGATTTCTTTTTTATCCAAGACTATCTCCTTCCATGAGAACATATTACTATTTTGGCCCAAGATAAAATTTTAAGCAAACCACTTATAGAGCATGAAATAGATGATGATTCCAGTAAAGGAGACATATATCCAGATAGGAAAGGTCCATCTTGCTATTTTTTTATGGGCCGTAAAGTTTCCTTTAAGAGCGAAATAAAAGGTCGTCAGAATCATGGGAACCATTACCACTGCTAAAATTATATGAGGGATAAGAATAGTAAGATAAACAGTTTTAACAAATCCGGTTCCAGTAAAGGCCACACTACCTACGTGGTAGTGGTAGTAAAGATAAGATGATAAAAACATTGCCGAAAAAACAAAGCTTGAACCCATAAATTTTTTATGAATTTCCACTTTTTTCTTCTTAATGGCGATAAACCCCAAGACTAAGCAAATAGTAGAACAGGTATTTAAAAAAGCATTGAGCGCCGGAAGATTGCTTATTTCCATCATATCCTAGGTATTATTTATATCTTTATATTTTATAATAGTTTTAAATAGTGCATAGAAGGGAATATAGCAAAGTAGAATAAAAATACCCAGAATAAGCACTGTCAGATCAGCACTTCCATCCTTTGAGGATGCCAGACATCCCGGACAACCCCAAGCTTGAAATGAAATTAGAAAAAGTAAAAAACCTTTAATCATAATAAATAGATAAAGGTGAAGACCAAGATCCAAACCAGGTCAACAAAGTGCCAGAAAAGACCAGCGATTTCCAATTGATTGTAATTGCCATGATCAAAACGTCCATCAATGGCCGATTTAAGCATATACGTTAAATAGAGAACACCAGAGAGAACGTGCAGACCGTGAAAGCCCGTTACCATATAAAAGGTTGAGCCAAAATGGGGATAAAAAACCTCCTTAAAAGTGAACCCCGTCAAGGTCATTTTAAGTTCACCGATTAGATGAGCGTACTCATAGACCTGCAGTGAAAGGAAGGAGATTCCCCCAAAAATTGTGACTAAAAGCCACTTGATCGTCTTTTCCCGGTTCCCCCCTTTACAGGCATCGATACTAAAAACCATGGAAAGCGAACTACAGATAAGTAGAAAGGTCATAAAACCGGATAGTCCAACACCACCAAGGGCCTCAACCGGATCCGGCCAGTTTTTTTCCGCTCTCATTACAGCGTAACCTATTAACAGTCCTGCAAAGGCCATGGCATCGGTACCAAGAAAAACCCACATCCCAATTTTTCCCGGCGAGGCAAAGCCGAATTGTTTATCGTTGGGGTAGACTAGGTCTTTTGGTTGAGCGTGAGATGACATTTTTTTCTCTCCTACATTTTTTGTTTTTTCTTACTTGCTAGTTCCAGAATATACTTGGTCAGGGCATTTATCTGCCGATCCACATCTCCACCAAAAATATCCTCATCTGTGGCCTCACCATCTTCCCAAAAGTTGGGCATGGTAGTTCCTTCTAAAATAGCGCCGGGATCTCTAAGCCATTTTTTAATCCAAGATTCGCGCAGTCGATCTCTGGACATGGCCAAGTTTGGTGCTGTTGGTTCCTCTTTGTTAAACCCTTGAGTGTGGCAAGAAGCACAGTCATAGGATTTCCACAGGGCGAGGGCCCCTCTTTTTTCTCCAGGAAGCCATCTCACCTTCTCAACTTTTTCCTCGAAGGTATTTTGCTTTGACTTGGCCTGGAACATGGCCACAATTTTATTTCGCTCATCACTGGTTAAATTATAAGAAGGCATCCTTATATCCAGCCAAGGCCGAATTTCTACTACGTCATTTAAAAAGTGATAGAACCAATCCGTTTGAACTCGGTGACCTTCACCTACAAGTCTGGGGGGGCCGGCATTGATATCTTCATCTTCATAATATTTTAAGATGTCTCCATATTCGCCATCGATTTGGTGGCAACCAATACAGTTAAACTTGTTAACCACTTTCATTCCGGTGGCAACCACTTGTTCATATTCGTTAAGTCGTTTTTGACCTTCTAGAGGAATCTTGTCACTAACCATTCCGAGAAGAACGGTGGTAATGGACTCGGCCTCTTTTTTGCTCATATTAAAGTTTGGCATTATGAGAAGGTCTTTAAAGGCCTTATCCACCCCAACATCCCATTGTCTGGGGTTTTGCAGATGGTTAAAAATCCATGCCCTTCTGTTGTGAGCAATTTTCATGTGCCCAAAGCCAAACTGAGACACCGGTTTAGATCCCTCTTCAGAGAGCTCAACCCCAAGTCCTGTGGCCTTTTCAAATCCTGTGATGGAGTGACAACCATAACAACCGTATTTACCAACTGATCTTTTTCCCAGTTCCAGAGTTCTGTCTAGATCGGACATTTTCGCCAGTTTTGCTTTCGCCGATACCTCGGTATCAAAAGTCTGCAAGTAAGTTAGCAGGATATCATCTCGCTCTTTTTTATCCATGGGTTCAAACTTAAGTCTTTCGAACTTTTTATTTTTTAGACTTAATAGATAAGCGGTAATGTGACTGGCCTCTCTTTTTGAAAGTCTAAAGGAGGGCATAATTGTATCTGAGTCGAAATGATCTGGTTCGATCAGCCATGTAACGAGCCAATCTGGGTTTTTAATTTTAGATCCGGTGCCCGTTAAGTAAGGCCCGGCATAGGCGCCAATTTTTTTCGATTGCTCTTCAAG
Source organism: Deltaproteobacteria bacterium (assembly GCA_004356615.1). Classification (GTDB taxonomy): domain Bacteria; phylum Bdellovibrionota; class Bacteriovoracia; order Bacteriovoracales; family Bacteriovoracaceae; genus SMWT01. The sequence goes on along the minus strand of SMWT01000044.1, from coordinate 792 downwards.
ACCTTCAACTCCGTGGCAAGCAATACAACCCACTTCGGCAATTAATTCTTTACCCTTTTTAGCGTTTCCGCCCTTGTAGGTATATTTGGCCTTATAGTCTTGAGAGATATTCCAGATATAATCGGCCATGGCATTTACCTCTGCCATGTTCTTTTTCATAAATTCAGGTTTTCGGTTGTTGTCCTGGTCAAAATAGGTAGGCATCTTTGTGTGTTGGTTGAAGGCCTTAGGCGACCATACCCAGTTTTTAAAAAATTCCTTACTTACTTTAGATGCAATTTTTTTAAGAGACGGTGCTCTTTTTCTTCGAGACTCAAACCCTTTAATTTTGTGACAAGAATAACAGCCAAATTTTTCAATATTGCGATAACCCTGATTAACCACCTTGCCCCTCGGAATGAACTCCACTCCCTGGTGACATTTAATACAAGAGGCCTCAGTGTCTTTAAGTCGATACATTGGCTGTGGAATTTTATGAGGAGCATGCCAGTGATATTTTTTCACCCATTCTGCTTCTTGCTTTTTATTGTTAGGCGTGTGAGCGGCGGCATTAAAGTCCACCACCCGATGGCCTTCACCTCCGTGACAAGAGGTACAACCCATTTCTTTCATGGGATGTGGTGATTTCATTCCCACCATTAAATCCAATTTGGGGTGGGTCATGAAAGGATTTTTTTGATCTTCATAGCCTTTTTGATCGATAAAAGTGTGGCAGGTAATACATCTATCCACTTTTGGAACTTGAACAAAATAACGATCATCCTTAACTTTGCTCACAACAATTTGCGAAAT
>SMWT01000043.1 GCA_004356615.1 Deltaproteobacteria bacterium | reverse complement strand
TAAAATCATCCAAATCCTCAAGCTTTTTATCAAAATCCTCCCATTCCGTTAAACTGATACCTATATAACAATAAGTCTTTTTGTCCGTACACGCCTCCCCAGTAATTTTGAAAATGTACCTACCGTCCCCATTGAGACCAAAGTGGGTATTAGGATCGAGGAGTTCAAGCTCATTAATATAAAATCTGGTTTTTACATCGCAATTATCATCAACACATACTTTTAGATTATCCTTATAAGAAAATGTCATAGTAGTTAACATTTCCTGGAGTTTTTCAGCTTGTGCTAGGTAACTGGAATGTTTACATCCAGAAAAAATAATAGTGGTAATTAGAACAGAAATTGATAGTAGTTTGTTCATTGATTTCGCCCCTTGGATTTTGATTACTCCCGTTTGAAAAGGAAGGTAAAACTTAGAAGTGAAAGAGTCAACTATGGATGTAATTAGCTTTAATGATGCAAGGCGATTGTAATGCTAAGAACAAAAACATAACACACCTAAAAAATTAAAGGAGATTAAAATGAGTGATAAAGTAAACGCATCCCATATTCTTGTGGAACATGAGCACGAAGCAAAAGATATCTTGAGAAAGCTAGATGAAGGCGTTGCCTTTGAAGAGCTTGCTAGGGATTTTTCTAACTGTCCTTCGGGCAAGCAAGCAGGTGGAAGTCTTGGAGAGTTTGGCAGAGGCCAGATGGTTTCAGAATTTGAAACAGCTACCTTTGCGCTGGAAGTAGGTGCCGTATCAGGGCCTGTTAAAACGCAGTTCGGCCATCATATCATTAAACGCAATAGCTAACTTGTCCCGCCTGCGGGCGAGTAACTCCTCATATATTGTCTTTTTAAAATCTCTTAACTAGCATCTCCTTTTTCCAAAGGAATGGACGATGCTTAAAATTTTATTTCTAACTATTATATTAACTTCATGCGGTAATGCCTTTAGGTTTTCCAAGCTCCCCATAACCTTTAATGTTCCAGAGTCTAGGTACTATCAATTTAAAGCGCAATTTGATGAAACCGAGGATGCCTTTAAATCAAAGTCGGGAAAAGATCTTGTTCTATTTGTTCCAAGAAAAGAGGATCCTAAATACTCTACCTATCAAGACGCGAAAGAGCTCTACACAGATTATGGAGAGATGTGGATTCTCTTTAAAGACGATAGTTCGCAATTTACCAATATAGATAGTGGTACCGCAGGTCTGGCCTGGAGTGATTCAGCTGGAGCTAAAGACTGGGGACTGATCTATATGAACTTTTCCATCAACATGTGGAGTGATCATAACTTTAGGCAGGTGCTCTTTCATGAAGTCTTTCACGTTCTTGGTTTTCCCCATACCTTTGATGATGATTACTCCATTATGAACTACGATTATATTTATAAAGTGGCGGGAATGACTTCTTTTGATGAAGACCGACTGATAGAAAAATATCCCTTTTCTCTCTTAGCAACGAGTGTAAAAGACTTGGAAAAAATAGGTAGTAGAGTTGATGATGAAAAAAGAAAAAAACTAGAGGGTATGCTGGTTGAAAGATTTGGTCTTTCAGAAGATAGGGCGGGAGAAATTTCAGGAACGGTTTATTCCCTTTCTAGAATTAAAGAAAAAAGATCTCTAACTCCTAGAGAGCTAAGTATTTTGTCTTATAAAATCCTAGGTTTTGATTATGGGAAGGGGAAAAAGGCACTGGAGAAACATATCCAGGGCGACACCGAGGATTTAGAAAATTTAATGAGACTAGCGGCAGAGACAAATGAAACCACCCCTGAGCATGTTAGAGAGCTTTTAGGAGAGTATTTACTATAAAAATCGTGACCTGTCGGGTATATAAGGGGATATAAGGAGTAGATATGTTGTGGGCCATTGGAAAAGTAGTATTTGCAGGATCGGTGATCAGCTTTTTAACATGGTTATCAGGAAAGAATGCCCGACTGGCCGGTTTTTTAACAGCGCTTCCTTTAACAACCCTTTTAGCGCTTGCTATTGGTCAGGTGGAATGGGGGAATCCTCAGCAATCCGTTGATTATGCCAAAAGTATCCTGATTGCCCTTCCTGTAACTTTCTTGTTTTTTATTCCTTTTTTTCTAGCAGCAAAATTTAACTTGGGATTTTGGACCTGTTATGTAAGCGGCATGGCTCTCTTAGTTGTGGGTTATTTTATTCACAATTTTATTACCAAGGCGGTTTAAGTTGACCATATCAATACTCGTATCAAGCCAAGGTAAAAACATGGAACTGGCCAAAAAGTTTCAAGAGTATCTTGGAGAAAAGGCCGAGATTATGGATCTTGTGGCGCTTGAGCTTCCTCTTTACTCTTCAATTACTGAGGGAAACCTGCCAGGTAAGGTAAAAGATTTGACGCAAAAACTGATCGCTTCTAAAGCAATGGTTTTTGTCGCCCCGGAATATAATGGATTAATTCCACCAGTTCTTAATAATGCCATCGCTTGGGTATCCAGGACTGGTGATAATTGGCGGCTTGCCTTTAACGATAAAAGCGCGGTCATTGCCACTCACAGTGGAGGCGGGGGTGCCCACGTTCTAATCGCTATGAGACAGCAGCTTTCTTATCTTGGTATGAATGTTATTGGCAGACAGATATTGACCAATTTTGGGAAACCGTTAAATACTGATTCCATGGCATCAGTTTTAGATCAATTAGTTAAAATGTCTTAATTTATTTTTTTTTGTTGATGGCATCTTCGTATTGTCTGATTAAATCCGGATCCATATCTTTTGGATCAATCTGTTTAATTTTACGGTAGTTTTTCATCTCTTCACAACGATGAAGAGTTCCATCTTGCTCGAGGGGAGTAAATTTTCTTCCCGCTTTTAACCAGGTTATTGTTTTACTACAAAATTTACAGACCGCCATTATTAACCTTTTTTCGTTCTTACAACTGATCTTTTGTTTGCTTCTAAAACTTTCTTTCTGATACGCACGATTTTTGGAGTAACTAGCACCCATTCGTCACTATCGATCCAATCCAACGCCCATTCAAGTGTTCTCTCTTGCACTGGTGGAAGCACAATATTGACATCTTTGCCAGCAGTTCTCATGGCAGCTAAATGTTTTTCTCTCACACAATTCACGTTGGTATCATTGATCTTTGAGTGCTCTCCAATTACCTGTCCTTCAAAAACGGTCTCACCCGGTTCAATATATTGTCTACCAACACTTAAAAGATTGAAGAGGGCATAAGGAGTCGCTCGTCCACCACGGTCTGAAATAATGGCACCGTTTTGTCTGGCCCGCATCTCACCTACAAATGGTTTGTAGCCAAGAAACTGAGAAGACATGATTCCTTCCCCGCGAGTATCAGTTAAAAATTGGGATCTATAACCAATTAATCCTCTTGATGGAATTTCAAACTCTAATCGAGTTCTATTATCTCCGATTTGCACTAGGTTTTTCATCAGTCCTTTTCGGTCATTTGAAAGGGCCTCGGTTATAGTTCCCACATCATTATTTGGAATGTCTATAACCACTAATTCAAAGGGCTCACTCTTAACCCCGTCTATTTCTTTCATTAAAACTTTTGGACGAGCGAGCATGAGCTCAAATCCAGCGCGTCTCACTTCTTCAAAAACAATTGCTAGTTGAAGTTCCCCTCTTCCTTTAAGCTCAAATTCTTTAGGGTCACCTGTAGGACTATATTTAAGAGCAACATTGTGACGACAAGCATTTTCTAGGAACTCTTCCAGCTTTCTACTGGTTAGATAATCACCCTCTTGTCCAGAGTTGGGCGAGGTATTTACACTTACGGTTACCGAAACTGTCGGAGGATCGATTTCAATTCTTGGAAGCGGATCAATTTTATCAGGAGAGCAGATACTGTCGCCAATTTTAGCACCGCTAACACCAGAGAGAATAACAATCTCACCGGCATGCCCCTCTTCCACCTCTTTTGTTCCGAGAGCATCATATTCCTGGATGTTGGAAACTTTAAAGGATTTGTTCCTGCCATTTTCGTCACAGTGAATAAACTGCTGGTTTTTCTTAACCACTCCTCTTACGATCCTGCCGATAACTTGTGGCCCTAGATAAGAAGAATAGGTTAAATTGGTTACCAGTAGCTGGAATCCTTCACCCTCGTTAATTTTTGGTTCTGGAAAATAATCCGAGGCCATAAAATCTAGTAGCGGATGAAGATCTACACTTTCATCTTCCATCTCTTTTTTCGCATAACCCTCTTTGGCGGAAGAAAAATAAATAGGGAAATCTAAATCAAAATCATCTTTATGTAGCATAGTCGCCAGGTCGAGAAAAAGATCATGAATTTCTTCGATAACTTCATCAATTCGCTCATCAGGACGATCGATCTTATTGATAACCACACCAATTTTTATATCTTGTTCCATCGCTTTAGAGAGCACAAATCTGGTTTGTGGCAGACACCCTTCACTGGCATCAACCAGCAAAAGGATTCCATCTACCATCATCAGCGATCTCTCAACTTCCCCACCAAAGTCGGCATGTCCGGGAGTATCCAAAAGATTGATCCGGGTACCTTTCCAATTGAAAGCACAGTTTTTAGCGGTAATGGTAATTCCACGTTCTTTTTCAATCTCTCCAGAGTCCATGACTCTTTCAACGATCTCTTCTCTTTCACCGAAAGTATTGGATTGACCTAATATTCCGTCAACGAGAGTGGTCTTACCGTGGTCAACGTGGGCCACGATAGCGATGTTTTTAAGATTTAATTTCTCAGTCATAATTGATTTCTTTTTTTAGTTAAGAAAAAAGTTTTACCAGAAAAAGGTAATAGTTGCATCAATAAGTTATTTATATTGAAAATATTCCATAAGTAGGGTACTCCAACTAATTGTTATTATTCAAGGCATTAATAGATGTTAAACGTTTCCAGTATTTCAAAAATTCAAGGTGGGGAGACCCTCTTCTCTAAAGCTAGCTTTCAAGTCAATCCAGGTGAAAAGGTCGGAATCGTAGGACCTAACGGAGCAGGTAAAACCACGCTTTTTAGACTGATCATAGGTGAAGACCGGCTGGATGAAGGTCAAATATCGAAATCTGAGCGATGGAGAATTGCCTATTTCTCCCAAAATGTTGGAGAGATGCAGGGAAAGACCGCCCTCGAAGAAGTGGTCGAGGCGGACGCTGAAATCACCCATATGAAATCAAAGCTTCGGGAATTTGAGGAACAGCTATGTGATCCCGACCTTGACCCAACCGAGATGAATAAAATCCTCGAGCGAATGGGAAATGTCCAGGCCCATTTCGAAGAAGTGGGCGGTTACGACCTTGAAAACCGGGCAGAAGAAGTCCTGACAGGACTGGGGATTGAACCTGAGGATCATCATAAAAATACTGAAGACTTCTCCGGTGGCCTAAAAATGAGAATAGCCCTGGCCAAAGTTCTGGTCGTCAATCCAGATCTTGTTATTATGGATGAGCCCACCAACTATCTGGATATGGAAACCATCCTCTGGCTTGAAAAGTGGCTGAGTAATTTTAAAGGTGCCATCTTAATGACCACCCACGACCGGGATTTCATGAATAACGTCTGTAACAAGATTATAGATATCTCCAATAGAAAAATGACCACCTATAGTGGAAATTATGATTTCTACCTGCAGGAAAAAGCAGTAAGGCTTAAAAACCTAAAAGCAGAGGCCTCGCGGCAACAAGATATGCTGGCCAAGGAAGAAGACTTCATTGCTAAATTCAAGGCCAGGGCCTCCCACGCCGCTCAAGTTCAATCAAGAGTTAAAAAACTGGAAAAAATAGACCGGATAGAAATTCCACCAGAAGAGGCAGAGATGTCTTTTGATTTTCCTTCTCCGCCAAGAGGTAGTGATGATGTCATCATCATTGATGATCTCGGAAAGTACTGGGCCAACTCAAGGGGTGAAGATATCAAGGTTTTTGAACACCTCACCCATACCGTTAAAAGACAAGAAAAAATAGCAGTTGTTGGAGTTAATGGAGCGGGAAAATCCACCCTTTTAAAATGTATCGCAGGACAAACAGATCCCACTTCAGGCTCCATTAAACTTGGGCCTAGTATAAAAGCAGGATACTTTTCTCAGTACTCTCTGGAAGTACTAAATCCGCAAAGCACCGTCTTTGATGAAGTAAGAGCAGTACTCACTGAAGCGAGTGACGGCTACATCAGAAACCTCCTAGCTGCATTTCTCTTTAGAGGTGATGATGTCAAAAAGAAAGTAAGGCATCTTTCCGGGGGGGAGAAAAGTCGGTTGGTTCTCGCAGTCCTCTTTTCGCAAAATAACAACCTTCTAATTCTCGATGAGCCCACCAACTACCTTGATATCAAATCCCGAGAAGTTTTAATGGATGCGCTTACAAAATATGAGGGAACAGTTCTCTTTGTAAGTCACGATCGGCACTTCCTCCACGATCTAACAAAGAAAGTAATGGAAGTAGATAAAGGCGGAGTTCAAATCTATCCCGGAAACTATCAATACTACTTGGATAAAAAGAAGGCTTGAGCGAAATAGTCAAGACCTCGCCGAGCGTTATATGTAATTCATATTCTTTTAAGTAACATATAAGAATTCAAATTTAAGGAATCTTATATGTATAAGTGGATACTTGCTCTTCACATAATATCTGCCACCATCTGGGCCGGAGGCCATCTTATTTTATCTATTGGATTTTTACCCAGGGCGCTCAAGAAAAAAGATGTCTCCATCATTACGGGTTTTGAAAGTGTCTTTGAAGGTATCGGCATTCCCTCGCTTATCATTC
>SMWT01000042.1 GCA_004356615.1 Deltaproteobacteria bacterium | reverse complement strand
TAACTTCAACCAATACGCCAATTCTTCCACCGTGAATATAGGAGTGAACAACACCTTCAGCGGCGATTCTACTTTCTTTTTTAACGGCCTGGGCCAGACCTTTTGTTCTTAAATAGTCGACAGCTTTTTCACTATTCCCACCACATTCAACAAGGGCATTTTTACAGTCCATCATTCCTGCACCAGTTTTTTCTCTAAGTGCTTTTACATCTGCTGCTGAAAAATTCATTATTTTTTCTCCTCTATCTCTTCTTTAACTTCTTCTTTATCCTCCGCTTCCTGAATCTCTTCAGCTTCCTCTTTCAAATCGATATCTTTTTCAAACTTAGAAAGAATTTCTTTTTCAAGACTTGCATCTCTATCTGATTTATCTGAAGTTGCTAGGGCCTTACCTTTGGCCTTGGCCGCGGTAAATCCTTCGACTACGGAGTTTGCGAAGTAATCAGTGAAAAGAATAATTGATTTAATAGCATCATCGTTGCCAGGAACAAGATAGCTGATCCCTGCAGGATCGCAGTTAGTATCAATAAGAGCTACTACTGGAATACCTAAAACGTTCGCTTCCTTAATGGCGATTTTTTCATTGTTAGGATCAATTATAAAGATCGCTCCTGGAAGCTTTCTCATATCCTTGATGCCACCAAGGTTTCGCTCTAGCTTAATTACTTCTTTTTCAATTTTGGATTTTTCTTTCTTAGTTAGTAGATCGTAATCACCGATCTCTTTCATCTTTTCAACTTTTCTAAGTTTATCGATTGAAAGACCAATGGTTTTAAAATTGGTTAGCATTCCGCCAAGCCATCTGTGGGTTACATAAAAGGCGCCACAATCTTTGGCCGCTTGTTGCATAACTGGAGAGGCCTGTCTTTTTGTTCCAACAAAAAGCACTGGTTTTCCGTCGGCCACAGTAGTCTTTATAAAATCGTAGGCCTTTTTTGCCATTGGAATGGTCTTGGATAGATCTACGATATGGATCCCATTTCTTTCTCCAAAAATGTATTCTTTCATTTTTGGGTTCCATTTGTGGGTTTGGTGACCGAAATGCGCTCCGGCCTCTAAAAGTTGCTTTAAACTAAGATCACTAGACATGAATTTCTCCTTGTGTGGTTCATCTAATCACTTATTGCTACGCATTAGCGTAGACCACCAAGCTAAGTGACTGTTATTTGTCGATAATCCGACAGTTTTAAAGCATATGAAATAACATAGCGAACTAAAAGGGGCAAGTTTCTTTTGCTCTTTTATATACATAACCGTGAAGGAATTACGCATGCATCTACGCATAGCAAAAAAACCCAAAAATTAACGAATATCCATGGAAAATCCATAGGAATTTATGCAAAATAAAGTAACTATTTTCATTAAATCTAAAGATTCAAGGAGGAATTTCAATGAAACTCATTTTACCCATAATTTTGCTATTTTTAACCTCCCCAACCTGGGCAGATTACTACGATTGGGATGACCAGGGCTATTGTGGTCAATACGCGGGATCTGGTAGGTACAAACAAAAAAAAAGTGATTCCTGGTGTAAAGGCAAAGATAGTTATGCTTGGGATATTAATGGCCATTGTGCCCAATACGCAGCTTCCGGCAGACACAAGCAGCAAAAAAGTGATGCCTGGTGTGGAGAAGATTTTTACGCTTGGGATAATGATGATGGGTTTTGCTACCAGTACGCAGGCTCAAAAAGAAAGAAGAAAAAAAAATCAGATGGTTGGTGCCAGAAAAGTTATGAATATGTTTGGATCACAGGAAATATGGGAAAAGCTGGTTATAAAGGGAGCAGGAACAGAGATGTGGGAAAATGTGGTAAATTTGCCCGCTCTGGAAGGTTAGCTCAGATAAAAAGCGACACTTGGTGTGGCAAAGATTACTACGCCTGGGATCAAAACTTTTTTTGCGGACAATATGCTGAGTCTGGAAGATATAAACAAAAAAAGAGCGATGCCTGGTGTGGAGAGGATTACTACGAATGGGACGAGAAAGGATTTTGCGGTCAATATGCTGAGTCTGGAAGATGGAAACAAAAAAAATCTGATGCATGGTGTGATTAATTAAATCTTATTTTTCAAGGAGCAGAAAAATGTCTAAATATATATTAATTTTTATAACTTCAATACTTTTGTTTTCCCCCAATCTCTTTGCTCAAAAAAGAGCGAGATGGGCATCCACTTTAGTGGGACAATCCTCCAACATAAAATATCCCAAAGCTTGCCGGCAAGCTAAAAAGAGAGCGATCTCTCAAGTTAAAACTGTCTGTGGCAGAAGAAAGATGAAAGGCCAATTTCTTTTTGTGGGTTGTACTCTGGTTAAGCAGCATGGAAGAAGATTTTATGTGAACTATCCAGTAAAATATAGATGTACAAAATAAGGGAGATTTTTAAATGAAATATTTAATAATATTATTTTTATTTATCTCCTCAGTGCATGCTGAGGAGTTTTTTTGGAACGAGATCAACGATCCCGCGGGACTTGTCATCGGATACAATGATCACTTCAACCAACTTCCCTTGAAAGGTAAAATTGGCATTGAGCCCTGGTCAGGAGATTACTGGGCCACGGCCTATGGGGGTGTTTCCAATAGATGGTATAACCAACAAGGTAATGGAAACTATGGTTATAAGCTTTTAAATGAGAGTAATGCTTCAAATTTTCCCTCGGAGAACTTATCACCTACGGAGAAATTTGACCTCTTCATGGGAGATTTCAACTGGCAGATGACAAAATGGGAGAGAAATCGAACAGGGATCATGAAAGTTGTTAAGGGAAATCCTGAATACGTACCCGGCCATAAAATTCCTACTTGGTTTGGACTTTGTCACAACTGGGCACCAGCTACCATCATGTTTGATAACCCCAAACCAATTACTCTCAAAGGGAAAAAGGGACACACCATTAAATTTGGTTCCGCCGATATCAAAGCACTTATCCTTATGCATATGCAATACAAAAGTTTCCTTGATAAATACTACCGAAGGTATCGTGGGAAAGAATTTTTTCTAGGCGGAAGATGTGAACTTGATTTAAAGGATATGTATAAAAAATTCCAAAACGGAGAGATCACTAAAGAGGAATACAACAAGGGTATTGATATGGCCGAGTGTAAAGACACCAATGCCGGATCTTTTCATATCGCTATCGCAAACCTTGTTGGGGTAAAAAAGCAAAGTTTTGTACTTGATGTGGATAGAGGATCAGAAGTCTGGAACCAGGCCATCTATTCCTACGAGAGTCAGGTGCTTGGAAATCGTAATATAACCACTGCCGGGGAATCTCAAAGAGGTGCCACTACAGCGGTTAGGATTAAAACGCAGATGACCTACATCGTGGAAACCCACAAGGTCTGGGATCGAGAGAAAAACACCACGGGTTTTAAAACCAAGCATTATGAGTACGAGCTCTTTTTAACACCAGAGAATAATATTGTCGGTGGTAAGTGGATCAGCTGGGATAGACCAGATTTCCTTTGGATGAATGAAAGGCCTTACTTTGCCCAGGGATTAAACGATGTTGGAACACTCTACTACCACGCGACTGGTCAAAGAGTTGATGGGAAAAGAAAATCCAAAGCAGAACTTCGAGCTCTCTTTACAAAGACCATCAACGATGTACGTAAAATGCAAAGGGTAATTGGGAAATGGAAGGACGCTACAAAAGATTATGTTCGCGATCGGGAAAAAGAGAGAAGAAAGTATAACCGAATGCTTAAATCAAAATTTAAGTTAGTGGCAAATGCTATCAGCCCTCTCGCTTGGATTAGACAAATGGACAAGGAATATCCCACTCCAGGAGTTAGGCCAACTCCTCCTCGTCCAGGGCCTAGACCTATGAGACCAACTGATCAAATTGTTGATGTCAGGCCCCTGCAACCTAGAGATATCAGCAGTAGACAAGACTGTTGGAGATACACCAAGCAACAGAGATCAAAAGATATGGATTTCTATATGCAAAAGTATCAAAGACGTGTTGGCAGATGTCACTCGGGAGAAGTTGCTGTTGGGCCTTGTATATCCAAACATCAAGGTTGGTGGAACAAGCAACAGAGAAAGCTTCGAAAGAAATACAAAAAACTTATGGAGGCCTGCAGGCAATACGCTGACATGAGATAAGTTAAATTACCCCGGGAATTCACTCCTGGGGTTTTCATCCTGGTTGTCTATGAAACTTTTAATCCTTATTTTTAGCATCACTTTCACTTCTCTCTCAAATGCTAAACTTCAAGAAAAAAGACCTCAGTGGAAAAAAATAACCCAGGCGCCTCAAGCTATTAAGGAAAACTCTTCAAAGGTTGCTCTCTGAGTAATAAGAAAATGGGATTTTAAAAAGAAACGTTTTAAAAGGTTTTCTAATGGAAATTTTAAAACAAAAAGATGTACCGGGTTTTTAGTGGCCCCATATACTATAATGACTAATTGGCATTGCATAGATCATCCAAAATTGGCCAAGGGTTTAACCGCCTATTTTAATTATGTAGATGGTGTTCCCACGAGGAAGAGAGGAAGAGTTAAATGCAATAGATTTATCGCTCACAATAAAGATCTGGATTTTGCCCTTATAAAATGTCTCCCAAAAATCTTTCTAAAGAGGATTCCCCCAGTTACCATTGATGCCCGTCCTTTTAATGTGATCAATGGATATGATGGGACCAATAGAAACTTAAAAAATAAAAAAGATCGCCCCATGTATATTATCCACCAACAATGTTTCGGTCGAGGTTGTATGGCATATAAAGTTTTTCAGATTGACCGAATTAGGGAAACTGGGGCCAAGGATGCCAAACATGAAGCTGATACCCTTGCCGGAACTTCTGGGGCCCCTATTTTTGATCTGGAATCAAATCATTTAATTGCTCTACATCACGAAGGAAATCCTGCTCTCAATCAGGCCATTCCAATGTATAAAATAATTAAAAGATTTAAATATTTATCAAAAAAAAATAAAACTTATAAAAGATTATTGGAAGATTTAAAATATCTAGATTAGTTTATAAATTCATCGGCCCCGGGAAGAACTTTTCGAGGCTTTGACCCCTCAGTCGCTCCCACAATTCCCCTTTCTTCCATCTCTTCAATAAGGTTTGCTGCTCGGTTGTAGCCAATCTTAAGTCTCCTTTGAAGCATGGAAGCGCTGGCAGATTTGTACTCCACTACTACCTTTACTGCCTGATCAAAAAGCTCATCTTCGGATTCACCATCAGGTTTTATAGAAAAGGATCCGGGCTCATCTGATTTTTCTAAAAACTTTAAGGCGCTAGAATCAAACTCTAACTGAAAGCTTTTTAGCTTTTTGGCCAAATCTTCAATTTCATCCTCGGTGACAAAGGCGCCGTGAACTCTCAAGGTTTCAATCCCCGATTTATAGAGCATGTCTCCCTTACCGAGAAGCAGTTCTGCTCCCTGGGCGTTTAGAATGGTTCTAGAGTCTATGCTGGTGGTAACTCTAAAGGAAACTCT
>SMWT01000041.1 GCA_004356615.1 Deltaproteobacteria bacterium | reverse complement strand
ATAGCAGCTTGAGCATCTAATCTACCACCAGAATTTGAGTTATAAGCAAGAGCTACTTCTTTTTTAGCGGAAGCGGTGATGATCTCTTTAACCTCGGTGTAAGATAGCTTTGGAAACTGTGATTTTAACATAGCAACAACACCAGTTACAAAGGCCGTCGCTTGAGAAGTACCAGTTAGAAATCCCGCTCTGTTATGCGGTAGAGCAGACTTGATCCTTTTTCCAGGAGCAGCTAAATCAACCAGTTTTTTACCCCAGTTAGAGGATTTGATTAGTTTTAGACTTTCATCATGGGCACTAACCGAGATGATATTGGAAAGTCCATAAGCAGCTGGGTAAAAGGCATTTTTCTTATTATCAATATTTGAAGCTTCGTTACCAGCGGCAACGACAACGATTATCCCTTTTCTCTCTGCCTCTTTTAGTACGGCAAGTTCCGCGCTTGAGCTTTCCGGGCCACCACCAGAGTAGTTAATAATATCAACGTTCATGTCAACCGCTGCTTGAAGAGCTTTAACGGTAGCATCAAGAGACTGTTTCCCGCTGTATTTTGGGTTGTAGTATTTAAGCGCAACCAGCTTCACTTTTGGAAAGATGGACTTGATGATACCCGCTACGTGGGTACCGTGTCCGTGAGAATCATTTTTCCCAGTTCCAGAATAATCCAAGAAACGAACAAGGCTTCCTTTTATAAGTTCGTGAGTAGGATCAATACCTGTATCTAAAACCGCAACAGTGATTTCTCTGCCGGCAACAATCTTTGCAGGAAGGTTAATTGAGCCTATCCCCCAACCGGAATAATTACCGGCAAAGGCCTGAAAAGAGAGTATTAAAAGTGTGCTTATAAGTAGTGTTTTCATATCAATATAGATGCAAGGGCCTTGCCAAAAGGCATCCATATATTTCAACTACTTATAGAGAATAACTTGTCTAAAATTAAGACAATAGATAGATTTTAGGCAGTCCGAGAGAATTTTTGTAGTTCCCTCTCTTTTTCCTCTGCATGATTGATACAAAGAACGGCCCAAGGCTGTTTTTTCAGCCTCTTATCCTTGATCCTTTCATCACATTCTTCACACAGCCCATAGGTGCCATTTTCGATTTTTCCCAAGGCATTTTCGATGGCCCGAAGTTTCTCAAATTCCCGGTTTCTGATTTCAAAAGAGATCTCTTGGTTTACAACCACTGCCGCTAGATCACCCTCATCTGCCAGGTCATCTGAGGTCACCGTCAGGTCTTCCTTTGATTTCAAAATCCCACTATTTAGGATTTCGGCCCTAAGACTTAATAGAATTTCTTTTTGTTTTTTTAGCTCTGTTTTTTTCATAGAATACTCCGGGTTAATACTAAATTTTATTCTGGACTTAGGACTTGGTTCAATGAGGCAAAAAACTCTAAAGTTGACTCGAATGGCCTATTTTTCACCTGTTTTGTATGATATTTCAGGGTATCTAATTTCAGGAGTTTACAGATGAGTGAGAAGGCCATTCCAGTAGGACATATTCCCTCAGGTTTATTTATTGTATGTACCGTTGATGATGAGGGCCAGAAGGACGGATTTTTGGCCAGTTGGGTTCAACAGGTATCTTTTGATCCACTGTTAATTACTATGGCCCTCAAAGAGGGTAGGGTCTGTTATGATCATATCCTCGCGGGTAAACCCTTTAGCATAAATATTGTGGGTGATGATCAGGCCTCTTATTTAAGGCACTTCTGGAAGGGATATCCTTCCGGTCAAGGCCCTTTTGATCAGATTCCTCATGATATATCTGAGCATGGCACTATTAAAATTAAGGATGCCAAATCAGTAATTGAGTGCAAAATGCTTTCCTCGAGTAAACCTGGGGATCATAATTTAATTGTTGCTGAAGTGATTGATGGGACAGAATTAAACTCGGATGTAAAACCTAAGACCTATATCAGAAAGAGTGGGCTGGATTATTGAGTTTTCTTATTTAAATCTCGCCAGCTTCTACCACGCCTATTGCGCCAGTTTTTTTGCCATTTTTCGACCGCCTTTCGGTGGTCCTTATAGGTCCTAGAAAAGATATGAGTACCATCATTTTTGCTGACAAAATATAAATTTTTATGACTGGAAGGTTTTAATACCGCCCTAAGAGATGCTTTCCCCGGGTTACTGATAGGCCCTTTAGGAAGTCCGCTTATTTTATAAGTATTATATGGAGTTTTCATCCTTAGATGTTTTTTTCTTAAATTTCCGTTGTACGATTCATAGATCCCGTAAATGGTGGTGGGATCAGATTGCAGGCGCATTCTCTTTTTTAACCTATTATGAAAGACCCCTGCTATGGCCGGTCTTTCATGGGCCGCACCAGTTTCTTTTTCTACAATTGAGGCCAGAGTCACCACCTCATGTTCGCTAAGGGTAGAGGGATAAATGGCCAGCTCCCTATAGATTTTGCGAAACTCTTTCACCATCGCCCTTATGACCTGCCTGGCAGAAGATTTAGGAGAGAATTTATAGGTATTAGGAAAGAGATAACCTTCCGCTCTACTTGCCGGTATCCCTAACTCCTTCATAAAGTTGGGATCGCGGGCCGATTTAATAAATTCCTTATAGGGAGTTACATTTCGCGCTTCAAGTAGCTTTCCTATTTCAAAGATATTTTTTCCCTCAGGAATAGTCACATTAATGGTGATTCCTGGATCATTTAAAAGGATGTCGATGACACCCAACATATTAAGGCCAGGAATAATTTTAAAACTTCCAGCGCGAAAACGGGTTAGATAACCTTTAAACTTACAGTAGTGGTGAAATACCTTGGGATTGAAAATGATTTTAGCGTTTTTAAGTCGTCCGTTGATGCTAGCAAAATTCTCACCAGCCTTAATGGTAAAGACCACTTCTGGGCCACCATAAGTCCAGGCACTTAAATCATAATAGATCTTAACCCCAGCAAGAGACAGGGCAAGTATGGGGGCCAATACAAAAAAAATAAAAAACTTTTTACCCATAACTTTTCCTTAAAATTATAATTAAGGATATCCTATGGCCCACATATTTTGCTAGGGCCTATTTTTTCCCGATAAAATCTTCAAGTATTATTACCGCTGATAAGGCATCGATTTCTTTCGGATTAACCTTGAAATTGTACCGAGGGTCTTTTTTCATACGATCTTCCGCTTCAAAGGTTGTCAGTGTTTCATCCTGGTAGACGACTTCAAGAGTAGGGAAATTGGCCTTTAAATTTGTTCCAAAATCCAACATTTTTATGGTCATTTTGGTAACCGTTCCATCTAGCAGGTGAGGGATCCCTAAAATAATAACCTCTACAAACTCCTCGTCGATAAAGGACTGCAAATCTTTTATAACCTGGTCTTCATCCTTATTGATGATTCTGCCAGCAGGAAGCGGAAAAGGGTCTCTACCGGGGCAGAACAGGGCCAATCCGATGACCTTTTGCCCATAATCGATCGCTAAGAGGTTCTTTTTATTGTATTTTGTAAAATTATCCAAAATTATGTACCCCGTAATATAATCTTAAATTGAGCTTGACATTAACCCCGGATTTATTATTATGTTCTTTAAATTATCAATATCATTAATCAATTAAATCTATAAAACATTTTACCCAGCAATTGTAAGGATTTTAGGGTTTAAACAAGGATATCCTTTTAAAATTTCAATTAATCACTTCAAAAAATATCCCATACAGGAGAGAAATCTAAATGCACCTCAATGATCTAAGAGAAACACCAATCCTCGAACTTAACCAAATGGCCATCGAAATGGGTATTGAAAACCCCGCTTCTTTGAGGAAACATGAGCTAATCTTTTCCCTCCTAAAAACTAAGGCCAAGAATAAAGAACACATCTATGGTGGTGGAGTCCTTGAAATCCTTCCTGATGGTTTCGGCTTTTTAAGATCTCCTGAATATAACTACCTTCCTGGTTCTGATGATATCTATGTAAGCCCCAGCCAAATCAGAAAGTTTGGTCTGAGAAAAGGTGATACTACTGAAGGACAAATCAGACCGCCAAAAGATGGTGAGAGATACTTTGCTCTTTTAAAAGTAAATACCATCAACCATAAATCTCCAGATGAGCATAAAAGAGTTGTTCTCTTTGAAAACTTAACCCCGCTTTACCCGCAGAAAAAAATTAATTTAGAGTTTGATGAGAAAAAACTTTCAACCAGAATTATTGACCTATTTGTGCCGCAAGGTTTTGGACAAAGATGTTTGATCGTTGCACCTCCAAAGGCCGGTAAAACAGTTCTTCTTCAAGAAATGGCCAATGCTATAACCACTAATCACCCGGAAGCAAAATTAATTGTTCTGCTAATTGATGAGAGACCAGAAGAAGTAACCGATATGAGAAGGTCTGTTAATGCAGAAGTTGTTTCATCAACCTTTGATGAACCGGCCAATCGTCACGTTCAGGTTGCGGAAATGGTTATGATGAAGGCCAAAAGATTAACTGAGGCCGGCGAAGATGTTATTATTCTTCTTGATTCTATAACTCGTCTGGCCCGTGCCTATAACACTGTTGTTCCACCATCAGGAAAAATCCTATCTGGTGGGGTTGATTCAAATGCACTTCACAAACCTAAGAGGTTTTTTGGGGCCGCTAGAAATATTGAAAATGGTGGTTCTTTGACCATTATTGCAACATCTCTAATCGATACTGGTTCAAGAATGGATGAGGTTATCTTTGAAGAGTTTAAAGGAACTGGTAACTCAGAGATTCAACTTGATAGAAAGCTGCTAGAAAAAAGAATCTTCCCATGTCTAGATATTAATAAATCCTCTACCAGGAAAGAAGAATTTCTTCTTAATTCAGATGATCTGCAGAGAATGCATCTTCTCAGAAAGGTTCTTCATCCAATGAATACAATTGATTCGATGGAATTCATGCTAAGCAGAATTACCAAATCCAAAACTAATGTTGAGTTTTTAGATTCCATGAACGGATAAAATATGTTTGATAAACTGGAAGAAGTTGTAAAACGCTACGATAAGCTAAATGAAAAACTAGCAGATCCTTCGATTTACGACAAGCAGAAAGAATTCAAAGCTGTTTCCAGTGAAAAATCCTCTCTTGAAGCGATTGTTGAAAACTACCTAAAGTATAAAAAAGTAAAAAGTGATCTCGAAGACACCAAAGATATCCTGAAAAATGAAAAGGATGAAGAGCTTCGCAGCATGGCCAAGGAAGAACTTTCAGAGCTTGATAGTAAAATAAGTGAACTTGAGGAAAAACTCAAAGTTCTTCTCCTACCTAAAGATCCCCTCGATGATAAAAACGTTATGATTGAAATCCGTGCCGGTGCCGGTGGCAACGAAGCTT
>SMWT01000040.1 GCA_004356615.1 Deltaproteobacteria bacterium | reverse complement strand
TCCCCACTTCACCCTTAATTTGCAGGAAGACAAGTCTTACATCATCGCCAGGAAAGAGTTCAAAACGCATAGACTTGGCGACAAAAATAGAACTCACAAAAAGTACTAGAAAGAAAAAAGAAACTAAAAATGGATATTTCAAAAAAGGTTTTAGAGCTTTCCCATAATATTTAATCACCGGAGTATACCATCTGTTATGATCTCCATGATTTTTTGGAACCCTAGCAAAGTCGTTTAGGTGGCTTGGTAGAATAAAAAAACATTCAAAAAGTGAGGCCAAAAGACAGATAATAATAATTACTGGTACCGGCCAGAGAAATTTCCCCATTATACCGCCCATAAAAAACATGGATCCAAAGGCGATACAAGAGGTCAAAACCGTCGCGGTAATAGGTTTAATAGTTTCAAAGGCCGCTTTTTTGGCCGCTTCATACTTATCATAACCGGCCTCAACATTTTGATAGTATTGTTCTGCCACAATGATTGAATCATCAACTAGCATCCCCAAAACCATAATTAGAGCAAGCATAGAAATAAGGTTGATAGAAAGCCCAAAGATACTCATTACAATAAAGGAGGCGGCAAAAGCTAGAGGTGCCCCCAGCGCTGTTACCCCAGAGGTTGAAAAATTAAGGAAAAGCAGCAGGGCCATAAAGACTAAAAAGACCCCCTGAACTCCACTCTTAGATAAAATATTCAGCCTTCGCGTTACATAGTAGGACCAATCATCAGTAAATCTATATTTAATTTCTGGAAACTTGCCCTTGTAGTCCTTAGCAAAAAAATCATCCGTCCTTTTCTTTATCGCCTTAGTGGTATTAATAACATCGGCCGTTCCCCTGATCATAACATCTAAAAAGATCGCTCTCTCTCCCTGAGACCTTTCAATAATGGCATCTTTCTCGGGAATTCTTATTACCTTTGCAACATCGATTACTCTAACTCCCATGCCCGTAGGATTGGAGCGAACTGTTATATTTTTGATTTCATCTAAATCTTCAAATTCGACCAGGGTTCTGATTAAAATATTACCTCTTGGTGATTCGATATAACCTGCGGATAAATTGATATTTCTTTGGCGAACGGCCGCCCCTATTTCGGCAATTGTCAGATGATACTTTTGTAATTTATCAAGATCTACTTCAATTCTTATTTCATCCCTTCGATAACCACTAAGGTTCACCCGTGATACCTCTCTTATGGCCTCAAGTTTATCCCGCAGGAGCTTGCTGACCATGCGAAGCTGTGAGTAATCTTTTCCCGTAAGGGCCACCTTGATGGTTCCCCGGTTTTTATTATTTATCTTTTTAACAATGGGAAGATCCGCTTCATCAGGAAGGTCTGTGGTGGATTCCACAGCATCTTTAACTTCCATAAAAACTTCATCTAGGTCATAATCTGGCTCCACCTCAATGGTAAAAACAGAAAAGCCCTCACCTGACATGGCATTCATTCTTTTAATGCCATCGACGACTTTCAACTCTCTCTCAAGAGGAATAGTGACAAGTTTTTCCACATCCTCTGAAGAAGAACCCGAATAATTGGTACGAATGGTGATGAAATCAAATTCCACTTTTGGAAAAGTCTCTTTTTGCAAATTATATAGCGAGTATCCCCCCACTAAAAAAATAATAACCGTCAAAAGATTTACCAGGAGTGGCCTTTTTAGAAAAAATTCAATCATGGTTTTCAAGTTTGACCTCGCTTAAATTTTACTTATGGTATCTTTTAAAGATCCCCATAAAAAGGCCAGTTGGGCCAATAACTCTTCCCTTTCACCGATATAGCTGATGTATCTAAGTTCGGTAAAAATCCGACGTTCTTCTGCTGTTAGAGATTGAAGAAGGTCAGTTCTACCTAGATTATATAGTTTGTTGTATTTATCTAAAACAACTTTCGAGAGATCCCAGCGTTTTTTTGCCTTAACAATATTTTCTTCCAACATCTTAAGTCGGTAACGAATATAATATTCAGAGTTTTGAATATTTCTAAATTCCTTATTTCTCCTCATCTTGGCAGTATTAAGATCAATTCCCGCCTTGGCCTTTTCAACATCTTTTTCCGGATAACCTAAGGGCCATTCTAGCCTTACCATGGCCGTAGCATCAAAGAATTCACCCGTTAGGTTTCCTTCCCTTAGGACTTCAAACTCACCCGTACCGATAGCATCTGTTTTATAATCAAGAATAAGTTTAATGGAGGGAACGAAACCATAATTTATATACTGCAGCCCAAGCTGCAGTTGCCTAATTTGCGCCTCAAACAGTTTAATAATTTTATTATTATGGGGATTACCTTTAGATTTTAAAGTTAGAGGCAGAACCTTTCCAAAGGGGTCAAGCTCTTTAATCTCATCTTCTTTAACTTCTCGGTGAACAAGATTTGAGACCCTCTCCAGGGTGGTACCTAAATTAATATAGGCCCTTTTAACTGCTTCCTCTTTTTCAATTTCAATCATCCTAGATTCATCTAGATCGACATCAAGCCTGAGGCCGTCTTTAACCATTCTCCTAATTAAATTAGTTCTTTTCTTGGCCCGATCAAGTGCATTTTTTTCAGAGATTAAAACGGTTTTAAGTTGGCGAACTTTAATATAGGCGACAAAAAATTCCAAAACCTTGGACTCAATTTCCAAATCCTTGGAGGCCCTTGAAACACTTACGGCGTACTCTCTAGTTTCTAAATCTTTATATTCTTCTCGGCCAAAAACGTTTCTACCTAAATCTTGGATATAACTGATGCCCATTTTAAAGTTGAAAAATGTCTTAGGCTCTCCCTGGTCCTTCCCAAACACATAAATAAAGTTTTCATCATCTCGAACCGTTCTTATAAAAGTGGCATCCACTTGAAACTGTCCACCCCAAACCAATCTCTTATTAAATTGGGCCAGGTAGTTTTGATAAACAGCGTTCATATTGGAGACTGGAGTGAAGAAGGCAGAATGATCATTCCTATAGGAGGCATCAATGTTCAAATTCCATGGTCTCATGGCCCAGAATTGCTGGACGTTTTGTTTGCTAATAAAAATTTGTTGATCTTTTTCCTGAATGCCAAAGTTATTCTCAATGAGCTCCTCAGTGAGCTTATTTAAACTGGCATATGCAGGAGAGCATAGGATCAATATGAGAGAGAGAGAAAGAGGTCTAAATTTCACAGGATCGGCTCCAAATAGTTAAATTCATAACCTTTTTACTTATCACTCTTAGACATATTTGACTAATCGTTCCGCTTCAAATAACTAGAGATTTGATCCCAAGAAGGGGGGATTGCCGCTGGTACCTCGGTACTGGAGGAAAGTCCGGACACTGTATGGCAACGTAGCGGGTAACGCCCGTCCACCGCGAGGTGAGGACCAGTGCAACAGAAAGTATGTACAGATAATGCTGTAGTGAAACCAGGTAAACTCTACGTAGTGCAAGTCCAAATAGGCCTGTGTTTGAGAACGGCCAGTTCGAGCAGGCGGGTAGGACGCATGAGGTCTAAGGCAACGAAGATCCCAGATGAATGGTAGTCTAAAACAAAATCCGGCTTATACCCCTTCTTGGGATCTTTTTTTACTTAATCACTGCTCTCAGTCCAAAGTGATCTGAAATATAGGTCAACTCGAGATCATCCGAGTTTGGATTAATTTCGATAGCATTGTTAAAGATCAAGTTCATCTCTTTAACCTCAACTCCACTGGTTAGAATATTATCTAGGATGAGTCCTCCAGCGATTTTATTGGTCACGAGATTATTGTAGGGGCAAAAGGTACATTCGGGGTTCAAATTGTAAAAAGGCTCCGTTAGCCCCTTGCCAAATAGTGGCGCACAGTTGCCCTCAAAATTATCCTGAATATCTCTTAAGTCCACCCTTCTAGAACAACCAAGCCCCCCCATAACGATGGTGGGTTTTTCCGGGTTTAGATTAAGGGCCACTTTTTCCACCTGCGCCCGATTTTCTTCCTCCCAAGAATCAAAAACTCCTGGATAAGGATAGATTCCATCTAAATTAGAAGTTAGATGAGCACAAAATATTTTCAGGGGTTTTCCATTAAAACTTATCTCAGCAGAAATGGCCCCCCTTCTCCTGTAGGTGGAAATTTCAAGGTAATCAACTTCGTCTTTATCCGTAAGCTGTTTTTTAGAAAGGAGTAAAAGTCCATCTCGACCGGGACCTGAAAAGCGTTTAACCCTTTTAAAGGGATTAATAAGATTTATTAAGGCCATCACTATATTGGTGTTTTGTTGAGACAATTGTGCCTGAGAACAATTGGGATTTTCAATCCTTAACCTCTCAAAAGAGATAGCACAATTTTCATCAAGACATTTTCCAAGAGTATCGCCTCTCATTTTAAGACAATTATTAAAACGACAGGCGAGCGGGCCTTCGGAATCAAAAAGTTGTTTTATGGAACAGACAGGCCATCTGTAATATTCTTGAGTTTGTGTAGAGAAGTGGAGATAATTATACCTGAAGCCTAGTTCCTTTATAACTCTTTCCCGTTCCTTTTTATGAACCATCTCTTGAAGACAAAGCACATCCGCATCTAACCTCTTAAGCCCTTTTATAAACTCTTCAAACCTTATTTCTCTTTGATGAGTCTTTTTATGGCGAAAGTTGGTATTAAAGGTCGCTACAATGAGCTCTTCCGACAAGGCCGTTTGAACAAAAAATAAGATTATGAGGCTAAAATATTTCATGATTTAAGACCTTAAGGGTAGCAGTTGTAAAGTTTTGTCCGGTGGTATCTAGTGTTATAAATTCAAATTTTAAACTTAAAGGTATTTCTTTTCTAAATTCTTTTAAGGTCATTTTAACCACACGGTTTCTGATTTTATATTTGGTAATAGTGCTTTTAAACTCCAGCTTACCTATTAATTTTAACTTTTTGTTAAGTCTTGGATATTGGGCAAGTTTTTCATCATCTGTACTTAGGATAAAAGTGGGAAGTTCCCATTGATCCGTGAGCCACTGTCCCTTTTTTCTTTTATGTACCAGAACTTTCCCACGCTCTATTAAAACTACCCGGAGAAGTTCTAGGTTATAAAACTTTTTTTCTTTTTTAATCGCGACGGGATACGCGAGGGGGTCTTTTGTTTTATAGGCCTTACATTTTGTTCTTAAATGGCATTTACTACATTCAACTTTATTTGCCTGGCAATAAACTCTTCCAAGATCCATGAGGGCCTCGTTAAGCTCACGAGGGCAGATACCATTTAATTTGGCCGTAAATCTTGTTTTTTCTAGATGAGCAGAAAGCTCTTTTTTAAGTTGTGGCCCTTTATTTAGCTTTAGTCCTAAATATCTACAGAGAACTCTTTCTATGTTGGCATCTAGCGCCAGATGCAATTTCTTGTGTCCTATAGATAAAAGAGCATTGGCAGTGTATTCGCCAATTCCCGTTAATTTTTTAAGCGTAAGGTAGTCCGTTGGTATTTTTCCCTGGTGATTCGCTACTATGTCTATCGCCGCTTTTTTAAGATTTCTAGCACGGGAGTAATAACCAAGTCCCTTCCAGGCAATACAAACCTCTTCATCTGTGGCCTTTGATAACTTTTTAAGCGTTGGATATTTTTTTAAGAAAGGTCCAAATTTATTTATTACGGTAGGCACCGTAGTTTGCTGGAGCATGATCTCTGAAACCAAAGTAGTATATAGAGTTCGGTTTATTCTCCACGGAAGATGGGAATATTCCTTCTTAGACCACTTGATAAGATTTTCAAACATACTTTTTTATGACACCTAAGCTCTAATCTTGCAAACGTGACTACTCCCACCACTAAATTGCTAGTGCAATTATAGTGGGGGCTTCTAGGGCCTCTTCAAGGCCCAAAGACGCTAATCCACGTCTTTTGATATTCTTTGATGCGAGCAAATCCGCATTTTCATCATGCCCACAATTTACACAAAGAAAATTTTCTTGGGTTTTCCGGTTTTCCTTGGATACAAAATGGCATTTTCGACACTCCCTTGAGGTATTTTTGGGATTTACTAGTACCAAAGTGCTGCCAAATTTTTTACATTTGTACTCCAGCATGGTCCGAAACATACCCCAACCTTGGCGCAGTATGGACTTATTCAGACCGGATTTCTGTGCCACATTTTTGCCGGGGTTTTGCAAGCTCCCTTTTGCCGATTTAGACATATTTTTTACCCTCAAGTCCTCCATGCAAACTATGCTTTGGCTTTCGGCAAGTTCTCTGGAAACTCTATGAAGAAATTCTCGTCTTATATTGGCAATTTGGGAGTGTAGGCGGGAAATTATTTTTTGGAAATATTTCCATCTCCCTGAAAATTTTTCTTGTTTGCTTAGTTTTCTTTGAAGTTTCTCGATCCTCTTTTCAATCTTTATAATATTTTCCACATCAAGATTTTCAAATTTATCATTAGATAGAGCGATACTTTTTTTCACGCCCATATCAATGCCAATGGCATATTTAGGATCAAGAGGCATAAGGGGAATGACTTTTTCCTCTTCTGTCAAAAAAGAGATATAAAACTTTCCAGCACAAAGAGAAATCGTAGCACTTTTGATTTTACCAATTAATTTCCTGTGGTGAATAAATTTAAGCTTTCCTAGCTTTGGAATTTGAACAACCGATTTTTTATTTGAAATAGGAACAGGGATAAGCTTATCCCCTTGGGGGAAAGTGACATTACCGTGACCTTTTTTCTTTCTTTTTGGAAATTTTCCAATCCCCTTGAAAAATCTCCCAAAGGCAATATCTAGATTTCTAAGGGCAAGTTGCAAAGACTGTGAAGGCACATCTCTTAGCCAGTCAAAGTCGGGGTCTTTTTTGATTTCCGGCAAGGCGTTTTGTTGCTCAAAATAGAAAACGCTTTTTGGATATTGTCTGTTGTAACAAGTTACTCGATGTTCCATGCCACAATTATAAACAAACCGACAAGAACCTATCCACCTCAAAAGAATTACCTTTTGTTTTTTAGTCAAACTTAGTCGGAATTTATTTCCTTGGCGCCATTTTTCCACTATAAAACTATGATCTATTACAAAGGTTAGTGTCAAGTGGCCCCAATGAAAAAAACAGCAAATCTTAGGTCACATTTCCATTGTGTTTACAATCTTCAATACCATTTAGTGTTAGTGACAAAATATCGCAAAAAGTGTTTTTCAAAACCCATCTTAATTAGATTGGAAGAAATCTCCCAATCCATATGTGAAAAATGGGCCTGTGAATTAGTGGAATTTGGGGGAGAGGCAGATCATATTCATTTACTTTTAACGTGCCATCCTGCCATGCAAATGAGTAAGTTCATAAATAATCTAAAAACGGTTTCAAGTAGACTTATAAGGAAGGAATTTTCTTGCCATCTGCAATCCTATTACTGGAAACCTATTTTATGGACGAGGGCCTATTGTTTGCTCACGACAGGAGGAGCAAATATCGAAACAATAAAAAATTATATCGAAAACCAAGGAAAAAGAAATTCTCGCCAAAGGGCGTCCGATTCATCTCCCTCTATTCCCAATGGCCCTGGGGCAAATGGATTTAGAGGGAGAATTCTCTGACATTACGTTAAATCTTCACAGGAGTTGGATAACTCCATACCCCAATAGATAAAATTTTCTAAGGTTGCTCCTTTGAAAAAATCGCCTCTAACTTTTGCCCCAGAGCGGTCAATAAACTTTTTAAGTTTGTGCTTCATTTGGGTGTAGTCTGTCACCACTACCAGATGTTTTGACTTGGAGGCCTCGATCCAATCGGCAAGGTAGTTGAGGTCGTTCTCCCCATAACTTCGACAGACATCAGTAAAGGCCCCCATCGCCCTAAGAGATTTATTAAAAATCCCCATAATAGGAATTTTTCCCCCGCAACCGTCCAAGACCATTTTTATAAACTTTTTTCTTAAACAACTTCCATCACTTGCCCGAGGATCTATTTCGTTCATGCTAGAGCTGGTATCTATCCAAATCTCAATACTACTATCAACCCTAGCAGGAAGCCGGCCGCCACAAAACTTGCTATGGCCCACACCTGCATCACAATCTGAAAGGTGAGTTTGATAAGGCTCAAAGAGGTCTAACCTATTTTGTAATCTTTTCTGTTTTTTAATCATATAACTATTTACTTTTAAATCAGACTGACGATTTGCCAGTGTTTCATCTTCAAGATCATAGCAGCCTTCTGCCCAGGACTGACATCCTTGGTAAATCCTTCGTACCTGGGCCACTTTAACGAGGGTTTGCGGATAGTTTTGTAGTAATCCGTATTTGGCACGGGAAATAAACCAAAATTCGATTACCTCGGGGAGAGCAAGTAAATTTGCACTAAATAAAATAGATAATAGAAAAACCATGCTTTTAAACAAAATTTATTTCCTGGGTGTATTGCTATTTATTTAATCGGAATGGAAGACTAATTTATTAATCTTTTCGTTGAAAGCAGCCAATAGACTCTTTGTTAATAAGCGATGCCTGTACTACGAGAGAGGCCACTTCAGCAGCATTTCTAAGCCCTATAAGCCCATCAGTTAAGGTAGAGTGCTTATAAAACTTTGCCAGTTCAATATAAAGCTCACCAAATAAGGACTCGGCCCTTTTCAGACGCCTCTTAGTTCGCGTAAGTCCCACATAATTCCACATAGTCTGTTTAAGGGTGAGCCAGTCTTGACTTACCAGCGCGTTGTCACATTCACCGGAACTAACCTCCCAATCTTTGATTTGATCATCAGGATAATGGGAAATATGATTTAAATCGCGGGCCATCTCTTCTGCCGCTAAATATCCCCAGGTAAGACCTTCAAGAAGAGAGGTGGATGCGAGTCTATTTGCTCCATGAAGCCCGGTACAAGCAACTTCACCAACGGCGTAGAGATTTTTGAGGCTTGTCTTGCCTGTTAAATCTGTTTTTACTCCTCCACAGGTGTAATGGGCCGCGGGGATCACCGGTATTGATTCTTTGGTGATATCAATTTTGTTTTGCAGACAATGTTCAAAAATAGTTGGGAAGCGCTCTTTAATCCAATCAGGATCTTTATGAGAAATATCGAGATAGACACAATCATGCTTGGTCTCAATGGTTTCTTCCATAATAGATTTGGCCACAACATCCCGAGGTGCAAGTTCTTTATCCGGGTGATATTTATCCATAAAGGACTCACCCTTGCAGTTCAGTAGTTTCCCACCTTCTCCACGAAGTGCTTCACTAATTAAAAATCTACGGTGAGAATTTCTATTGTAAAAAGTTGTCGGATGGAATTGAATAAACTCCATATCAATTAACAAGGCCCCGGCCCTTTTGGCCATGGCATGCCCGTCTCCTCTTGCCCCTTCAGAATTTGAATTATGTAGATAAAGAGAACCTATGCCACCAGTTGCAAGAACCGTTACTTTGGCCTGGGCCTTTACCACCGCTCCATTTTCCCGGTTATAAAGATAGGCCCCGACAATCTTATTCTCAACGTATCGTTGATTGAAGGAAGTTCCATGATGCAATGGCGTTAAAAGATCTATAGCAGTGTGGTTTTGTAAAAGTTTTATATTGGGGAAACGTTTAACATCTTTTATATAATTTAATAAACTGGTTTGAATTTCCTTACCGGTAAAATCGCCCTTGTACAAAATACGAGGAAGAGAATGGGCCGCCTCCCGGGTAAAGCTCAACTCTCCTGTGGCCTTGCGGTTAAAATCCACCTCTACTTTATCGAGTAAAACCTCTTTTAATATTTCGCCACCTCTTTCTCTTAAGATATCAACTGCAAGTGGATTATTAGTGCCTACACCGGCCTTTTTAATATCACTTACAAGAAATTCATCATCCCTTTGAGGATAGATGATTCCTCCTTGAGCATAGTAGGTATTAGATAATTTGGGATCTTTCTCTCTCGATACAAGACCTACTAAAAATCCTTTTTCGGCCAATTTTAAAGCACAAGACAAACCTGCAATTCCTGTCCCTATA
This sequence comes from Deltaproteobacteria bacterium, assembly GCA_004356615.1. Lineage (GTDB taxonomy): Bacteria > Bdellovibrionota > Bacteriovoracia > Bacteriovoracales > Bacteriovoracaceae > SMWT01. The sequence goes on along the minus strand of SMWT01000040.1, from coordinate 22,363 downwards.
ATTAAAACATCAAAGTTCATCAGCTCTTCTCATTTTGAGGGAAAGATCCACTTTAATAGGATTTTGGGTAAGCGTGCCAACACTTATGGCATCGACTCCATTTAAAAGATATTTTTCCAGGTTATCCAGATTAATACCTCCCGAGATTTCATAGGTCATCTTATCAGTCTTTATATCGATGGCATTTTTAATCATTTCAGGGTCAAAGTTATCAAGCATAACATGACTTATACCTAAGTCTTTGGCCTGATTTAATTCTTCCAGGTTATGGACTTCAAGCACTACTGGTTTATAAAACCCTCTTTGATGTTCAAAAAATTCCAAGGCCTTTTCAACTCCACCAAAGAAATCTTTATGATTATCTTTAATCATCCATACATCAGTTTGACCAAAGCGGTGATTGCATCCACCACCTTGAAGAACTGCATACTTTTCCAGGGATTTAAGCCCCGGGGTGGTTTTTCTAGTATCTAAAATAGAAATATTAAATTCTTTGGCCTTGCTAGAAAACTCATAAGTAGTTGTCGCTACGCTGGTTGCATGAGTGAGGAGATTAAGTGCTAATCTTTCACCTGTTAGGGCAATATTAAAAGGTAGCGAAAAGGTAATAGGTTTTTGAGACTGGTCTAGTTTTTTTCCTTCAAAGTTCTCAATAATTTCCTCACCGAGATTTTTTGCCCCGAGAAATTCAAAAACGGAAAAAAAGTAAGGAAGGCCTGCTAAAACCATGGGCGATTTAATATAGAGGTGACACTCCACTTCATCAGCTGGCAGAGAACTAAAATAGAAATGATTTCGAAAGAGATCATCTTCAGCGAAGAAGTGCTCTAAATCCTTTCTAAATTGCATTTTCATATGATTTCCCTAGCAAGTTTTTGATGCTCCGTCTTAATATCCCTTTACTTCCAATCCGTTAAGTTTTTATTTCAAGACGGGGGCCTGCTCTTAAAGGGATGTGAACAAAACACTTTTTATCCTGATGGCCTCAATTATTCTCTTCTATTGCTATGCGTCTAAAGAGGCGACCCCACTGATAGCTAAAAAATCGGCCGATTTCTTTCCCGGACGGGGAAATGGGGCACTTCGCTCCTACGTTTTGGGGGATAAGAAGGGCCTGAGCAGATCCTTAAAATGGGCCCACCAGGCATTGGCCCTCCAGCATTTATTTACTCCCTCAGGCCTGCATCTATCCTCCATTTTTATGTTGATTAGGCCACTACTTAAAATCTTCCCCCTCAGGATTTCCTGGGTGCTATCGCTTTTTCTTTTCATCCTTCCTTTTTCTCTGCCGGGTTTTTGGTCCATAAAAAGGATAAGTCTAATAAAAATTCTTAAGCATTTTTTTCCTAAAATTTCCTGGTTCAATGCTTTTTTAATCTCTTTTTTCATTGATTTTTTTCTGGGGACTTTTAAATATTCTCCGCTTAGCTTTTGCTTTAGTTTTTTATTCCTAGGTTTGATCTTTTCTCTCGAAGGGAAAGGGAAGGATCCCTTGCCCTTTGTTTTATTTACCGGTCAAATTGTCATCGCTTTTTTCTGGCAAAGTTTGGTTAATCCTTTTGCGGTAATGCTTGGACAGTTTTTATCTTTAGTTTTCTCTTTTTTATTTCCTATTTTTTTTATAGGTTTTTGGCTTCCCCTAGATATTTTTCTTATCCCTTTGAACGCTTTTTCAAATTCAGTTATCTTTTTGGCAAAATTGACAAAAAACTTCCCTGTTTTTTATGTCACCTTCGATACGCTTTTGCTTTTTTTACTTCTCTGCTCTAGTCTTCGATTAAAAGTAAAACTTTATATTTTTATTTTTTTCATCTGTATTTATCCCCCAAACCTTTTTAACCAACACCCTAAATATTATAGGGTTAAAAGAAGAAATGACTTCTATCTGGCAGAAGAGGGCCGAGGTATTTCTAAAATTAAAATAACTGGCAGGGGTTATAAGCTAGAATATATAAGTGGGTATACTTGCTGGTATTATTTTTTTAACACTTATTGGCAGAAGAGCTGTTACTAATAATCTAAAAGTTTAGTGAGCATAACCTTTACATCTTCTACCTGGGGAAGGATCTCATCTTCAAGTCCCGGGCAATAGGCCACGTGAGTGTCCTTGGCGGCCACTCGAAGAATTGGAGCGTCTAAAGATTCAAAGCATTCTTCATTTACAAGAGCGGCAATCTCTCCGGCAAAACCAGAGGTTTTGGTATCTTCATGACAAATTAAAAGCCGATTGGTTTTACTGAGAGATTTTTTAACTGCATCTATATCAAAAGGAACCAGGGTTCTTGGGTCGATGATCTCAATGGTTTTGCCGGTTTCTTTTTCAATTTTTTTTGCGGCATCGATAGATTTTTGAACAAGTGCGCCCCAGGCAACGATGGTGGCATCATTTCCTTCTCTAACTACCCGAGCTTCCCCAAAGGGGATCATATAATTATCGCCGGGATCGGCCGATCTATTATAGCCCTGATAATAGAGATGCTTGTGCTCTAAAAAAAGCACTGGATCATCGGCCCTTATAGCGGTCCTTAGAAGTCCGGCGGCATCTTGAGCGTTAGAAGGAAAGGCCACATAAATGCCAGGGATATTACTAAAAATAGATTCCCCACACTGGGAGTGGAAAATCGATCCACCTCGAAGGTATCCACCAATGGGAACTCTGACCACCATAGGACATTTGAAATCTCCACCAGAGCGATACCTCATGGTGGCCATTTCATTTTTAAGTTGCATGAAGGCAGTCCAGATATAATCAAAAAACTGAATCTCAACGACAGGTTTTAGTCCCCTCGTTGCCATACCAATGGCACGGCCAATGATATTGGCCTCTGCCAGTGGGGAGTTAAACACTTGTCCCGGACGAGCTACTCTTTGACAGCCTCTGGTGACTGCAAAGACTCCGCCTTTTCCTTTTAAAGTCTCATCATCTAGTTTTTCAAGCGTGCCAAAATCGGCCACATCTTCTCCAAACATTATCATCAGCGGATTTCTTTTTAACTCATTTTTAAGCACCAAGTTTATCATCTGGGCCATGGGCACATCGTCTTTGCCACTAAACTCTGGATCCGTTTTAAAGTCATCAGAAGTTATATCTACTTCTTCTGAAAAGAGATGGTCCATACACGTTTCCGGTTCCGGCCAGGGGGTATTCTCTGCTTTTTCTCTGGCCTCTCTCACTTCTTGATCGATTTCTTTTTTTAGCTTTTCATTTTCCGCTTCTTTTAAAACCCCACCTTGAATTAAAAGTTTAGGATAGTTGTTGATCACATCCTCTTCTGCTTCTTGGGAGAGCTCATCCTTGGTTCGATAACTGCTGTGGTCATCAGAAAGGGAGTGGGAGTAAGGACGGGTTACTTTGGCGTGAATTAAAACCGGCCCACGCTCTTTTCGAAGATAGTTTGTGGATTCAACGGCGGCCGCATAGGAGTCAATAGGACAGTTTCCATCACATTTAAAAATCTTAAGTCCTGGGAAATGTTCCAGCGCCTTGGAGATTGAGCCTCCAGGAGTTTGCGTTTCCACCGGCACACTGATGGCGTAGCCGTTGTCTTCAATCATAAACATCACTGGGAGATTATTTACACAAGCAGTGGTTACCGCCTCCCAAAATTCTCCTTGTGAGGTGGTTCCATCACCAGAGCTTACATAGGTAATTTCATCTTCATTAAAAGGGGGAAGATGTTTTTTATCTTTGATGCCTTTGAGGTATTCCCCGGTCTCAGCAAGCCCTACCCCTTGAAGAAACTGGGTTCCGGTACAAGAGGAGACCGAGATAATATTTAAATCCTTATGGCCAAAGTGAACTGGCATTTGCCGGCCGTGGGAAGCGATGTCTCCGATATTTCCATTGGCCTGACAAAGCATTTCATAGGGAGTCATACCGAGGGCCAAACAAAGAGCACGGTCCCGGTAGTAAGGAATAAAATAATCATATGTAGGCCACAGCACATTTCCAAAAGCGGTTAGAACTCCTTCATGTCCTGCGCCAGAAATTTGGAAAAAGGCGGTAGCACTTTTTCTCATGGAGATCTCAGCATCATCAAGTTTTCTTGATAGATAGATATTTTTCCAAAAAGAGATTAGCTTTTGCTTATTCAGGCCATACTTTTTGGCCAACTTTAGCTTTTTTTCCACTACACTAGATTTGATGACTTTTTTCCGTGCTTTTTCTTTCATGGAGAGAAAATCCTTTGCTGAGTAATGCGTTATTTAGGACTAGAATTTTATCTAAAATGGGCCACTACGTCCAATCGAGGATAACTTTTCCGGCCTTCCCTTCATTCATAATTTTAAAACCTTCCTGGTAGCTGTCTATGGGAAGAGTATGGGTGATGATAGGTGAAATATCGAGTCCACCCTGAATCATGGCGGCCATTTTATACCAGGTTTCATACATTTCTCGGCCATAGATCCCTTTAAGAGTTAGACCTTTAAAAATGACCTTACTCCAATCGATGGCAACCTTTTCAGAAAAGATTCCCAGCATGGCGATTTTGCCACCATGGTTCATCGCCTCTAGCATGTCATTAAAAGCACTACTATTTCCCGACATTTCCATGCCAATATCAAAACCTTCAGTCATGCCTAAATCTTGCATAACAGATTTCAGATCAGTTTTAGTGGGATTAACGGTTACGTCGGCGCCCATTTTTTTAGCAAGATCTAAACGGTAGTCGTTCACATCTGTGATCACTACATGTCGCGCCCCAACGTGTTTAGCGATGGCCGCGGCCATGGCACCAATAGGACCAGCTCCCGTGATTAAAACATCTTCACCAACGAGGCTAAATGATAGGGCCGTATGAACAGCATTTCCAAAGGGATCAAAGATAGCGGCAATTTGCTCTGGGATATCGTCAGAAATAGGAAAAACATTGGTAGCGGGAAGGGAGAGGTACTCGGCAAAACAGCCAGGCCTGTTTACTCCCACACCGATGGTATTGCGACAGAGATGTTGAATCCCCGCCCGACAATTCCTACAATGGCCACAGGTAATATGGCCTTCTCCGGAAACTCGATCACCAATATTGAGTCCTTTTACATCGTGACCAAGTCTCTCCACCACGCCAAAAAACTCATGGCCTGTAACCAGAGGTACGGGAATGGTTTTTTGCGACCACTCATCCCAGTTATAGATATGAAGATCGGTTCCACAGATGGCAGTTTTTTGTATTTTAATTAAAACATCACCTGCTCCGATTTCCGGCATATCGCCTTCTTCCATCCATAGGCCTTTTTCTTTTTTACTTTTCCTGAGAACTTTTATTTTATTTTTCATTAAATTACCTTAAAGTTTTTTCCTACTTTTTCAAATGCCGCCAGGGCCTTATCTAAATCTTCTCTGCTGTGAGCGGCAGATATCTGAGTTCTAATTCTCGCTTGTCCCTTAGGTACCACAGGAAAGGAAAAGCCAATGACATAAATTCCTTCATGAAGAAGAGCATCGGCCATATCTTTTGCCAGTTTGGCCTCACCAAGCATAACAGGAACAATTGGGTGTTCCCCTTTTAAAATATTAAATCCCAAATGCTCTATTTCTTTTCTAAAATAGGTTGTGTTCTCCCTTAGTTTTTGTCTTAAATCTGACTGGGATTCTAGAAGTTCTAAAACTTTTATGGAAGTGGCGGCGATAACTGGTGCTAGAGTATTTGAGAAGAGATAGGGCCTAGATCTTTGCCTAAGCATTTCAACAATCTCTTTTTTTCCTGAAGTATAACCTCCCGATGCTCCCCCCAGGGCCTTGCCCAGAGTTCCTGTGATAATATCTACCCGATCCATTACGCCACAGTATTCATGGGTTCCTCTACCTTCTTCACCCATAAAACCAACTGCATGGGAATCATCCACCATCACCATGGCATCGTATTTATCGGCCAGATCACAGATTCCTTTTAAATTGGCCACATAACCATCCATGGAAAAAACTCCATCGGTGGCGATGAGTTTAAATCTGGCATCCTTGGCAGCTTTTAGCTTTTCTTCCAGGTCTTCCATGTCGCTATTTTTGTATCTAAATCTCTGGGCCTTACAGAGTCTCACCCCATCGATGATACTGGCGTGATTAAGCGAATCACTAATGATGGCATCTTCAGCAGTTAGCAGGGTTTCAAATAGTCCTCCATTGGCATCAAAGCATGATGAGTAGAGGATGGTATCCTCCATCTTTAAAAAGCCTGATATTTTATTTTCCAGTTGCTTGTGCACATCTTGTGTCCCACAGATAAACCTGACACTAGACATGCCAAAGCCGTATTTATCAAGAGCTGCCTGGGCGAATTTTATCAGTTCTGGATGAGAGGACAATCCCAAATAATTATTGGCACACATATTGATAACTTCATCATGTGCGGAAACGATATGCGATCCTTGCGGTGAGGTAATGATCCTTTCATCTTTATAAAGGCCTTGTTCTCTAATGAAGTCTAGCTCTCCTGCTAGGTGGTCTAAGAAACTTTGAGACATTAATTTTTCCTGGGAAAGTATGCTATTTTCTATAATAGGTAGGTCTTTTTGTAAAAGATTGCGCTAGATGCCAAAATCAAATGCGATAAGATATCTTCGTTCTTGCTTAACGTGCCATCCAGTTGGATCAAGTTCCGCCCCATAGGTCGATAAGGCGAAGTTAAAATGCCTGGATTTAAAACCAAAACCTCCTGAGACATAGCCATCAACCATTCCCAGACGAATAAAATATTTTCTCTCCCAATCGTATTCACCCCCAATTAAGAGGCGTCGGAGGGTGTCCACTTCATCGAATTTACCCAAAAGATCATTTAGGTTCACCTCGATATGAAGACGGGCAAGCTTCCCTATTCGTGGAGTAATGGAGACCCCTAAATCCATAGTATTAGCATAATTTTGCAGGGGCCTGGGATTTGGATTGTAGACGGTGAGTTTGGGTTGTTGGGTAACATTAAATGAACCGCCAAAAGCATTGTGAAAAGAAAGTGAAAAGGCGGGAATCCAATCGGTAGGAAGGGTTACCCTAACTCCCATGTCGGAAAAGAATCCATTTCCCTTGGCGTAATCATCTTCTTCAATAAAAACCGTCTCATCTTGTGGCCCACACCCATAGAGCTCCCGGCGAATAAGCCAAACTCCCATGGCACCAACTTTTATCACTCCTCCAAAAAAAGAAAAGTTTATCGAGAGATATGGGCCCTGGTCAAAGCGAAAGGCCCATTCATAAGGGGAAGTGTCACTTAAAATGGTCATCCTAGATTGTTGCGAGAGAAGATAGCCAAAGCTAAAATATCTCATGGTGAAATTAGGAAGAATGTTAAATCTTGAATAGGCCACATCACCAATATTATCCTTCAAGTTAACTCTGGTTCCTTCAATGGTTACATTTCCAAAGGCCCCTTGCCAAAAATCAGAGGTCGTGCCTTTTGGCATAGTTAAATAGTCCTGGGAACTTTCAAAATGAATATCGGTTAAATGAAAGTTGGTGGGACGAACCGTACCCAGTCCAGCGGCGTTGTAAAAAGGGGCCGCGGAATCATCGACTTTTGATATATAAGCATTCCCCATGGCCAGTGCTCGACCGGAGGTTGCTAACTGGGGATAGGCAACGGGGCCAAAATCTAGGTCCATACAACCCTGGGCCCAACCTAAATTGGGAAGTATAAATAACAAGATGAGGATAAACGCCCGCACATCTTACATTATAAAGGGAATTGGAGCTTGAGGAAACTAGTACCCTTTAGGAGACAAATTTACCTGCCTCTTCCTGGGAAAAGTGGAGTAGCTGTATTTATAAAGCGATCTCTAAAGGCCCTGCCTTCTTCAATTCTCTTCTCAGCAAGGTGATCGGCCGCTTTATAAATGGGAATATTTTCAGACTCCGAAATCTTAAAAATTTCCAAGGTGGTATCAAAAATAGAGTTGACCTTTTTGACCGATTTCTCATGTGACCAACCTTCAAACTCAAGACTAACATTTATCAGTCCTCCGGCATTAATAAGATAATCCGGGGCGTAGAGGATTCCCTTCTCTCTAAGCATATCTCCATGTTCTGGTCTGGCCAGTTGGTTATTGGCAGGGCCAGCAATAATTTTGCATTTGAGACGAGGAATGGTGAATTCGTTTACCGTTCCTCCAAGAGCTGCCGGTGTGTAAACATCACAGTCCACATCATAAATCTCATCAACCCCTACAATTTCAGAACCTGGTACGGTTTCAATAAAATGATCTAGTTTTTTTTTATTAATATCAGAAACAAATATTTTAGCACCACCTTCAACCAGAAGTTTTCCCAGTCTATGGCCTACTTCTCCTGCTCCTTGAATGGCAAAAACTTTTCCTTTGGGGGATTTATCACCAAAGACTTTTAGCAGAGACGCTTCAATTCCTCTAAATACTCCAAGGGCCGTATAAGGAGCAGGATTTCCAGAACCGCCATGGTCTTTAGCAATTCCCGTGACGAAGGTAGTTTCTTTATAGACATGTTCCATGTCTTCCACCGTAATATTTACATCTTCAGCAGTGACATATCTGCCATTTAACGTCTCAATAAACTTTCCATAAGATCTAAAGAAGGCCTCAGACTTATCCTTCTCAGGATCTCCTATAATGACCGCTTTTCCCCCACCTAGTGGAAGTCCAGTTACTGCTGCCTTATAAGTCATACCCCTTGAAAGTCTCAAAACATCAGTTAGCGCTGCTTCTTCACTTTCATATGGCCACATCCTAGTTCCTCCTAAGGAGGGGCCTAAAACGGTATTATGAATAGCAATAATGACCTTCAAGTTAGTGGCGGGATCAGAGAAGAAAACAACTTCTTCATGTCCATATTTTTGGAGTCTTTCGAAACTTAACATAGGCAAATCTTTGTCTTTGATGGGTTATAAAGTTATGATGAGGAACAATAAAAGAACGAAAGGGAAATAAATATGCCCACCGTGTCATTAACAGTCAACAATGAAGTTAAACAGTTTGAAGTACATGAAAATGAGCTCATTTGGGATGAACTCGACCGTCTGGGAACCAAGCTTCCTGCCGGTTGCCTCGCCGGTTCCTGTGGCACCTGTCGAATTCAAATCTTAAAAGGCCCGGAAAATCTCAGTGAACCTAGAGCTGTGGAAAAAGAGACCATCCATCACCTAGAAGATCAATATAAGAAAAAATATGGTGATGATTTTATGCAGGGGAAAACCATTAGGCTTTCTTGTCGTGCAAGAATCGCCGGTGATGTTTCCATCACTCCCTTCAAAGAAAAAATTTAATCTTTTTTAAGCATAATTTCTCGATAATTTCTTCTAATACGTGCATCAATGGCATCCACCGTATCTACCGCCTGGTCCCAAGCTGTATAGATTTGTTTTTTTCCATCTGCCCTGAGGTCTCCCGCCACATATAGCCCTGCAACTGAAGTCTCGCCATTTGAGTCCGTTAGAACAAAGCCGCGATCATCCACATCCGCACCTAAGTTGGTGGCCAACTGGTTATAAACCATCATACCAAGGGAGACAAAAGCAAACTCAGTTACCACCTGCTTGCCGCCTTTAAGGATAAAACCCTCAAGCTTTCCCTCTTCAGGTTTACCAACAACACCTTCAATTTCTTGCTCAAAAACTTCAATACCATAGAGATCAATAAGCTTTGATACCGTTTCATCAAACCCGGGTTTTTCTCCATTGGTAAGTATTTTCATAGAAGGATTTTTATATCTTTCATAGAGCATAATCGCCACCCAGGCCGCGCCTGAGTTGTGTCCTATTACTGAAGTGTTTTTTTCAAAAGTATGATGGCCATCGCAGCGAAGGCAATAATCAATGGTTTGCATATTGGCAAAGGGAAGAATAAGTTTAAAATCGCCGCCAATATGAGGTTGAATATCCATTAAACCGGTAGAGAGAATTACGTATTCGGCTTTATATTTTTGGTCTTTATCATCAGTTAGAATAAAAAGGTCACCATCTTTTTCAATTTTTCTAATTCCCCGGTTTTTTTTCCAGATAAAGTTAGCTTTAAATTTAGACTCACTCATCCAATCCAAGGTTTCCTTATTGGGTTCTTCAATACCCTTTTTATACCTCGTGTGACCGGGAACATTTTCAACTTTTGCCACCCAAAAGGCGCGAGATTTTTTTTTATCTTTTCCACTACCGGGAAATAAAATACAGGTCTGATTGTTTAAAACAGTTCGCAGAGCGGCCATGGTTCCAGCAGAACCTCCACCAATGATGGCCACAGGATATACTTCACTTTCCATAATTAACCCCTGTGGGCCTTCTTTTTATCAAACAGGTGTTTTTCCCCGCCCACGTCTTTAATTAGAATATCTCTGATCTCGTATTCCTCTACTCTGGTAAGTTCAAAGGAGTAGCCTCCCCAAACAATAATTTGTCCTTTGCTAGGAAAGTTATTGCCAAGCATATCTAAAATAAATCCGGCCACCGTTGAGTAGTTGGTATTTAAAGGTATTTTAATATCATATTCGCCATCTAAATCGCGCAGAGACATCGTTCCTTGAATTAATATTCCTATAATAAGATCTCCGGCATCTGGAACAATAATTTCAATATCATGCTCATCTTGAATTTCTCCAAGAATTTCCTCCACAATATCCTCGAGGGTAACGATACCTACCACCATTCCATTTTCATCTTTAACCAGGGCCAGGTGAACTTTCCTTTTATTCATCTGATCAAAAACGATTTGGATCTTCATATGCTCATAAACAAAAAATGGTTTTTTAAGCATTTTCTCAATTTTAAAATTTTTAGTCTGCGATTCTCTAACGAAGGCCATATCTTTTATATGGAGAAAACCTAAATATTTATCCAAGTCTCCCTTGCAAACCGGGTAACGACTGTGGGTATCTTTTTTTACATAATTGATAATTTCTTTATAAGACCATGTATCTTGAACAAATTTGACTCCAGATCTGGGAATCATAATATCTTTAACTTTTATCTTGGGAAACTCTAAAATGTTTGCGAGCATGTCGAGCTGTTTGGAATCGATAGTCTTCTCCCGTTCAGCTTTTGAGACCATGTATTCGATATCACTTTTTTGCACCAAGCGACCTTTTATTTGTGCCCCTTCTCCCAACAACTTTTTAGTGATGAAAGTCATCGTCGTTACTAGCGGATAGAGAAGATAAAAATTAACCTGCAGAAATCTAATGACGGGAACTGACAATCTTTCCGCATTGGCCATGCCAAAGGTTTTAGGAAGAATCTCACCAAAAATCAGAATGGCCAAAGTGGTAATCCCGGTCGCGATTCCTATCGCCTCACTTTGATAATATCTGGTGGTGATTACGGTAACGAGAGATGCGGTTAGGATATTTACAATATTGTTTCCCACAAGAATTGTGGTTAAAAGCTCATTCGGCCGCTCGATCATAAACTTCATGGCGTTGGCCCTAGGACCTCCGTTTTCCAGAATATGTTTAGCACGATCGATACCAATGGATACGAGAACTGATTCAGAGCCTGAGTACAGCGCTGAGCCTATAAGACATATAATGAGGTAAACAATCTCAGATGTTTCAATCATTTAATTATGTCCAGGGAGAAGTAAATCGACGGAGGCTCTATTTTTAAATCCTTGTTATTGCCAATAGATATATAGTACCCAAACCATTGGTTATTGTCCAGGGTTCCCATGATTCCAAATAGTTATTCAATGTGAGAGAGGTTTTCCCTCAAAATCGTGGTCAGAGTAGATTATACGGTCGTTCATTTCATGATCAAAGCCTGGTATGTCCTTAATATTCTTAACTCTCCTAAAAATACTGGCACATTTGTAACAAATAGCAATAGTGCCGAGTTTTTTGAATAATAGAAAGTCAAAAAGGTAGAGGACAATAAAACTTATTCCGTAGGTCCAGATGGAGAAAATGGCAGCGATAACAAAAAGAATAACCCCTATTTTTCGATTGAAATCTTTTTGTGAGTAGAAGTCCTTTCTCTCGCAGCAGGGACAGGTTTTTAAAATACCTTCCATGTGCGCCTGGTCAAATTTTACTGGAGTATCATGATTACAGATATCACACTTAGCAAGCTTGGCATCAAGAGTTGGTACAATATGGACTCCAGAACCGCATTCTGGACAGGTCAAAGTAATTTCCATCATAAATAAAAACCGTATTTAAAGTAAAAATAAATGGAGATCAATTCCCCTATGAAAACAAAAAAGGTCATCACATATAAAATACCGGTAGCGGATTGGATGGACCTCATTTTAACCAGACGGTAAGTGAAATAACTTAGAACTCCAATAATCACATAGCCCCAAATGACTCGCATAAGAAGCATCAAGATATTAAAGGAATATCCATCCCCACTATAAGAATCAAAACCCAAATAAAATGTTAAAAGAGTTAGGAAAACTTTAAAGGAGAGAACTCCCCAAATTATATAAGTGCAGATAATCAAAGGTTTTTCGCTAAGCTTGGGAGTCACTAAATACCAATGTCCCAGGGTCATGGAAAAAGTGATGATACCCACTAAAAGTGAGGAGGATAAGAAAAAAGGAAAGTGGTACCAGGGAAAAACAGCTGAATTCTCTTTAATGAAAAAGAAAAGGATCAGCAACATCCCCACAGTTTGAATAAAGTAGTTTATCCACATGAAGGCGCTTTTTTCATCTTCATGTTTTCGGCCAACAATTAAGTAGGAGAGCAGGACCATGGCAAATATCCCTACTCTATAATCAAAAGATCCTCTCGTTCCCCAAAAGAAAAAAGAGGCAACAAGCAGGGCGCCAAAACTGATATGAGAGACCAGGCGAAAAAACCCTCCCCCAATCTTTTTGGAATCAACCAAAATAGAAAATCCCCCCACTCCCAAAGCGAGGGAGAACAAGAAGAATTCAAAGGTCTGTGCTAAAGGGCCCATAAGGATTTCCAAAAGGGAGTAGTGGATTGCTCTTTAATATAATCACTCATCTCATCTATTATTTGATGATTGATTGGTGGAATTTCACCTTCTAAATGAGAGGATTTTTCAAGGTAGTTGATTTTATACCATTTTCCCTTATCTGTTGGAAGATCAGCTTTAAGTCCAAGAAAGGTAAAAAGTAAAATATCGCGGTCTTCATACTGGTAGGGATAATCTTTAAATTTCAAAAGTTTATTAGATTTTGGAAAATCTATCTCCACTTCTTCTGCGACTTCCCTATAGGCGGCGTCCAGCGGACTTTCCCCCGCTTCTATTTTTCCGCCGGGAAACTCCCACATTCCATGAGTGCTCCCTCCCTCAGTTCTTTTTTGCATCCACAGAGAGTACCCACTGTCGTCTATATCTTTAATAAATAGGACAATTGAAGCTGGTATAATATTTCTCATTAGATATTCTTGCTAACATATGCTCTAACGCTGGACAAGCTTGGTTTGCGGCCATATTAAAAATTCAATGGAAAATTTCCCAATCAAAGAACATTCCCTGCTTTTTGCTCCGCTTGAGGGGGTTACCGATGAGCGTTACAGATTGGCGGTAATGCGGGCATTCCCCGAGTGGGATCGCTTTTCCACAGATTTCTTAAGGGTTCCGACCGTCGGCCGTTTTAATGAGAAGTTCATCCTCGAACATTTTGGCCCGGTGATTTACCAGAATAAGTCTCTAAGAGAAAAAACCACCTTTCAAATTCTCACCACCGAAAAGGCACAAACCACGCAGACTTTAAAAAGCATAGAAATTCTCGGTTTTAACCATATCGATCTAAATCTCGGTTGTCCTTCTAGGAAGGTAAATTCTCACTTTGGTGGGGCCTATCTTCTATCCGATCTTAGGGGACTTAAAAATGTTCTATCAACGATCCGAAAATCTTTTCCCCATCTCTTTACGGTAAAGATGAGGCTCGGCCTTGCTGATACAAATACCTTTATCGACTCTCTTAAATTGATGGAAGATGAAGGAGTGGATGCCATCACCATCCATGCGCGAACTAGAAACCAGCTTTATAAGGGAACGGCCGATTGGGACTATATTGGGCAGGCGGTGAAAACCGTAAAGGTGCCGATCATTGGCAACGGTGATATCTGGTCAGTGAGTGATGTGGCAAAGATTTTTGAAAGAACTGGGTGCCACTCGGTTATGCTTGGAAGAGGAGCACTTAAAACTCCCTGGCTGGCACGGGACTTTAAAAATGCAGATAGCTCAGATCGAAAAAAAGAATTAACGCTATATTTTAAAACTCTGCTGGATGAATATCAAAAAAACACAGCTGATGGCCTTAAAATTTTAAAAAGATTTAAATCCTTTTGCCGACATACCTTTGAAGATTTCCCTCAGGGAGATAAGGTGCGCTCCAAGTTTTTAAGATCAAAAACTCTACAAGAATTTTTTAGTCATTTACAAGACCTATAACCCGGCCTCTAATAAATATTATGGACTCGGCCGCCACAACTCCCAGGAGTGGGTATAGCGCCTTATTAAGATTGGTCACCACCACCATGGCCTCTCCCACTAAAAACGGGGCCAAGCGAACCACCACCCATGCTATCTTAGGATGATTTACAAGCTTAATACTTCTAAGCAAAGTATCTAGAATATAAATAAAACGTAAAATGGAGAAGCGATACTTCTTACTAGTAATCCGCTCCATCATTCCTGGGGCCTTTAAGGTTATTGGCCAGAGATAAGTGAAAAGAAATAGGACTCCCCCAAAGAGGGAGATATCTAGAGCCCTAAAGAGAAAAATAAAAAAAACAAGTGGGGTTAAAACCCAGAGGTAGTATTTAATTAAATCTTTTCTGCGATTTATTTTGCAACTCCTATGGCCCGGGTTTCACGAAGTACGGTTATTTTAATGGTACCAGGATAGCTCATCTCTTCTTCAATCTTTTTAGCAATGTCTCTTGAGAGCATTACTGTTTGCTCATCATTGATCTTCTCATTTTCCACGAAAACCCGAATTTCTCGACCACCAGAGATGGCGTAAGATTTTGTTACTCCCTCAAAGGTATTAACAATGTCTTCAATATCGGTAAGACGGGAAACATAAGATTCCGTCATGGCCTTACGGGCCCCAGGTCTAGCTCCTGATAGAGCATCGGCCGCGGCCACCAGGTGAGCAAGCACAGTTTCTGGCTTTTCATCATCGTGGTGAGATCTAATAGCGTGAACGACTTCTGGTGATTCACCATATTTTTTGGCAAAGTCAGCTCCCACAACGGCGTGGGATCCTTCAGCAGAGGCATCAATAACTTTTCCCACATCGTGAAGCAGTCCTGCCCTTCTTGCCTGCTTAACATTGAGTCCCATCTCCTGGGCCATGGACCCGCAGATGAAGGCAGTTTCAAGAGCGTGTTGATATTGGTTTTGGGTGTAGGAGGTTCGCCAATTAAGCGCACCCACTAGCTTTAAAACTTCCGGATGGATGCCATGAACGCCAATTTCCATTTGCGCTTTTTGTCCTAGGTCTAGAAGTTGTTTATCCATTTCACTTTTTGATTTGTCGTGAAATTCTTCAATCTTGGCCGGATGAATTCGTCCATCGGCGATCAGTTTTTGCAGGGTGCTTCTAGCGATCTCTCGTCTAACAACATTAAAAGAGGAGATCACCACCACTTCTGGGGTATCATCAATAATTAGATCGACTCCGCAGATTCCCTCAAAGGCACGGATATTTCTTCCATCTCTACCAATTAGTCGTCCTTTTACGTCGTCTGAAGGAAGTTCAACCGAGGAGATGGCCTTTTCAGCTATGTATTCACCAGCAAAGCGTTGAATGGAAATACCGATAATTCTTTTGGAAAGTTTTTCTGCGTCTTCTTTAGTCTCTTCCTCCATCCTTCGAAGGTCATGAGCAAATTCAACCTTGGCCTCTTCTTCCATCATTTTTTTTAAGGAAGTTTTGGCCTCTTCTTTAGTCATGGAAGCGACTTTGGCCATTTCTTCAGATACCTGACCTTGTTTTTCTTTATAACGGTCAACTTCTTTTAGGTAATTGTCCTTAACCAGTTTTAGGTCTTCTTCTTTAGTATTAAGCCTTTGCATTTCCCGGTTTTTATCTTCAATCTTTTGATCTAAAGTGGCCTCTTTTTTAACCAGGCCTTTTTCAAGACCTTTGATGTCATTTTGCCTTTTGTTAATTTCTCTTTCTGAAATTTCTCGGTGCTCTTTAGCAATCTCTTTGGCCTCTTTGCGAGCGTGGTATTTAATCTCGGAGGCCTCTTTTTTGGCCCGTCGAATTACCTCGTCAGCAATTTCTTTATTCTTTTTCTCTAAGGCCTTTGCCCTTATTCCCATGATCACAAGCACTAATCCAGCACCAGCGGCCAATGATATCATAACGGGCACTAGTAAATTCGTTTCCATTCTTGTCTCCTAAAACGAAAAGACTATTCCATTTTCAAAATCCGTTTCTCTGTCACCACATAATCCATCGGTTGGTCATGTGGCTCTAATGGAATATTTTCAAATATTTGAAAATCAAAACATATGCCAATTTTTGTTCCCTTAAAATCGGCCAAATACTTATCAAAAAATCCTTTACCTCTTCCTAGTCTATCGCCCTCAACCTTAAAGGCCCGACCGGGAATTAGAAGTACATCAGGGGTAACCTGGGGGTTTCCCTCGGGTGGAGCTTTAAAGGAGATCCCACCTTCGCTCCACTCTTTTAATTCATCCAGCGAAGAAAGGATAAATTTCATGGAATCAAAACCAATGCGGGGAAAAGCAAGTCTTACTTTATTAACATCCCAGTTAATAAACCACAGTGCCTCATCCTTTGAAGGATAATAGGCCCCGACAGTTAGGCCTTCCTGAAAACCGGCCACAAATTCCAAAAGACGTGCCGATAACCCTTCACTTTTTTCAAGTAAGGTTTCTTTTGTCATCAGAGAAAACATACTTTTAACATGAATTCTCATCTCCATTTTGGATGGAGACATGAGTAAACCTCGCTAATTTAAGAAGAAAAAAAGACTAGGAGATGGTGGGTGCTACTTCTTCGAAATACTGAAGAGCATCGCTGGCCGAGGCCTGAAGCTTATCAATATTTTCTTTAAAATCGTTTTTCAAATCAAAATTCTCTTTGGCCAGTTTAAGGGCAAGTAAAACAGCTATTTGCCCAGGATCTAGATTTGGAGAATTTCTCTTTATTATATTAGCTTCCTTTCGCACATAATCTAAGATTTGCTCAGGAGCTACATCACTTCCATCGGTACTAGGCCGAAAAGTAACGGTATAACCTAACACATCAAATTCTATTTTTCCTTCATTGGTCTTCATTCTGTCACTAGATTACGCTTAAACTAATACTCTCGTCAATAATCTAACAGTGCCTTTAAGTAGTCATCTGTCACAAAAGGGTTGAGATCATCCACCGATTCTCCTACCCCTATATAGGTGATGGGTACTTTTAAGTTCTGCACAATTGGGATCGCGGCCCCTGCTTTGGAAGAGCCATCGCATTTGGTAAAGATAAGCCCTGTTAGACCTAAGGCCTTATTGAACTCCTCGGCCTGGCGTATCGCATTCTGACCAGTGACAGCATCAATGACGAGAAGAACCTGCCAAGGAGCGTCGGGATCGAGCTTTTTTAAAACATCTTTGGATTTTTTCAGCTCCTCCATCAGATTGCCTTTATTGTGCATCCTCCCAGCAGTATCTAGGATGCAATAATCAGCATTGATTGATATGGCCTTTTCCAGGGCCTGGTATCCTACCCCACTGGGACTTGATCCTTCTTTGGCGCGAATCATTTCCGCTCCGGCCCGATCACACCAAACTGCTAATTGATCCACGGCCGCGGCCCTAAAGGTATCTCCGGCAGCTACTATCACCTTGGCCCCCTGAGAGGTAAATTTGGTGGCCAATTTTCCAATGGTTGTCGTTTTTCCCACACCATTTACTCCCACCACCATTATTACCTTGGGTTTTCCACCTTCATCAGGGGAGAAGTTAATCAGTGAGGGATGGATATTTTCCTGGATCCCTACAATTTTTTCTTTTAAGAAATTAAAGAGGAACTCCTTAAAATCTTCCGCTTTATTTTTTCGGGAGCTTAGGGCCTCCATCAATTCATGAACGGTTTTAGGGCCTAGGTCAGAGGAGTAGAGGATCTCCTCCATCTCTTCCATTTGTTCATCATCAAGTTTACTGGAAGTTAGCAGGGCACCGAGTTTTCCCCAAACTTCGCTTCTAGATTTTGAGAGTCCAAGACTTAGTCTCTCAGACCAAGAAGGCCCTTTAGGCACCTCTACAACTTGTTCTTCTCTCGGGGCCTTTTCCTTAGGAGGTGCTATCTTTGCTTCTTTTCTAGTCAGTAAAAAAGTCAACCCGGTTAGCAGAACAAAAAGGATGGCCAGAAGTCCAAAGAGGTCACCATTATTTGGCGGCATAAGTCCGAGATTTTTGTATATGGGGGAGAGGTAACTAATTAAGTTTTCCATTAAATAATCCTTTAAAACTTGTTGGGCACAGGTAACACAATTTGGCATAGTTGCAAAGGAAACGCTCTATTCTGCTTTGCAATGAGAACCTCCTAAGGTATTTATTTTTTCAATGAAAGAAAAGCATTTAGCGAGAATATATTTACTAGAGGCCATACGAGAATTTTTTAAAACAAAAAATTTCCTTGATGTGCTTACTCCTCCTGCTGTGCAAAATCCTGGGATGGAAGCTCATATTCACCCCTATGCCTTGTGGAAAACTAGAGAAAATAAACTAGATGACCTCTACCTTCATACCTCACCTGAATTTTGTATGAAGGAGTTATTATCCGAGGGCCTGGAAAATATTTTTACCCTGTCTTATGTTTTTAGAGACGAACCCAAATCAGAGGTACACAGACGTCAATTTATTATGCTTGAGTGGTACCGAAAAGAGGTAAGCTACCAGCAAATAATGAAGGACTGCCAGGAGCTTTTTAATTTTTGCTCCACTTACCTAAAAGAAAAAGGTGTTCCCACAGTAGCTCCTGTAGAAATTAAAAAATATACCATCCAGGAAATATTTAAAAAAACTTTAAATATAGATATCCTAAACTATTTAGAAACCAAAACCCTAAGAAAACTAATCGAGGATAAGTTTCCCGAGGTTCCGCTACCGAAAGAAAAGCTTACTTGGGACGATCTCTATTTCTTATTATTTTTAAATAAAATAGAACCAAAGCTAATTGGCAAATCACCTTGGCTGCTCTTTGAATTCCCTCATCATTTGTCGGCCTATTCAACTTTAAAGAAAGAAGATCCAAGGGTCTGTGAAAGGTTTGAAATATACTGGCAAGGACTTGAGCTTGGTAATTGTTTCAATGAGCTCACTGATCCCGTGGAACAAAAAAACAGACTGCAAAAACAATCAGAGCTTAAACAAAATATTTATAACTACTCGCTACCAAAACCTACAAAGTTTATCGCCGTAATGGATAAGGGCCTGCCCACTTCTGCAGGAATCGCCATGGGCGTGGAAAGACTGCTACTGGCACTAACTGGCATCTCCAATCCTTTTTGGGACTAGTCACTTGTTGAGAAGATTAATGAGTCGGTTTATCTTGATTAAAATTTCTGACTTCATCATTTGAACCGGAACACCCTTGGCCCAATTTCTTTGAAAATCTAGAGACTGGTCTTTTCTAATCTTTAACTTCCACACTTGGGGATATCTAGAGGCAAGCTCCGCGGAAAATACCGCGTACCAATCATATACATCATCTAGATTACTTGAAAGAGCATCAACTATTTCTAAAGATCTATCAGTGAGTTCCCTTTTTAAGCGATAAAAATTAATCCGCTCCAGAGTTTCACTAGAAATTTCATTGCCCATATATTTTGTTGAAAAATATTTAGCAAAATCAATTGCACTGTCAGTTAAAGGGATATTTTTCCGCTCCAACTTGTAGTAGCTTGAATCGAGGATCAATGCCCGGTATACCCCCTCCCGAGTTCCTCCCTGAGCTAAAACATTAATCCATTTTTTTAAATCACCACGCGATGCTTTGATTCCTCGAACTTCTTTATAGGCCTCTTCAATAAATTGGATATTAAGCTGATTCATCCTATCCGGAGGGAAGACTTTCATATTGATTTGTTTCTCTCCCTTAAACCCCCCAAAAGTCCGGCCATCTCTAGTTATATTGGGTATCTTAGGAAGATTGATCTCTCTTTTAACCACGGGAGGCCCACCAAGTATTTTTTCAGTTAACTCTTCACCGATGAGACTATTTAAATGAGGCCTCAACCTCTCGTTACAACTGGATAAGAAAACAAGCATTAGTAAAACTAGAATCTTTTTCATTTTAGGAAATCCTCTTTTTAATTCTATAAAAGGCATTATTTGATATTTTTAGCTGCTTCATGGTTTTTCGAACTTTGCCCTCATTTTTAAAATAAAAATATTTAAAGGCCTCATCTTCTAAATTTTGCATGGCCACATTTAATCCTACATTAGTTATTAGATTTTTAACGGCATCATTAGATAAAAAACTGATTTGATTTTGTTCTTTGCTTATTTTTTCCGGTAAATCACTGGCCCTCACCACTCCCCCGTCAATTGAGCCAATTAATCTGATCAAGTTTTTAAGTTCCCTAACATTTCCAGGCCAATGATAATCTTTTAAAAGTTTCATGGCGTCTTCTGAGATAATAATCTTTCTTGAAGTCCTCTTTAAAAACTCACCAAAGAGCAAAGGAATATCATAGGGCCTTTCTTTTAGGGGTTTGATATTTAAAACGAAGCCCTCAATCCTATAATAAAAATCACTCCTAAAAGTTGTCTCATCTAAAATGTCATCACAAGTAGCGGAGATCAATTGGAAGTTTGATTGCTCACTCTCCCCAGCACCGACCGGATAAAAACATTTCTCCTCTAATGCCTTTAACAGCTTTTTCTGGATAGAGAGTGGCATGGTGCCAATCTCATCAAGAAATAAGGTACCTGTATCCGCTAAAGATAAAAGACCTCTCTTATCTGAGATGGCACCGGTAAAGCTCCCTCTTTTATGGCCAAAGAGCTCAGACTCAATCAATGACTCAGAAAACTCCGAACAATTAAAAGAAATAAATGGCCGATCTTTTCCTACCAGATATTCATGAACCATTTTGGCCAGATGGGTTTTTCCAACTCCTGTAGGGCCTTTTATAAGTACAGGCCCGGGATCTATAAAAAGCTGATTAAGCTTTTGTAAAGTTTTCCAAAACACCTCATCTCTAGTCACAAAATTGAATCTGGAAAAAATAAATTCCTTGGAAAAATACTTGCCCCAAAAATATCTTAAATATTCAGCTTTAAGAGGTGAGGAAAAAATATCGTGGCAACCTAACCGGTAACATTTTTCAATAATGTTTGAATCCAGATTACTCCCAAGAATCATTATAAAAACTTTTCTTTGTTTTAACAGCTCAAGGATTTCCCATAAAACCTTATTTTCTTTTTCAACATCTATAACCACTAGATCATAAACCCTAACCAGTAAGTTCTTTTGATCCTCAATGAAATCTAGGGGAATACGCTTTCCCGATTTATTAAAAAGCTTTGGTGGGCCAGAGGCCTGGTCGGAAAAATAGGCAATTTTCATATTAACTCCAATTTTTTCATTAATAAAAAATAGTAGAGCGCTTTAGTCATGAAGTTTTTCACGTGAAAGACAAATTAACTCGGTTGGTTATCCCTAAATAGGGAGAAATATATTCCCCTGTTACGGAATAAGGACGGCAAATAAATAAAAAAAGCTTAGAGGTCGATATTTTACTTATGAAACTAACTAAAGGCCTAATATTACTATTTATTTCAACAATGCTTCTTGGTGGTTGTATCCCTGATACTTTCACCAAATGGAAGGTGGAAGATCCTTCGGCCCCTGGAGGTGGAGCGACAGATCCTGGAGGGCCAATAATTCCTACAGATCCAGATGTATCTATTCCGCCGACGGATATCGCCTATACACCTCCGAGTTATCCTGAAGGTAGCCCAAATGCGACTTATTTCTTTGATCAAACATCACAGATAAATACCGGAGAACTTCCAACTCCCCTAGTCTGTATTGCGCTAAATGGTGGAGAAATTAAAGAAGGAGATATGTCTTTTTTCGTATCTGACGTAAGGGAAAAAGATGCTATCACACCTTCGCCAGATCGAACTCTTCCAACCGGGATGATTTTAAACCCCTTAACTGGCGAAATTACCGGCCTTGCCCAAGTGTTTACCGATGGAAAGTTTTATACCATCCAAGGGGATCACATAAGCGGAACGTCCGTTATTACCACTATTCAAATATCTATCGCCACCAAACCAGATTCCCTCCATTATCCCCAAGCAGATGGATTAACTTTGGTGTTAAACGTAGATAAACCAGAAAATTTTAGTGTGGGAAATTCGGTAACGAGTGATAAAAATGCCCAAGGAATAGTAACTTTTATAGATAATGATAAAAAAATTCTTCATGTTCAAGTTAGTTGCTCTATAGCTCCTGG
>SMWT01000039.1 GCA_004356615.1 Deltaproteobacteria bacterium | reverse complement strand
CATTAATGGAAGGAAATGCTAAAATAATTAAGCTTATTGCTCGAGATGAGGCCCTCCACCTCGCGGGAACACAGCAAATAATGAAAATATTTGCCAATGGAAAAGATGATTTCGAGATGGTTAAAATCGCACAGGAATGCAAAGATCAAGTTACTGAGATGTATAAGGTTGCAGCAGATCAAGAAAAAGAATGGGCCGAATATCTATTTAAAGACGGTTCTATGATTGGATTAAACGCCGATATCTTAAAAGATTACGTTGAATATATTACCAACCAAAGATTAAAGGCGATTAACTTTAAACCTATTTTTGAAAACAAAGGCAATCCTCTCCCATGGATGAATAGCTGGCTAAATAGCGATAACGTCCAAGTTGCTCCTCAAGAGGCCGAGATCAGCTCCTATCTTGTTGGTGCCATTAATAGCGAAGTTTTAGAAAGTGATTTTAACGATTTTGAGTTGTAAGCTCTCTCTCAGCTTTTAACACCTTTTCAAGAATTTCTTTGAGCTCATCAAGATTTTTATTTTGAAGTGGGTTACTTTTTGCTAGCTCTTTTTGCTTTGATGAGTTTTCAAATTCATTAATTCTGTTATTAATGGTCATTCTAAGTTTTCGAAGTTCTTTAATATTCCAAGTTTCAAGTTTTGTAATGTCTTTAATTTTTAAATCGGCCAAGGTTCTTTCCTGGATAAAGGGCAAAATGATCCTAATTATCTATTACTTTTGACCAAGCCTGTCAAAAAGTGGGGCTTCAAGGCGCGACGCGTATGATAAAAAGTTTGCCTTATCAAACAAACATTTGTAGCTTGAAATTCTTATGAGGTACCAGTGAGTATGTTTTTAAATACCGAGAACCAAAATTTAGCAAATGTCTTTCCAAGCAGAGAGACTGCATTGGACCATTTTCAATTTGGACTTGAGGCAGAATTTTTGTTGGTAAGTCTGCCAGATTATAAACCTCTTTGGTACAAGGACTTCGATTTTAAAACACTTAATGCCATTTTAGAGGATATCCCTTTTGATGATATTAAAGGTAGATTTGATCTTTTAAAACTTGAGTCCCCTTCAAAAAAAATTATGCCTTTTGTAGTAGAAGGCTATCATCTTCCAGATGGAAATAAAGACCTTCTCCCTAAAGGTATAGAGATCAGAACTCCTGCTTGTTCTTCCATAGGAGAGTGCCTAGATGCTTATAAAGAACTTCATCTACGACTACAGAATGCCCTAGCTAAACATAATTTAAAGGCAGTGGCACTCTCTCATCACCCCATAGAAACCAAATTTAGCGGCCCTTGTAATAAGAGGCGTTATGATTATTGGCAATGGGCCATGGAAGTGATGACCACTTATGGGCCAGATTTTAATATCAGTGTTCCGCAAAGTTTACTGGAAGATTTTAACCAAGAAGACTTTGAAGAGTTGGTGAATTACTACTCCCCGGCCCTTTGCGCTCTTAGCGTGGGATCGCCTTTTTATAAAAATGATCTTTGGAGAGTAAATGGCGAGCTTGGAAGATCTTATCGTATTCACAAAAGATCAGTGATTGCCCCTCCTATTGAGTTTCATGAGGATGAAGAAAATCGATTTGAGTTTAAAGTTTTTGAAATGAGTCCATATCTTGGGGATATGTCGGCCTATTTTCTTCTTTCGCTTTTACTAATACTAAACAAAGATCTTTCAGGCCGCAGTGATAAGGCCACACGAATTTATGAAATGGGTGAGGTCGCGCGGCTTGGACTTAAGGCAAAAAACGTAAAAGAAAAATTGGGAGAAGTTTTAAAAGATAGTGGGCCCCTTTTAAAGGCATTTGGATTTGATCCATCTCCTTTATCTTTAATAAAGAGCAAAATTGAAAATGAGCAAACACTGGCCGATGAGTTAATTGATTTGTATTTGGAAAAAGGCTCTATAAGGCCTGCGCTTGAATATCTGTCAAATTTAAAAGAATGAGAAATAAAAAATATGGAGATATTATGAATTTTAAAAAATTGGGTGTTTTACCCTTAAGCATTGCACTCCTTTTTATCGTTTCCTGTAAGGAAAAAAGATCAGCAGACGATCTGCCCTTTGTAGGAATGGGTGAAGAGGGAGAATCTATAGTTCGCTACGTTCCCAAAGGACGCTACATTAAGAAATTTTCTGGTGTGATGGGGGAAGTAAGTGAAAAATCCACTCAAAAATTGGATAAGTTTGAGTTCGATGAATCTTGGATTTTAAAAAGAGTGAGTGTGGGACTTCAATTAGTGTTTGAAGTGGGCCTTACTGATAACTTTAAGTGGGAAATTGAACCTTCTTTTGAGCTTCGTTTTGAAGAGTTACCCAAACCTATTTTATAAGAGGAAAAATACGATGAAAATATATACATTGCTAATGAGTCTTTTAATTAGCGCAGGCGTATCTGCTGCTAGAATCCCCTCTGCCTGGATTACTGATACTTTAGAGGATCCAAGTTTTAATAAATCAACTGAAATGCTTGAGCTTGAAAAAGAGTACGACAATATTTTAGATGCCAAATCTCAGTTAGTAGAAAGAATTGCTACTAAAAAAAGAGAGAGGAAAAATAGAAAATGGTATCTGCAAAGTATTAAGTCAGAAATTGAAATTGAACATGTTGGAACAATTGGAATCGGGGCCTTTGCAAGTGCAAAAGTTGCAACAGCAGTAGAGTTCATTTGGAATAGAACTAAAGAATCTACAAAAAACTTGCAACAAAAATACTACGGGGCGAGTGATGCCTCTCCTGTTGATAAGTCCGTGGAAAATGAAATCAATGGTTCATCTGACCAAGACACCATTAGATTTTCTAGCCAAACTTCTACGATAGACCTTGAAAAAGAAATCGCACCTCTGGTTGAGGCGAGTTTTAAATCAGGCAAAATTAAAAACAGGAAGCTTTTTAAATCTAGGTTGCTTTCTAAAATAGGCGAGTACCAAGAGGTACTTTCTGATTTAGATGAAATGCCTAACTACACTCCTTGGTGGGTTTATAAGTTTCAATTTGATCTATATTTTGATGCCTCAGGAAAAGTACTGCCCTTCTTATCGGTTGGGACCGGGATTGGGCTTAAGCTTGAATGGTATCGGATTAGAAAGAAAAGCTCTGATAAAGCGGTTAAGGAAATGTCTGATAATTCAAAATTTATCATGGCCATGGCGCAAGATTTTGAAACTCTAGATAAGTTAACCCTTGGAAAAAAGAATAAGGCCCACTATGGCCTAGAATATTTAAAAGTTGGTATTGGAATAGGCGCTAAGGGGCAACTGGGCGTGGCCAAATTAAAAGGTCATCTAATCGGTTCGGCCTTCTTTAGAAGAGCAAAAAATAGCGTAAACAATAAAATGAGAAGAGTGAAATTAAACAATACTTTTCCCATTATTGATGCCTACACTCCTGAGAAATTGGCCTACGCAAAAAAGCATTCTATCATCGTAGAACCTAATATCTCCTCTGATAAAAGCAGAATCGGAGAACGAATTAGATCAGGAATTTATAATGCTTCTAGAGAGAATTTTAGAAAAGGACTTAAAAAGGCAATAAAGATGGCGCATTTTTGGTCTAAGATTCCCCTTAGACGTCAGGCCAAGAGAATTGCAAGAGGCAAAAAACAGCACTTTGAATTAAAAATCATTGAGCTTGAACTTGAAGTTTTTCTTAGAGGGACTATTGGTGTGGCCACTGTCGAAGGAATTGGCGTATTAACACTTTTCTTGGTTAAACAATCTTAATTTTTAGGAGCTAAATGTGAAAAAAATATTAGTATTAACAATTATTGTCCTTTCTTTTTCCTCCTCTGCCCGAACCTACTCTTATAAGAAGGCGCCGGAACTTTTGGCCCTCGAAATTGAAAAGGAACTTAATTCTGCTCAAGAGGCCTTCTCAGAAGTAGAAAAACCAGAAGGCACGGCGACCATTCAATCCTGGGTACTTTCTAGGATTAGGTTTTTGATTAAACCTTATCTAGCTTTTGATGTGCTTTCGCTCTTTGAGCTTAAGATTGCACCAACCCTTGAGTTTAGATGGACGAGAAAAGCACCAAAAGATTGGGATTTTTATAAGCTGCCCATTCCTGATGAGGATGATGAAGTAGAGAACAAATAATTTTGGACTACCTCATGTGAAACATATGAGGTAGTTTTCCCTGGACTTGAATTGAAGTTGACGAGAAAATTTCATAGAAGATTAAGCATCATTTTCGCTCTACCTATTCTTATCATTGTGGTTACAGGAATTTTGCTTATTCTTAGAAGTAAATTCGGCTTCATTCAAACTCCTACTCCTAAAGTAGAATCTGTTGCAATTGAAAAAGTAAGGACTATTTCGGAAGTATTAACTAAGCTTAAGAATAACTCCATAGAAGAAAGTAATATTTCCTCTATCATCTATAAACCGGCAAAAAATATCTACGCTATAAGAACTAAAGATTACCAAGAAATGATTTTACACCCCGAAACCCTTGAAATATTAAGTATGGGCCCAAAATATTCCACCTTACTAATTCAAATACATGAGGGGACCTATTTTTCAAAGTCAGTACGTGATTATATTTTTCTCCCAACTTCTCTAGGTCTGCTTTTTTTGTGGGTAACAGGGATGATTCTTTTTTTCCGTTCTAAAAAAAGATTCAAAAGAGTAAAAAGACATAAATAATTTTAGGTAAGTCTATGTAAAATGGGGTTCTTTTCTTCATTGACGCTACGTTCCACCGGGAGGGAGAGGTTTTGTACAACATTCTGGATAATATTAGACAGTTTAAGTGCACTATGTTAAATTGCTGTCTACTCTTGATAAAAGTCATATTTCTACTTAATCGTTGTAAAAAAATTATATACGAGAGTTTCTTGCAGGGAAAGGAGCAAGCTTCAGGTGAATGTTTTGGGCAAAGCACAATTTAAGATATTTACACCGGGGCCTACCAAAATTTCGGACCAAATTTTAAAGATTGGGTCGCAGCAACTTCCATACAATCGAACTCAAGACTTTTCCGCACTAACTTATGAAATTATAGATGGCCTTAAATACATTTTTCAGACAAAAGAGGATGTTGTCATTTTAACTTCATCAGGTACCGGAGCGATGGAAGCGACCGTTCTTAATTTACTTGGAAGAAATGACCATGTTTTAATTATTAATGGCGGAACTTTTGGACAACGTTGGGTGAATCTTTGCAAAATACACAACATTCCCCATGATGAAATTAAATTGAATTATGGAGAGAGTCTTTGCATCGACTTACTTTCAAGTAAATTAAGTGATTCAAAATATACCTCACTACTGATTAATGCTCACGAAACTTCCACAGGTGTTTTATACGATATCGAAAGTATTGGTGAATTAACCAATAAACACCAGGTGATGTTTATTGTAGATGGTATAAGTAGCATTTGTGCTGATCCATTTTTAATGGATGAGTGGCATGTTGATGTTGCTCTACTAAGTTCGCAAAAGGCCCTCGCTCTTCCTCCAGGTCTTTCCTTTATCGCATTAAATGAAAAGGCCAAAGAAAAAATTGAATCTATTCCTGTAAAATCTCTTTATTTTGATCTTCTGGACTATCTCAAAAATCAGCAGAGAGGGCAGATGCCGTATACTCCGGCCATAGGTATATTTTTAATGCTTCATGAGAGACTTAAAGAAATTAGAAGAATTGGATTGGATCATCTTATTTTAAAGCATGAAAAATTGGGTAAAATATTTCGTGAGTCGATAAAAGATTTACCTTTATCAATATTACCAGAAAATCCTTCAAATGCTCTAACCGCAGTTAAATGTGATGAAAGGATTGATGCTATACAGCTCGTGCAGCATATGGAGTCAAAATATGATACATATCTTGCCTCAAGTGGAGGCGATTTAAAGCATAAGTTATTTCGAGTTTCGCATATGGGAGATCAAACAGAACAGGATATTGAATTATTGATAAATGATTTGAAAAATACCATCTCAGAAGAATTATAAAAAGGAGCCCTTAAGTGAAAGTTATTATTATGGCAGCAGGAATTGGTTCGCGTTTAGCAGAAGTCTCACATGATCAACCTAAATGTCTTATTAAAGCAGGAGAAGAAACACTTATCAAACGGATCGTTCGACTGTGTAAGGACCGAGGACTTGACGATATTTCTATTGTGACAGGTTACAAAGCAAAGAGAATAGAGGAAGAAATTGGTGGAAACGCTGCATATTTTGAAAATCCTTTTTATTCAGTAACAAATAGTATCTCTTCCTTGTGGCTTGCAAAAGAAAAACTAGATGATGATCTTTTACTTATGAATGCTGACTTATTCTTTGAACCGGTAATTTTAGATGAAATCCTAACACAAAAACAAGATGTTGTTATGTTATCAGATTCTACTCGAATCGAAACTGCTGATTATCGTTTCAGTTTTGAAAATGATTTAATTGTAAATTATGGAAAGCACTTATCAAATCAAGAAACTGATGGTGAGTATGTAGGAATAGTTCGTATAAATAAAAGCTTCGTTAAATCTTTTAAGACACGCTTAGAAGATATGATTTCGTCTGGAAAAATAAATGATTGGTGGGAAGACGTTTTGTACTCATTCATTCCTCAAGGGAGTCCAATAAATCACTATGATATTGCAGGACACTTCTGGACAGAGATTGATTATTTATCTGACTATAAAAGACTCCAAGATTGGTTGGCAAAGTCTACTAAAGAAAATGAATCAACTTCACTTTCTTTAGTAGAAGGAATCAGCTAATGAATACTAAATTTGAAAGACTCTGGGAAACCAAGAATAAAAATGATGAATGGTGGTCCTCCTTCATTACCGCTCCTCTTGCTATTCTCCTAAATTACGTGGTTGTTGATTTAAAATTTCTGACCCCTAATATATTGACGATCCTATCTTTTGCCGTAAGTTGTCTTGCTGCAATACTTATCTTAATCGGAACATATCCGGCCGTAATTATAGCTGCTATTTTCATACACCTAGGACATATTTTTGATTGCATGGATGGACAGATGGCCAGGTATCGAGGATTAAGTTCCACCTTTGGTTCTTACTTCGATAAAGTAACAGATCAAATAAAAGTATTTATATTGTGGGGTGCTTTTGCCTACACTGCATATCAACGAACTCAAAACATCTTAGTAATATTTCTCGCATTCATTGGAGTCTCTTTTTATTATCTTAGAGGATATGTGAAATATGTAGCTCTTTATCTCAATACTTCTAAAGCCACTTCACAACAGCCACAAAATATTTCTATTCCTGCAGGCCCTGGATCAGGTATGGCCATTAATTTAAAATGGCTTTTAAGAGAGCAGCCTAAGTTTTTCGATTTTGATGAGGGGGTATTTATATTTCTTCTTTCCTTTGGGCTGATTTTTGATCAGATGGTTGCCATCTTATGGATATTTGCCATCGGCCAAGTTTACTATGGAATTTACAGAAGTTGGCAAAGAGGTTCTCGAATATATTATGGAAAAAATGAAGTTTTATTAAAACCAATAAAAAAATAGATAGAGAAAAATCTACTGCTAACGATTTTTAAAAGAAACTATCTAAAAGCTGATAAAATTCAATCTTTTCTTGGTCAAGGTAATCTATCAAACCGTACTCACTCACAAATATATCATCTAATCTTTTGCCGGTGTAATATTCAAAACTTCTAAAAAGCAGAGAGATATCTTGATAACGATCACTAACTCCTGCCCGACCAAGATCTATAAGTCCGGTGGAATTATTTTTTCCAATAATAATATTGGCCAAGCAATAGTCTCCGTGTGTGAATACTTGGTCTTCCTTAAAATTACATTTTTGAATTAAACTTTCATAAGGATCGGATATATTTTTATCAATGAGAGCTAATTCCCATCTCTTCTTCGCTTGAGGAATTCTGGTGGCCAGGCCCTGATCTAGATTGCAGTTATCAATTGGTATTTGATGGATCTTCCTAAGAGTTTTCGCCAATAGTTTCATCATATCTGCTTCGGGTATATTTAAAGTAGTAAATCTCGAGGCATTATGACCTTCCAAGGCAGTTGTTAACAAATAAGTGGCATCAGGTTTTTTGAGGAATTTTACAACCGAAGGGGCCAAAAATTTGTTTTTCATCCAAGCTAGGGCCTGCTTTTCAAAAACTAAATTAGATTGATTTGACCCAATTGCAGTTTTTAAAAAATAAGATTTACCATTTTTACAGTTGATTTGGTAAACCTTATCACCCGATTCTCCCGTAGAGGGTTTCTTCCACTCATATTTTCCAAAAAATAGTTCTAGTTCACTTGGTAATTTAGGAATCATAAGGTTTTGTGTATTACCATGATTTTCAAATAATGGAAAGAAAGGTTAGGTCAAAGTGAAGTATTCTCGGTATTAAAATACCGAGCATCTTAAGATGCGAGAGATTCCTGCTTCCTCGAACCAACTTACTATTCTGTTTTAAGAATAACAGAGGTCGTGATCTCCACAGGCGTTTATTCAGGTGCTTCCCGCCCTATACAGAAGTAAGCATGGATTACGAAAAAAAGAAAGTAAAGACGATTCATCTCGGCAATTAATTATCGAGGATTCTCGGGATTTTTCCTAAAATCTGACAACAACCACAAAATATTTCCACTTTCGCGGGCACTGGAGTAGGTACGGTTATTAATTTAAGGGAGCAGTCTAAGGGAGGTAAAAAAAGACAAAAAAAAACCAGAGTGGGTTAAACTCTGGTTTTAATATCTAAAGCTTCCGAGGAAGATAAAGAACGTGGTTAAAATGGCGGGAGCGAGTGGACGAATTTCGAACTCACTGCCAGCATGCATTGTTTAAACCAAACTCCTTTGAAAATGGCCAGTAATAACCTACTAAAGGCAAAATATTCATTCCTTACGCCTTACTACATGTGTCAAGATTGCTATATCTCACCAATATTTAGAAGCATTAAAATTCGCTCATACAATGATTTAGGGGCTATATTTCCGATTTAACATTTCTAGATGGGTAGACATGGAAAAATACGGACAATCTTATAGAACTGAAGTTG